>JAAYQC010000107.1 GCA_012519515.1 Bacteroidales bacterium | reverse complement strand
CCCGGGCATTCAATTTACTGGGCTATGATGCCACCACAGCCGGGAACCATGACATAGAGGCAGGTCATGCAGTTTACGACAGGCTGGTCAGGGAATATGATTTTCCCATGCTTGCTGCAAATGCAGTAAGCACTGCCACGGGAGAACCTTATTTCAAACCTTACACGATTGTGAAGAAGAAAGGTATAAAGGTTGCCGTATTTGGTCTGGTTACCCCGTCAATACCCCAATGGCTTCCACCGGAACTTTATTCGGGAATGGAATTCAGGGATATGCTTGAAACTGCCAGGGAATATATGCCCCGGATAAAAAGTGAGAATCCGGATCTGATTGTCGGGTTGTTTCATTCAGGCTGGGATGACCGCGACAATGAGGAAGAAGGCAAAAGCCATTATGACAAGAACGGAGTTGCTTCAATTGCATATAATGTTCCGGGATTTGATGTTATCCTTTGCGGGCATAACCATAATTCCATCAACACTTCCATTGTCAATTCCGCGGGTGACAGTGTTGTCATAATAGAGGGCGGATGCAGGGCTCAGAAGATAGGAAGGGTGGATGTCAGATTTATCAGGGACAAAACCACGGGAAAGGTAAAACCGGTTGCCACAGGTTCACTGGTCGATGTGAGAGACTACAGACCCGACCCTGAGTTCATGAAGGCCTTTGAAGACACTCAGACTGCCGTGCATGAGTATGTAAGTAAAGTAATAGCATATTCAGAAGCAAACATGTCATCGTGCGATTCATATTTCGGATCATCTCCATTCGTGGATATGGTTCATTCCATTCAGCTTGAGATAAGCGGTGCCGACATATCCTTTTCAGCCCCTCTTTCATTCGATGTAAGCATTCCGGCCGGGAAGGTGACCGTGGGGGATATGTTCAAACTGTACAGGTTTGAAAACATGCTTTATACCATGTGGATGACCGGATCGGAAATCGATAAATACCTTGAATATTCTTATGCCGACTGGCTTAATACCATGAAAGGCCCGGAAGATAATCTTCTTAAGTTCCAGAGGACCAAAGACGGAGAGATACTGATCAGGAATGGCGAAGCCTGGCTTAGAAACCAGCCTTATAATTTTGATTCGGCGGCGGGGATAGATTACATAGTTGATGCAAGCAAGCCAGAAGGCAACAGGGTAAGCATAAAATCATTCTCGGATGGCAGACCGTTCGAGCTGAATAAACGGTATCGTGTTGCTGTTAATTCCTACAGGGGAAACGGTGGTGGCGGACATTTCACTTCCGGAGCCGGGATTTCTGCGGCAAAACTATCCGGTAGGCTGATAAGCTCTACCGACAAGGACCTGAGATATTACATACTGAATTACCTGGAAGACCGAAAGACTATTAAGCCGCTTGCTCTCAATAACTGGAAAATAATCCCGGACGACTGGGTAAAGAAAGCCGCGATAAGAGACTATGAGTTGCTGTTTGGAAAATAAAAGCTGTAACAATCACGTTTTGAATTATGGTAAAAGCACAGGATATCAGGTCCGATGGGCTTGAATTGCCGCTGGTGGAGGAGTTTTTCAGCATTCAGGGAGAAGGGTATCATTCGGGCGAGGCGGCCTGGTTTATCAGGATCGGAGGTTGTGATGTTGGCTGTAACTGGTGTGATTCCCGTTTTTCATGGGATCCCGTGGTGCATCCGCTGGTAACGACGAGTGACATTGTGCAGCATGCACTGAATTCGGGGGCAAGATCAGCAGTTGTGACCGGAGGCGAACCCCTGATGTGGAACCTCGATCCCCTCTGCGAAGGCTTGAAGAAAGGCGGCCTGAAAACCTTCATAGAGACATCGGGATCATACAGGATAAGCGGAAGATGGGACTGGATATGTCTTTCGCCGAAAGTCAACATGCCTCCCGGGAAAGACATATGCCTGAGGGCGGATGAACTAAAAGTAATAATTGAAAACAGTGATGATTTTGAATGGGCAGAAAAATACAGGCTTCTCGTCGGAGAAGAATGCAGACTATACCTGCAGCCTGAATGGAGCAGTTTTTCAGCAATCATCCCCGCTATCGTCGAATATGTCAGGAAGAATCCCGACTGGAAGATCTCTCTGCAGATACACAAATACATGCATATTCCCTGAAATGAAACAGTGGCTGATCATACTTATTTCCCTGTTTCTGATTTCAGCATATTCTGAAAACCAGTGCCTGGCTCAGAAGTACCATACCACATCGGCCAAAGCCCTTAAATACTACAAGGCCGGTATGACTGCCTTTGACTATATCGATTATGTAAATGCCGAGAACTACTTTAACCAGGCAATTGAAACGGATAAGAATTTTTATGAGGCCTATATGATGCTTGGAGATCTGCTTTCCAAACTGAAAAGATTCGGGGATGCAGCCATGAACTATCAGAAAGCCGTCAGTCTCGACTCAACAGCCTATATGCCTGTATTCTTCAACCTGGCCACTGCTGAACTGATGTCGGGAGATTACGAAAAAGCCCTTCTTCATTACAATGTTTATCTGGCCCAGGATAATATATCTGAAAAAAACAGACTGCTTGCTGTAAGAAACATACGAAACTGTGAATTTGCAATTGAAGCCATAAAGAAACCTGTTCCATTCAGTCCGGAAAGTGTCGGCGAAGGGATTAATACAGTTCACGATGAATACTGGCCTTCAATCACTGCCGATGGTCAGACATTGATGTTCACCCGTCAGACCCGTCCGGGTGAAAATGTTCTCAGGCGCGGTATTTCCCAGGAAGATTTCTATGTAAGCTTTCTTGAGGAATCGGTTTGGGGAACCGCGATCAACGCGGGAAGTCCGCTGAACACTCCTCAGAATGAAGGTGCTCAAAGCCTTTCCTCGGATGGCAGTTACATGTATTTCACTGCATGCGACCGCCCGGGCGGGTTGGGAAGCTGCGACATCTTTTTCTCTGCCCGGAATAATGACAGGTGGTCAATACCTGTCAATCTGGGAAGCCCGGTCAATACCCCCTACTGGGAAAGCCAACCCTCGATCAATGCAGATGGCCGGATGCTGTTCTTTTCAAGTAACCGACCCGGTGGAATGGGAGGGAAGGACCTTTATTATTCGGTATACATGTCCAACGGGAA
Source organism: Bacteroidales bacterium (assembly GCA_012519515.1). Classification (GTDB taxonomy): domain Bacteria; phylum Bacteroidota; class Bacteroidia; order Bacteroidales; family VadinHA17; genus LD21. Next base: position 19,714 of record JAAYQC010000107.1, on the reverse strand, counting down.
ATGGAGTGTTCCGAAGAATATGGGCAGCAAGGTCAATACATCAGGTGATGAAATTTCGCCCTTCATCCATTTTGACGGCCGTACTCTTTATTTTGCTTCCGATGGTCATCCGGGAATGGGCGGAACAGATATCTTTTTTACAAGAATGCTGGAGGACACAACCTGGACCGAGCCGGTAAACCTGGGCTATCCCATTAATACATATAACGATGAGATGGGACTGACAATCGAATCAGGAGGTGAGAAAGCCTATTTTTCGTCAAAGCGCGATGAAAAGAGCGGGAAGGATATATATTCATTCAGGCTCCATGAAGCAGTGCAGCCCGATCCTGTTGCCTACATCAAGGGAAAAGTAAGCGACAAGATAACAGGTCAGCTTCTTGTGGCGGAATATGAGCTGATAAACCTGAGCACGGGAAAACTGGTATTCAATAACAAGACCGACGCCGGCGGAAATTTCCTGATCTGCCTTCCGGCAGGAAACAATTACGGTCTCAATATAAGCAAGGACGGCTATCTTTTTTACTCCGAAAACTTTATGCTTGAAGGGACCCATTCGGTTTCAGATCCTTTCATAAAGAATATAAAGCTCAGCCCCTTCAGGGTTGGAGAGAGGATGCTCCTTGCAAATGTGTTTTATGAAGTTGATTCATGGCAGCTTAAAAAGGAATCGCTGGCTGAGCTCAACATGCTTTCGGATCTTCTTAAAAACAACAAGGAACTGATAATTGAGATTGGCGGGTACACTGATTCGACGGGGTCTGACGAGTACAACCTTAATTTATCGGAAAAGAGGGCTCTGTCAGTCGTCGACTATCTGGTAAAAAGCGGTATCTCCCAGAAACGGCTTACTTATAAGGGATACGGGAATACATCCCCTGTTGGTGACAATGTCACATCTGAAGGGCGAAAGCTTAACAGGCGTACTGAAGTTCAGATAATCGATTTCCAAAAATAGGAACAGCTGCTTTGTTGGGCAGCGTTAACACCTCAATCGCATCAAATATCCGTTTTTCCGGAACCTGAACCGGGCTGCTTTCCCGAGTAAGGCTCATAGTCATCCCTGACGGAATGAAAAGAACCTGATCCTGAAGTATTTCGCGCAGGACCTTTTACGGTTCCGGTATCTTTTTCTTTAGCTTTCTTTAAATGCTTGCGATACAAACTTATACCCAATGCTAACAGGACAATAAGGGCGAAGATTACATCATTGCTATTCATTGCATTATAATATTATAAAAGCTCAGGGCACAGGACACAGGGCACAGGGCACAGAGCACAGAGCACAGGACACAGGGCACAGGGCACAGAGCTCAGGGCACAGGGCTCTTCAAATATATTGTTTTTTCCGTTTGACTGTTTACATGATTCTGAACTTTAGGGAAAAAGCTCCCGATCCGCGTATATTCATCAGTTTATGCAACTGATCGCCGCTGAAACCTATTTCCGGATTTTTGCATAATTCTTTGAGTTTTAATAAATAATTCAATATTTTCGTAGTCTGAAAAAAACATGGGCAGGTATGCCTTGTTTTTTCATTGAAGATATTGAACCTTAAAGGATTGGATATGATTAATAATGATCCGGATGACACTGTTCGTGAAGAACAGAACGAGGCGGAAATCAAAGCTTCGGGTACTGATGAAACATTAAACAATGAAAACGCGGAAGCCGCGATGGCTTTTGAGAAGCCGGTGGATGATAGGGGGGATGACAAAAAGGAGATTGAGGCTGAGCAGATTAAAGAAGAAGTTGAACCGGTAGTTGAGCCGCGGGTTTCTGATGCTGTAAAAAACGAAGGTGCAGTCGATGACGAACCTGGTCAGGACATAAAAGAAGGGGAAGTAAAATCAGAAACAGAACCTGAGAGTACAACGGAAACTCAACCTGAAGGAACATCAGAAACTCAACCAGAGAGTACATCAGAAACTGAAACCGGGAGTACAACAGATATCGAACCGGAGAGTGCAACAGACACTGAAGCAGAAAGTACACCGGACGCTGAAGCTAAAACAGAAACTGAGGCAGGGAGTGCAACCGAAACCGAGGCAGGGAGTTCAACCGAAACCGAGGCAGGGAGTGCAGCAGCAGGCATTGAAGCGGAGGCCGAAACTGAAGCCAGGACATATGATACCTCCGATTATGAAGACATGGAGCTTCCGCCTGTTGACTATTCACGTTTTTCGAAAAACGAGCTCGTCGAGACGCTGGGATTGATTATAGACAACAGGCCACCCTCGGAGATCCGTGAGGATGTGGACAGGATAAAAACCCTGTTTTACAAAAAGCTCAGACAGGAGTCGGAGGAGCGTAAGGCGAAATTCCTTGAGGAAGGAGGCAAGATAGATGACTACAAGGCATGGGTAGACCCCCTCGATTACCAGGTAAAGGATCTTCTCAACAAGTACAGGGAGAAAAGGAATGATTACTCCCGTGTACAGGAAGCTGAGAAATACGAAAATCTCAAAAAGAAATATGATATAATTGACAAGATTAAGGATCTTGTCAACCGTGAGGAATCAATCAACAAAACATTCCAGGATTTCCGTTCCCTGCAGAATGAATGGCATTCAATAGGAGTTGTTCCGCAGAATTCCCTGAAGGATTTGTGGGAAAACTACCATCACAGTGTTGAAATATTTTACGGCTACATTAAAATCAACAAGGAGCTCAGGGACCTTGATCTGAAGAAAAATCTCGAGGCAAAGGTGCTGCTTTGTGAAAAGGCTGAAGAACTGATGCTTGAGCCAAATCCCGTGAGCGCGTTCAGACTGCTTCAGGAACTTCATAATCAGTGGCGTGAAATAGGTCCGGTACCTCAGGAATCCAAGAATGAAATATGGGAACGTTTCAGGGAGGCCACAAGCCATATCAATAAGCGTCACCATGAATATTTCGAGAAGCAGAAGGAAGAGCAGAGAAGAAATCTTGAGGCCAAAATAGCTCTTTGCGAGGAAGTTGAAGCGATCAATCTCCTTGAAATGAAAAGTTTCAGGGATTTTGACGAGAAGGCCGAAAAGATAATGTCCCTTCAGAAAATGTGGAGGACTATCGGATTTGCTCCAAAGAAGCAGAACAACAAGGTCTATCAGCGATTCCGTGAAGCCTGCGATGCCTTCTTCGAGAAAAAGAGGACTTTCTATTCCGACAATAAGGAGACTCAGCTTACCAATCTCCAGATGAAGACCGAACTTTGCATACAGGCGGAAGCCCTTCAGGAAAGCACCGACTGGAAAGCTACATCCGATGCCCTTATAAAGCTTCAGCGCGAATGGAAGGAGATTGGTCCGGTGCCGCGCAAACATTCTGAAAAGATGTGGAGGCGCTTCAGAAAAGCCTGCGATCATTTTTTCAACAGGAAAGCCGAACACTTCAGCAGTCTGGATACATCCTACGAGGAGAACCTTAAGGCCAAACTCGCCATCATTGCCGAACTGGAGGAGTTTGAACCGGGCAACGATGTTCACGCCGCATTCAAGAGACTAAAGGAATTACAGTTTCGCTGGACGGAAATAGGCTTTGTTCCTTTTAATAAAAAGGAGGAAATAACAAACAGGTACAGGAATGCTTTGAACAAGGAATTCGACCGACTCAAGATCGCCGACGAAGACAAGAGTATTCTCAAATACAGGACAAAACTCGACAGTCTCAGGACTAATCCCAAGGCCTCAAGGAAAGTACGCAACGAACGAGATAAGTTCTACACGAAGATCAAGCAGCTTGAAAATGATATTGTACTCTGGGAAAACAATATAGGATTCTTTGCAAAGTCACCCAATGCGGAAACATTGATCAGGGAGGTGCAGGACAAGATTGAGAATGCAAAGAAAACGATCAGGATGCTTGAGGAAAAGGTCAGGTTGATTGATCAGTCGGGTCTGGATGAATAATAGCACAAAAACCTTGTCTCACCCGACGGGACGGAAACCCGCTTCGATCCCAGGTTTCTCAATTCATTTACGAGTCATGCAAACAATATAACGACGGGCCAGAATCTGTCAGATTGGAATTAACAAGTAAAAGAAGCTAGCAAAAGGATAATATTGATAAAACAGAATGGACAGGAATACTATCACCGGACTGATTCTGATCTTCGCAGTGTTTGTCGGATTCAGCATTTATAACAACAGCAGGATGAATAAGGCATATATGGCAGTCATTGAAGTGGCTGACTCATTGTATGCTGCCGGGGATCTTGAAAACGCGAGAGCTGAGTATATAAACGCCCTGCGATTCAAGCCCAACCAGCCCGAAGCGGTGGAAAAAGTAAATGAAATCAACAGGGAGCTGGGGTTTACACAGGCTACACGGAGTACTGATACCATACCTGCAGCTGATGCAGGTTCAGGAACGCCCCTTTCACAAATTCCCGGAGTGGCAGTTGCCGATTCGGGCAGGTATGGTGCTTTTGGGGCTTCAGCTACAGGGACAAATGAATTCATCACACTTGAAAACAACCGTATCGAACTCAAAATTGCAACAAGGGGAGGGAGGGTGTAATCAGTGCGTGTCAAGGAGTATGTAACACACGATTCGCTGCCGCTTATACTTTTTTCAGGTGATTCGACCATTTTCGGTTTTAATTTTTATACTGCCGACAACAAGGCTATTCAGACAAATGATCTGTATTTCACCCCGGTTGGAGATAGAAATCATATAAATGTAACTGATGCGCCCGGAAGCGTAACACTGAGGCTTCATGCAGGAAGCGATAAATACATTGAATATAAATACACGCTTGAGCCCGATCGTTTTATGGTCGACTTCGACGTTACTTTCAAATCGCTTGAAGACATCATTGCACCTAACCTGAGCAGCATCGTTCTCGACTGGAGGATGTATCTTCCCCAGCAGGAGAAGGGCCGGCAGAATGAGGAATATTATACCACCATTAAGTACAAGTTCTTCCAGGACGATGTTGAAAGCATACGCCTCAGGCAGTCAAAGGAAGTAGAGACGGCAGATCTTCCGACTAAACTAAGCTGGGTGGCCTTTCAGGATCAGTTCTTTTCTTCGGTACTGATCAGCAAGGATCATTTCCTTAACGGGACGGTGGTTTCAACAAAAACCCCGACTCTGGAAAAATATATAAGATATTATACTGCAGAGTTGGGAGTGCCCTTCAATCCCGGTTCAGACAATATTGTTGGAATGAAGCTTTACTATGGACCGAATCATATAAACACTCTTAAAAAGGAAGGTCTCGAACTCGATAAGCTTATTTTCCTCGGAAGGAATATAATAGGATGGATCAACCGGTTTATGATAATTCCTGTCTTCAACCTGCTTGAAAAGTACATTGGCAGCTACGGGTTGATAATACTTATCCTTACAATACTTATCAAGATTTTCCTTTTCCCGCTGACATTCAAGTCGTACCAGTCTACGGCAAAGATGCAGGTACTAAAGCCTTTGGTTGAAGAGATAAATAAAAAATATCCCAAACAGGAAGATGCCATGAAGAAGCAACAGGCCACCATGGATTTGTACAAGCGGGCCGGTATAAATCCCATGGGAGGCTGTCTTCCGATGTTGCTTCAGATGCCTATCCTGTTTGCCATGTTCCGCTTCTTCCCCGTTTCGATCGAATTGAGACAGGAGGCTTTTCTCTGGGCAACTGACCTATCAACATATGATTCAATACTGGATCTTCCTTTCAAGATCCCCTTATACGGTGACCATGTAAGCCTTTTCACACTTCTGATGACGGCTTCAACGCTTCTGACCATGAAGATGACCAGTTCAACGTCCGGACAGGATCAGCCGGGAATGAAGATGATGATGTACGTGATGCCCATCATGTTCATGTTCATACTCAATAATTTTTCGGCCGGTCTGACGTATTACTACTTCCTTGCAAATATCCTGACATACTTTCAGAACATGATCTCCAAGAGATTCATTGATGAAAAGAAGGTTCTGGCAACACTCGAGGAGAATAAGAAAAAGCCAATGAAGAAATCGAAGTGGCAGCAGAGGCTTGAGGAAGCAGCCAGGCAGCGAGGAATGCAGCCACCGAAGAAATGATATTTTAGTGATAATCAGCTAAAATTATTTATTCCAGCAACTTATTTAGATATAGAGTTTTTACTATAAGTTAAAAATAATTAATACTTTTCTCATTTATAAAAAAAATTCCTAATTTAGATCATGCAAATTTTAGGAGAAAATGGGGAAAAAAGTCAAGAATAAAGATTTAGCTGAGAAGTTAGGTGTATCCAGTACATTGGTATCGTTGGTTCTGAATAACAAAGCCGACCAGCACGGTATCCGGAAGGAAACCAAGGAGAAAGTTCTCGCGCTGGCAAGACAGATGGGATATTTTGATCTTCAGAGGGATCCCACGGATAGCACTTAGGCAGAAGAGAAACCCGGAATAATAGGAATGGTTGTTCCTTCCCTTCATGATCCCTTTGTATATGGAATTACTCCCTATCTGCAGAGGGCATTCGGCAGTATTGGAGTCGGATTCTCAATAATGACCAAGGATCCGGATGATGACAGGTATAACAGGATGGTCGGAGCCTTTAAAAAGTTTTACAGCGGTCTTATACTTGCCGGTGATGCCGCCGACGAAAATACCATACGTTCGCTCCGGGCCATGGCATATCCCTTCGTTTTGCTTGAAAAATCAGTAAGGAATCTTCGTCTGAATACAGTCGGTACCGATTATGCAGATGGTGCAAGGAAAGTTGTTGACCATGTTGTCAGGTTGGGCTACAAGAACATACTGATAGCCACCGACAGACTGGCTTCTCAGTTCGACCGTCAGCTAATCAGTAATCTGAAGGATAACATCACTTCGAAAGAAGGAATGAACAAGCCTTTTATAGTCGAATTCGATATGCCGGTGGATGGAGGAGAAATTGATCAGGGACAGATTGACCATTATCTTCGTCCGCCGTACAGTGCCGAGATAATAATAGTTGTTCAGGCCGACCTGGTTTACAGCATCATGAGCTATCTCAGAAGGAAAAATCTTCGTGTGCCTCAGGATGTCGCGATTGTATCAATGGAAGAAGGCATAGGTTTTGACCTGATGTCGTCACCTGTGACATGTTTGCGGAGACCTCTTTCGGGAATGGCTCTCAAGGTGTCAAACATGATCTGGTCAGAAGTTAGAAATGCAGGTAAATCGAAATACAAGAGACAGGTAACCATTTCTCCGGAGCTCATTGTACGAAAATCCTGCGGAACTATCTGATCATCCGTTTCCTGTCCAGGCAGAGCTGCTTACTTCATGAAGTACTTCCTGTAATTGTCGATAAAGGGTCCCACGTCGTCAACCCCTATTTTCTTTGCTATTATGTTCTTGTCCCTGTCGAGTATGTAAATAAGCGGAGTTGCTTCCACGTTGTAGTAGTAACCGAAATTGGACCTCCGCTCCGGATCCCATCCGTTAATCCAGTCGAGCTTATGATCATCAATGTATTTCTGCCATTTCGATTTTTCTCCTGCCGTGCATACTGAAAACACTTCCACTCCCTGATTTTTTGCCGTGTCGTACCAGGTCTTGAGCTTAGGTGTCGCTTCAGCGCAATGGCCGCAATCAGGTTCCCAGAAATAAACAACGGTGAAATCCTTCTCAATGTCATAAAGGGCAACGAACATACCTCTGTCGGAATCCATAATAAGGTCATGGGCTTTCATCCCTATAATGTTGGGTCGGATTCTTTCAACCTGTTCGCGCAGGTCTTTTTTGAAGTCGTCGGAAACCCAATCGGCTTTTCCTGACAGATAAATATCATCGGCAAGCTTTAGCACCACGGCATCGTGTCCCATTATTTCACTCTCCCTGAAGTGGTTGAAAAGAAAGACCGAAACGAACTGGAATATTTTCGGATTCTTCTCTGTTCTGGCAATTATCCTGTCAATTTGCCTGTTTATGCTGTCGGGCGACTGAACCAGGACATTTGAAAAGAAAGCCTTAAGGCGTGCCTGCAGAATGGGTGTTCTCAGCAGCCTTTCGTCAGTGAGGTCGGTATTGTCGAAGAAATGATCCCTGTTATACGCGTAAGTCATGGCCCACCTTACCGAGTCGGGATTCCCGGTTCCTTCGGGAATTTTAAATTGCGGGACCTCCACGGGAAGCATGGCCCTGACGAGCAGTGAAAGCAGGTTGTTCTCATTTTTCCTTATGACCTCACGCAGGTAGCTCTTCATTGCATCTTCCTGCTTTTTCTGCATGCCGGTAAGGATTTGAAGGGAATCAGGATTCTGTCTGTTTGACTGAAGCCTCTTGCTTATCCCTGAAGCTTTCCTCTGCATTTCAACCCAGTTTCTCTGGTAGACAACAAACGATTCGTTTTCGTCGGAACCCGAGAAGCTTAGCGTGTTGAAATAGTCAGGGTGGGTGCATGAAACGGCAAACTGCTGGTCATCAGACATCAGGATTTCAAAATATTGCTTTCCGGGAAGAACGATCATGTAAATGCCCTGGGGCAGGGCCTCCTGACCTGAGAACACGGCATTGCCGCGGCTGTCGAGAACCACGGTGTCCTGTATGTATTGTTTGTCGCCGAAATGGTATGCCAGGAAAATAGTAGAATCGCTCAGTCCTGATACATTGACTGAAATTTCATATCCATTGTGTGTCTGGCCTGAGGAACAAAATGCCGTTGATAACAAAAGCAGGCAAAATATCAGGTTTTTCATAGTAATGAATGACATGAATAACATGTGTGCAAATTTATTCAATGCAATTTCTTTGCCAAACAGCAGTTTTAGGAAAATTATAAATAAATTGTAATTTTGATAAATATAAACTTCTCTTTCAGATAAGCTGTGAAATGAAGATATCCATCCTGATCCCGGTAAATGATTATGACATTGTTGCCCTTGTCCACTGGATGAGGGATGGAATGGAAAATGTACCTGAATTCACCGAGATAATAATAGGTGATGACGGATCATCCGAGGACTTCCGGAAGAAATACCAGTCGCTTACTGACGATGTGGTGAAGCTTGTATCATCTGAAAAGAACATTGGCAGGGCATCGATAAGGAACCGTCTGATAGATGAGGCCTCGGGCGATTATCTCTTGTTCATCGATGCCGACACGATGATCAGGGGAACTGCATTGAACTATCTTCAGAAATGGCTTGAGAATATTCACAGGGCAAGGGTAATCAGCGGAGGAATACTTTACAGGGACACCCCGCCGGGTGATCCTGACAAGATGCTTCGCTGGAAATACGGAAGAAAAAAGGAACAGAAGAAGGCATCATACAGGAACAAGCACCCGTATTCTTTTTTTACCACTTTCAATGTAATGATTGAAAGATCTGTCTTTTCCAAGTTCAGGTTCTACGAGGAACTCAAGCGTTACGGCCACGAGGACACCCTGCTTGGTTACCAGCTTCGCATGGCAGGCATACCCGTCCTGCACATTGATAACGGACTTGTTCACCTGGGAGTTGAGTCGAACAGGGAATTCCTTGCCAAAACAAAGGACAGCATAGAGAATCTGAGCAAACTGTATGACAATGTCACTGACAAGGCAACTTTTGCATCGGCAATTCCCGTTGTAAAAGCATTCAGGTGTCTTAATATTCTGAGGCTGACCCGGCTATTTGCCCTGATCTTTATCCGGAACAGGGAAAGAATGGAGATACGCCTTGATTCTGCAAAAATATGTCTCCCTCTTTTTCAGCTTTATAAGCTGAGTATGTTCTGCACCTACAGGGAAATTCACTGCCGTAGAAAGCTGCTTCCCATATTCAGGATACCGCCCGATATCATTTAGAAATCGCTCCTTCTGATATCCATATTCCCGTCATCTCTTCTTTCCGCTCTCAGGACAAAATCGAACCTGTCCTTCATAATGCACAGAAAATAATCGGTGGGAGGGGAGAAATCAATGTTTTCAGCCGCGAAGAATCTCTTCCCTGCAGTGTGTCTCAGGGCCGCTATTTCTTCGTCAAAATTCTCATTCCTGCCTTCTGCCAGCGATTTGATGTATCTGGCACAAATAAGGTCCTCTTCAGCAGAAATGCTTGCCCTGTAACCCATGGCAACAAGTGAAACCCTGTCGGGCTTACGTTCGCGTATGAATCCGGCCACTGCTGATGCATTTACCAGGCTTCCGGTTATTATCATGTCGGCATTGACGGCACTGATCAGTCCTGCAGTGCCAGCAGTGGTAGTGTGGATAAGAGTATGACCTGTAAGATCGGATTTGATTATTTCGGTCGGACTGTTGCCAAAATCAAATCCCGGTATCTTCTTTTCATTTCTTTCACCTGCCAGAAGCGAACCGCGATAAATTTCCCTGAGCCTGAATGCTTCTTCCGGGCTGGCAGTGGCTATTATTCTCGAAGCTCCTGCATCGATGGCATAGCATTCCAGCGAGAATGCCCTGAAGACATCAATTATAACGGTCAATCCAACTGCCTGACGGGCGCCCTCTACAAATTCGTAAATCTCTATTCGCATGATCTATATTTTGATCTAAAATAGCGAATAAATATATATGCACTATTTTGTATTTTCGCACGTTAGAGTTAAAAATAATAAGATGGCTGATCCGGTTTCATGGGCGCTCGGTAAGATAAAGCAGGCTAATGACTATATCTGGAATACTTCAATATCCGATATCTCAAGAGGCAAGTCATTTCTGATAAGGCAATTAAGGATTATAGTCCTTGCTGCCAGGGGCTTCATGAAAGACAGGGTTCAACTCAGGGCATCTGCTCTTACGCTGTACACGATGTTGTCGATCATTCCCTTTGCCGCTATCGCGTTCGGTGTGGCAAAGGGATTCGCCCTCGACCAGAAACTTCAGGAACTACTTATCAGGGAGTTTCAGAACCAGCCCGAGGTGCTTAATTGGATACTCAAACAGGCGGGCAACGCCATGCAGGCTACCAGGGGCGGCTATATTGCCGGAGTTGGTCTTATCATCCTTGTATGGTCGGTGATATCGCTTCTCGATCAGATAGAGAACTCCTTCAATCATATATGGCAGATTCAGGTCTCACGACCCTGGCTGAGGAAGTTTACCGACTACATTGCAATCCTTCTCATTGCCCCGGTTGTCCTGGTTCTTTCAAGCAGTCTGACAGTGTTTGTAACATCAGAGCTTTATTCAAACACCGAGTCGATACGATTCATCAGGCCTATAGTCGGTTTCATTATCAAAATTGGTCCCTATGTGCTAACATGGATCGGGCTGACCATCCTCTTTATCATAATGCCCAACACCAAGGTTAAATTTATTCCCGCGTTTGTTTCGGGAGTTATAACCGGCACCATACTGCAGCTGCTTCAGTGGCTTTATATCGACCTTCAGTTTGGAATTTCAAAACTCAGTGCCATTTACGGAAGTTTTGCCGCCATCCCCCTGTTTATAATCTGGGTTCAGGCAAGCTGGATAATCCTGCTTCTTGGGGCGGAGCTTGCTTTTGCCAATCAGAACGTTACAAGATTCGAGTTTGAATATCAATCTCTGAATGTCAGTCAGCACCAGAAAAAGGCTCTGTCGCTCATGATAATGAAGACCATTGTGAATAATTTCACGATGGGTGAAAAGGCATTGAGTTCCGAAGACCTTTCGCGCGAGCTTAGAATACCGGTCAGACTGGTAAGGGACATATTGCAGGATCTTACCGACAGCCGGCTGGTATCGGTGATACACGAAGAGGAGCACCATGAAAGGCTTTTCCAGCCTGCCATGGATGTCAACAAGATGACGGTAAGTTTTGTTCTCAGCAAACTCGAGAGGAAGGGTTCCGACCAGCAGCTGTTCAATCAGAATGGCGAATACGATAAAATGACGGGCATGCTTGATGAATTCGAGGCTCTTATTGCGGCTTCGGAGTCAAACATTCTTATAAATGATCTTTAAGCCGGCACAGGCACGGGTAAAAAAGAGCTTCACTTTCCGCGTTTTCCAGAAATCCTGTACTTCTTCACGAATTCAATAAAATCGGTGTACGATCTCCATTCGTGGAAGAAATAATGGGGGAAAGGCACTATTATGTGCCTGGTTTCCTTTTCCTTTTCCCAGTAGCCTTTCATGTTTTTTGCAGGAAATATCCTGTCTATTTCGCTTGTAAGGGCATAGTCCCACCTGAATCCGGGTTCTTTTTGCTCCATGATTCTGTTATAAAGCCATCTCAGCTCATCATGAAGTGATTTTATCGACCTTTGAGGGATCCTGTCGGCATTTCGCAGATAGTTCTTTTTATCCCCGAACATCCTGAAGTATAATTTCTCCATGTTAGTTTCGGTAATATTATTCAGGGTGCTCTCAAATTCATTCAGCGGAATACCGTAATTGTCATCGGCCGGAACCGGCGTTCCGTTGACGGCGATTGTAAGGTCGGGTTTGATTGCCGTTTTCGGGGAAAGATATTCTGCTGCCCAAACACCCAGCGACCATCCTATAAGAGTTATAGAGCGGTATGTTTTTGTTTCGGGCAGAACCAGGGCCTCGTCGGCGGAATAGTTGTAAAACAGGATAAAGTCAAAATCATCGGTACACAGGGGGGTGAACATGTTTTCGTCGGTACCCCAACCCCCGTAGAGTATTACAAGACTATCATTCTTTTCGCGTCTCCTTATGTATGTTTTCATCTTGTCCCTGTTTAAAGGCTTTATGGTCATTCCGGTGAATGACAGGCTTTATCAAATATAGCGAATTTTAATATCGGACAACATAAAAATTCGGGCAAAAAAAAACAGCCTTGCCGGGGCTGCAAAAAGAAGAGGAGTGAGGGTCGATGTGAAAACCAAAGAGCGGGCGTTATTAGTGAGATAATTCCCGTGTCTACTGTCTGATAAAAGGACGGAACCATGGTTAGCTGGCGCTATTCCTCAGGTTCCTGATGTGAAAGTCAATGTCTGCAATACAATCCTGATGATTTTCACACTCAACCCTGTTCTCCTCTTTTACCAATAGCATGAGCTTGGTAACAAATTTAGATATTAAAAAGGTATAATCAAAAAGAAAAAATAAATATTTATCCACCATAACTGTTTTTATGATGAGCTAACATTTTTAATTGACGAAGCTTCATTATGTTTTGATTAAAAAATCCGTATATTTGATCATACCCTCCGCTGATTGAATGGCATGTTATGGCTGCTGAATTTGAAATAACCGATATTGATGACAGTGGCGGATTCATTACTGAGCATGTTTCCGGGGCCGACGTGTTCTGGCATTCCCATCCCGAGTATGAAATCATGCTGAATATCGACAGTGCAGGTACAAGGATTGTTGGGGACAGTGCTGAAATGTTTGGTTCCTACGACCTTGTTCTGATCGGTGATAATCTTCCCCACAGCTGGGAGTATTACCGCGACAGCGACAATTCTGGCCGGGAAAGGGGTGTGATGATCCATTTCAAACTTTCATCAATAGGTGAAGCATTGCTTGCCCAGCATGAGCTTCAGGCGGTCAGAAATCTTCTTGCCGATTCCGGAAGGGGCATTCGCTTTTCTGTCGATGATGCCCGGCTGGCTGAACCACATCTGGAAAATATGCTGAAAACAAAGGGCATTGAGAAAATGATAAGCTTCTTCAATGTACTCAGTATAATGTGTTCATCGGTAAAAAGGAAGGCTCTTTGCAGCGAGACCTACAAAAAAGCATTCGACAAAAGGAATAATAAAAGGATGACCGACGTGACCGAGTATGTCAGGAATAATTTCGCCCGTCCGCTTACCCTGGAGGATGCATCTGCCGTTGCAAAGATGAGTCCTTTTGCATTCAGCAGATACTTCAAGAAGAATGCAGGGGAGGGATTCGTGGAATATCTGACCAGGGTCAGGATTGAAAAAGCAAGGCATCTTCTCCGCGAAACCGGCTATAATATAAGTGATATTGCCGACCAGTGCGGATTCTCAAGCATCTCAAACTTCAACAAACATTTCCGCAAGTCAGAGGGATTGTCTCCCCGTGATTACAGGGGCAGCTTCAATAAAACCCAATAGCTTAAACTCATTATTTAATACCGTTATACTATGGCAATGACCATGATAGAAAAAATCCTGGCAAACCATTCCGGACAGGAATCGGTCAGGCCTGGTGATATTCTGGATATCGGACTGGATGCCAGGATAGCACGCGATTTCGGAGGCGCCAATGTGGTTAAAAACATACTGGACAACGGACTAACAATCCACGACCCGGCAAAGACCTTGTTCACCTTCGATTGCAACCCTACAGGATCGGATCAGAAATACGCCGTGAATCAGCATTTATGCCGTCAGTTTGCCCGCGGGAACGGGATAAAAGTGTATGACATTGATTCGGGAATAGGAACTCATATCATTATCGACGAAGGGATTGTGTATCCGTCGGCAACCGCGGTTTCCACCGATTCGCATGCAAATATTCTCGGGGCCATCGGCGCCTTCGGGCAGGGCATGGGCGATATGGACATCGCGGCAGGCTGGAGCAAGGGCAAGGTATGGTTCAAGGTGCCTGAATCGGTAAAAATTACCCTCGAGGGTACTCCGGGCGATGATATTGCAGCCAAAGATGTGGTGCTCAACATGCTTGCCCGCTTCGGAGCCAACTCCCTGCTTGGCTATTCAGTTGAGATCTATGGAGAGACAGCTGAGAAAATGACTCTTGATCAGAGAATTACAATATCATCCATGGCAACCGAAATGGGTGCTATAATTATATTATTCCCTCCTTCCAGGGAAATAATCGATTACTGCTCATCACGATCGAAAACAGCTTTTTCTCCCGTCTATGCCGATAAGGATGCAGTATATGCAGAATCATTCATCTTGGACGCGGGAGCATTCACCCAGATGGTAGCAAGACCGGGAGCACCGCATGATGCCGTACCCGCCGACAGTGTTTCCGGACTTAAGATCGATTCGGGTTTTATAGGGAGTTGCACAAACGGAAGGATGGAGGATATGCATGTTGCGGCCGCTATACTGAAAGGCAGAAAAGTAGCGCCCGGGGTTGTTCTTAAGATTGTTCCATCGACGGACCGTATCTGGAAGCAATGCCTTGAAACGGGATTGATAGATATCTTCAAGAAGGCAGGTGCCCTGGTTTCAAATGCCGGATGTGCAGGATGTGCAGCCGGACAGGTGGGTCAGAACGGTCCCGGAGAGGTAACTGTAAGCGCCGGTAACAGGAATTTCCCCGGAAAACAGGGGAAGGGCAGCGTATACCTGGCATCGCCTGCTGTTGTGGCTGCTTCCGCCGTTGCCGGATTCATTACAACGGCAGAAAAAATACCTGCAAGGGCAGCAGAATTCCCGGCTCCTGAAAAAATAGCCGCTCAGGAGCCTGCAAAGCCGCGAGCTCAGATGTCAGAAAAGTCTGAAGTGATTGAGGGCAGGGCGAGAGTGGTAAGGAGAGACAATATCGACACGGATATGATCTTTCATAACCGCTACCTGGCTATAACGGATATCCGCGAGATGGGCCAGTATGCCTTTGATAACCTGAGCGGCTTCGAGGATTTTGCCCGGAATACGAGCCCGGGTGATATTGTTATTACAGGCAGGAATTTCGGTTCGGGAAGTTCGCGTCAGCAAGCCGTGGATTGTTTTATATCCCTGGGAGTTAGTGCAATAGTTGCCGAATCATTCGGGGCCATCTACGAAAGAAATGCAATTAATGCTGCATTCCCCGTTGTGAGCTGTAGCGCCGCCGGAGATTTCGCCGTATCAGATGGAGATCGTCTCAGGATTGACCTTCTGAAGGGGGAAATAAGCAATCTGACCACCGGCCGGACAGTCAGTTCAACGCCCTTTTCAAGGGTTCAGTTTGATATTTACAGAAAAGGAGGAATCTTTCAATTATGAAGATATGAAGACAATGACATTTGCAGAAAAGATACTTGGTGCTCCCGCGGGAGCTGTCGTGTTCGCGCATCCCGACATCATTCTCACTCACGACAACACCGCCAGTATCTACAAGACCTTTCAGAAGATGGGAGGAGTCAGGGTTGCTGATCCTGGACAGATGCTTATCGTTCTCGATCACAACGCGCCCCCTGCCGATGCGAAACTGGCAAACCAGTATCAGGAGATCAGGGATATTGCAGCAAGCCAGGGCATAAAGCGCTTTCATGATGCAGGCAGGGGTATCTGTCATCAGATAATGTCATATTACGCCCGTCCGGGGATGCTGATCGTGGGAAGCGACAGCCACACCTCGACCGCGGGAGCATTTAATGCATTTGCCGCGGGTATCGACAGAACCGAATCGGCAGGCATCTGGAAAAAAGCCGAGACCTGGTTCCGTGTACCCGAATCGCTTAAAATTACACTGAAAGGAAGACTTGGGCAGGGTGTTTACGCCAAGGATCTTGCCCTTTGGATTATAGGCATGCTCGGGGCTGATGGCGCCAATTACATGTCGGTTGAATATCATGGCGATGGAGTCGGCAGCCTTTCAGTTTCCGACAGGATGACGCTTGCGAACCTGGCAAGCGAGATGGGAGCAAAGAACGCTGTATTCCCCGCGGATTCAGTGCTTTTGGATTTTCTTGGCAAGGATGCTGACATTTCCGCCGGTGTCTGGGCCGATGAGGGAGCATATTATGCAAGAGAGATCAGTATAGATCTTGATGAGATAATACCTGTTGTTTCAGCTCCTCACAATGTAGATAATATAAAGTCGGTAGCAGAAGTGGCCGGAGTTCCGGTTTCGGAAGGACTGATAGGAACCTGCACCAACGGAAGGATAGAGGACCTTCGCATTGCTGCCGAGATACTCAGGTCAAGGAAGATAAAGGAAGGCTTTCAGCTGAATGTGATACCTGCATCCGACAGGATACTCCTTCAGGCTATCGACGAGGGAATAGCCGCCGTGTTCGTGGAAGCAGGGGCAAGCATACTACCACCTTCCTGCGGTCCGTGTCTTGGTACCGGGCTGGGCATACCGGCCAGTGGGCACACGGTTATATCAACTGCCAACAGGAATTTCCCCGGGAGGATGGGGAACAAGGATGCCTCAATATATCTGGCATCTCCGGCAACGGTAGCCCTGTCGGCCATAACAGGAGTCATCACCGATCCGCGCAACAATCCCGACGACGGAAAGTTTCCGTATAAGGCAGAGCAGAGCCGCACATCGTCGATAGGGGAGGATGAGAACCGGAAATCGGGCAATGTATGGAACTACTCCGATGTAGACAATCTGAACACCGACCAGATGTTTCCCGGGAAGTACACATACAGCACTCTGAGTTCTGATCCGGCATCAATAATCCCACATCTGTTTGAAGACTTTGATCCATCATTCCGGACTAATGCACATAAGGGCGACATTATCGTTGCAGGTGACAATTTCGGCTGCGGAAGTTCCCGCGAGCACCCGTCAGTCGGACTGGCTCATCTTGGAATAAAGGCAGTTCTTGTTAAGTCGGTTAACAGGATTTTTTACCGTTCGTCCATTAACCAGGGGCTTGTTCTCATTGTTCACCGTGAAGCGGTTGAAGCCTTCAGACAAGGAGACAATGTTGACATCAGTCTTGAAGCGGGTGAGATCAGGATTGGAGAAAATGTCTTCCGTTTTGAGCCTTTACCGGCCCGGCTGAGGGCGATTATCGACATGAAAGGACTAGTGAACTACATGAAACAAGCGGAGTGAACTTAAGATTCACACGAATTTTTATCGAATAACGATAACTGGGTTATTGTTATTCGATAATTATTTTATGTAAAACGATAATAAAATTTGGTTATATATTCGACAACGGTTCGCATTTCCGGGGAGTGTTTCGCAAATGCAAAGGAGTTTAGTATAAATTGTCATCCTGCTTTAGTTCAGCCGGCAGGACTAAGAAAAGCGGTATAAATAATTTTGCTTGTCGAATTTTAAAAATAGTGTATTTTTGTGGCCGTCCGGTTCCGTAGCTCAGCTGGATAGAGCAACAGCCTTCTAAGCTGTGGGTCGCGCGTTCGAATCGCGCCGGAATCACAAATACACAAGGAGTTAGAAATACTGGCTCCTTTTGTTTTTCATAAAGGTGATACAAACACCTGGCAATATGATATTCAATCACGTGGGCTCCATTGTTCGATCGGTGCCGGCTGTTAACCCAGGCATGGTTGTAATACTTTGCACTGACACTGCTTTTCAATCAGGATTGCAAAATAATCCACTATCATTTCATAAATTTCTTGACTATAATGCCAAGTTTATTTAACTTGGTATTGCTTTTTTCTGTGCAAGTCAGACGAAGCACATCATGAGGTGGATTAGTGCTGCCGGGGTTTCGCTTTTGGGACTGACGGGGCCGTGGCTTGTGCGGACATAAGCAAATTATCTGTGGAATAGATAATTACTCGCTGCATGATATGAAAACTATAAATGTTGAAAGGCTTGTTCATCATGGTATGGACAGGATCGCCCTCAGGTTTCGCTATGACAGTGAACTCATAGGCATTGTCAGGACACTTCCCGGGGCAAGATGGAGTAGTCAGATGAGGTACTGGCACATTGACGACAGGCCGGATGCCTTCGAAAGCATAAAGCAGGCATTTTTGGGCAAGGCTGTTTTGGAATTTGAAAAGTCCTGTCAGGCGAACCGGGCAGTGACAGAGCGTGTTACCGCTGATAAGGAAGCCGGATTGGATGAGAAAGTGAAGTTATCTGCTGGTGGTTTAGTTTCTGAATTAAGTGAAAAGGGCAGGGCTGACATTGAAAAATACCGGAAGTGGATGGAGTCGAACCGTTATCCTGAATCGACAGTAAAGACATATTCTGCCATGGTTGCGACTTTTCTGAAGTTTGTGAGTCCGAAGGAGGCTGAAGAATGTACTTCAGGGGATCTGGTTAGGATTGTTGATGAATACATCCTGCCAAATGGACTGAGCCGGTCATATCAGAATCAGATGATAAGCGCCGTGAAGAAATTCTACGGCAGGGTTTACAAGTCGGTAATTGATATCGGTGAGATATCGCGGCCAAGGCCGGAGCACAAGTTACCGAATGTACTGAGCAAGGCGGAAGTAAAAAGGATACTTGACTCAGTGGCGAATGAAAAGCACAGGGTTATGCTTAGTATGGTTTACGGCTGCGGTTTAAGGAGGAGCGAGGTACTTGAGTTATTGCCCTCGGATATTGATCATGACAGGAAGCTGCTACAGATCAGGCAGGCGAAAGGGTTCAAGGACAGGTTAGTGCCGTTGTCGGACAAGATGATTCATATGCTGGACCAATACATATTGCATTACAAGCCCGAGAAGTATTTGTTTGGAGGTCAAGTCAAGGGAAGCCGCTATAGTCCGTCGAGTCTGGAGAAGATCTTCAGGACAGCCTTTCTGAAAGCGGGGATAAATAAGAAGGATATTACACTTCATGGTTTAAGGCACAGTTACGCGACACATCTTCTGGAAGCCGGAACTGATTTAAGGTATATTCAGGTATTATTAGGGCATAAAAGCAGCCGGACCACTGAGATTTACACTCATGTGACGGTTCATAGTATTGAGAAAATAAGGAGTCCTTTTGACGATTTATAATCAACTGATTTTTTATATATTCAACTCCAGCTCCACAATAACCACATAATATGCAAAATATATGTAATTTTGGTAAACAAAAAAACAGTTAGCGAGCATTGTAAAAAAGACGACAGAGTAATAGACAAACACAAATAAATGAAGAGAAAACTACTTTGGACAATTATTTTAGGAATGATTATATGCAGTTGCAAACAGAAAAAATTAGAAATGAAAGAGAAAGTAATTAAAACAAACGGCATTGAACTCTATACAGAAAGT
>JAAYQC010000106.1 GCA_012519515.1 Bacteroidales bacterium | reverse complement strand
TTTAATTACTTGTTACAATTTGAGATCAAAATGATAATCCATGAATCTGGATTAATTATTCAACAAAATAAGGTTTTGCTCTTTGCGGCCATGAGCAATTCTTTAAGTGCAGAAAATTATCTGTTGATAATAATTAATAGCTGTTTTAATACGTTATAATTCTTTCGATACTTTTGCAGGATGCAGTACCAGATTTGAGATTTACTCACAATGATTGATTAAAACTAAGTAAAATCAGACATGAATATACATATACGAGATTTAATTAAAAATAGAACTCCAAGGGCAGATCAGATAATATTTGATTTGCTTATTTAAAGGGGTATTTTCATTGAATCGGAGTTTTTATTTTTAATTAAGGACAGCAACCGGAAGCTCAGCAAGTCGATTTGTTGGACAACTTGCTGTTTTATATAGATGCATTGGGCAGACATTAAACCGATTTGGTTTGTATTAAGGTGGTTACATCAAATTCCATGTGAGTGACGGTGCGATAGCATTAGTGAAAATCACATAAACGGTATTATTTTTAATTGTATATTCGTTAATAATTTATACGCTTCAAAATATATTGATATGAACTCCATATGTATAAAATGCACAAACACGTATATGTGTAAATTTCAGTCAGGTAGGTTCTCTTTTTTGAGCGGAATATCATTAAAACAAGAATAATATTATGATGAAGATAAAGTATATAGTTTTGTCCATTGTAGTTTTGGCGATTATCTCAGATTCATGTGTGTCGCGTAGAAAAATTACATATCTTCAACGTTCTGGAAAAGCTGATGAGTCAATTATCTCCTCGCCGGGGTTACTTACCTCAGTTACACCGGCAGAGTATAAAATAATGCCGAATGATTACCTGTTTATCAGGGTTATCACTCCCGATCCGCAATGGTCAGCGCTTTTCAATATGCAGACCGGAGAAGCAGGAGTTACTCAGGAAAGTGCTGCATTATCAAGCTACCCTGTAGGATTGGACGGTAGTATTGAAATACCATACGTTGGTAAAGTACCGGTAGCAGGGAAGAATCTTTCCGAAATAAAAAATGATTTGGAAACCGTGTTTAAAAACTATGTTAGTGATGCTGCAATAACGGTAAGATTGGTTGATAACAATGTAAGTATCATTGGCGAGGTAAACGTTCCCGGGCGATATCCGATTTCAAAGGATCGTATGACCATTTTCGAGGCGCTGGCGATGGCCGGAGATATCAGTACTTACAGTGACAGGCAGCGAATTCAGTTGATCAGGCCCTCTCCTCATGGTCCTGTTGTCAATGAGTTTTCACTGGCTGATCGAAGTGTTTTACATTCTGAATACTACTATGTAATGCCAAATGACGTTATATACGCTCTGCCCATGAGAGGGAGAACATTCCATTTGAACACTGCTGTATACACAATCTTCCTGACAACAATTTCCACCGCTCTGGTGATAATAAGTTATTTCAGAACTCTATAACAGGATATCAATGGCTCATCGCAATACACGTCACCTTGACTCCCACGGGAGACTGAACAAGCCAAGCAGAGGCTTGGATCCGCTTGTTGTTTTCAACCTTTTAAAGAAGAACTGGTACTGGTTCATTCTCACGACATTAATTGCGCTTTATGGTGCAAGGTTCTATCTGGGTCATACACTGCCTGCTTATCAAACTTCAGTCACTGTCCTTATCAATGAAACTGAAGACCGTCCAATGATCGATAATTCTGAATTGTTGCAGGGTCTAGGTTTACCCGGAGGAATGAAAAACATTGAGAATCAGATTATGATAATCAGGTCCCGGGCTCTTACCGAAAGGACTCTTGAACAATTACCCTTTGAAACAGAGTATTATGTTAAGACACTCAGGAACAAACTTCCAATCTATCCTGATTCTCCTATCAGAGTATCGTCCGAAACAGTGATTCCTCTGCCAAAGGATATAGAGTTTTCAATTACCTATTTAGGTAACAATATGTTCGTTCTGGCATCTGAATCCGAGTATTTTCCTTTTCAGAGAACTGCCTTGTTTGGTGATACCATCAGAACTCCTAACGGTGCTTTTAAGGTTGATTGTGGTGATGTTGGTGTTTTTCAGGACATTAAAGATCAGGCAATACACTTTGTTAATCACAGTATGCCTAGTTTGGTGAACTATTTTAATAGCCGTCTTAATGTCGAATTACTATCCCGTGAAGGGTCAATATTGAGAATTAGTCTGGTGGGTACAAATAGTGCCAAGGATGCAGATTTTCTCAATAAACATGTTGAAGGATTTCAGGCCATTTCACTTGACAAAAAAAATACGGAGGCCATTCGGAGAATTGAATTTATTGAGGATCAGTTAATAGGTATTTCTGACTCCTTGTCAATAACGGAAACAAGGTTGCAGCAATTCAGGTCTTCCCACAGGGTCATGGACCTCTCTGCTCAGGGTCAGTCTATCATTGCTCAGGTGACTTTGCTGGAGAATGAAAGGGCACGTCTTAACCTGGAATCAAACTATTATGATTATCTTGCTGATTATCTCACAAAAGAGTCCGTCTCCGAGATCCCGATTGTTCCTATAACAATGGGAATAACCGATCCGGGTCTTACAAGGCTTGTTGAAGAGCTGGCAGAATTGCAGGGCCAGTTATCCACACGGGGAGCAGGTGAAATGAACCCTATACAGAGAAATCTTGCACAAAGAGTTCGATCTACAAAAGAAGCGTTGCGGGAAACCTTGAACGGACTTCGCAGGGCAAACAGTCTTGCAAAATCTGAAAACCAGGCACAGATAAACAGAGCTAATTCACAGGCCTCAGCACTACCGGTTACGGAAAGACAATTGCTGGGGATTGAAAGAAAATTCACGCTTAATAATGAACTCTACACTTTCCTTCTTGAGACGAGAGCCGAACAGGAAATGCAAAAGGCATCTAACCGGGCAGACAGTGAAGTAATTGACCCGGCTGATCCAAGATACAGTTACAAAGTTTATCCGAATCCTATTAAGATTTATTTTTTGGGTCTTTTTGCCGGATTTGGTATACCGTTCCTGATTATATTTCTTAACTTTATATTTGACAACCGGCTAAAGTTTGAGGATATCAGACGAATGACCCAATTGCCGGTACTTGGTAATATGCCTCACAGTCCGGGTAAAACCAACAAAGTAGTTTTTGAAGACCCGAATTCAGGACAAGCAGAATCCTTCAGATTATTGCGCGCCAAGATGGAGTTTCTTACTAAGGAAGCGACATCCCCTGTAATACTGGTTACATCGTCAATGCCCGGTGAAGGAAAAACTTTTGTATCAATCAATCTGGCATCGGTTTACAGTCTGTTAGGAAAAAAGACAGTTTTGGTGGGCTTTGATCTGCGAAAGCCAAAGATATTCCAGGATTTTAATCTTAAAAATGAAAAGGGCGTTTCTACCTGGTTAATCGGTCAAGACAAACTTCAGGATGTAATTCAGCAAACATCCTACGAGAATTTATCGGTTATTTCAGCCGGCCCTGTTCCTCCGAATCCTTCTGAACTTACGGCCCTTGCAAAGACTGAGGAATTATTCAGATTGTTAAGGGAAGAGTTTGATTTTATAGTTATCGACTCATCTCCTATCGGGCTGGTATCCGATACATATCATCTCGCATCTATGACTGACGCATGCCTTCTGGTAGTAAGGCCAAGGCATACTCTGAGGGATATGTTTGAAAGAACTTTATACGAAATTTCTGAAAGGGGAATAAAGGGAACCAGTCTTGTTATCAATGATATATCATCAGAAGGCAAAAGTTATGGCTATGGTGAAAAATACGGTTATACTACGGGGAAAAAGACAAAAAGAAGGAGGTTTATGAAGTTCCGGATTCCCTCAAGATAAATTTCAAAGATTCAACAATGCGTCCATCCGGAAAACCGGCCCTAATAGATTTACCAAAGTTTCTTGACCTGCGAGGTAACCTTTCCTTTGTTGAGGAAGAAACACATATTCCGTTTAAGATAAAAAGAGTTTATTGGATATATGATGTTCCGGGAGGTGAGCATCGCGGAGGACATGCTTTTAAACAGACCGATGAACTGATAATTGCTCTTTCAGGAAGTTTTGACCTTAACCTGCATGACGGAACAACGGAGTATAAGTATTCTCTTAACAGGTCATATTATGGTGTCGTTGTTCCGCGGATGATCTGGCGGATGATTGATAATTTTTCTACCAACTCGCTTGCCATGATCATTGCTTCCACCGACTTTTCTGAAAGTGATTACATAAGAAATTTTGAAGAATTCAGAAAGATGCTTTAAAGTGACAGATTGCGGTTCAAGTATATACAATTGTAATGTCATGGAGCTTTCAAAGATCCATAATCCTTCCGGGAACATAACAATTGTACAAAGTGACAGTGACCTTCCTTTCAGGGTAAAAAGAGTCTATTATCTCTACGACGTTCCGGGTGGATCAGAACGAGGCGGACATGCTCATAAGGCACTTCAGCAACTGATCGTTGCGGCAAGCGGATCATTCGATGTTATTCTGGATGATGGGTTCATGAAGAAGACAGTTCATCTGAACAGGCCAAACTACGGACTCATGGTAGTACCGGGTATCTGGAGGGAGATCATCAACTTTTCTTCAGGTGCAATATGCCTGGTTCTTGCCTCAGAGAGATATGACCCTTCTGATTATATCCGGAATTACCAGGAATTCATTGAGTTAAAAAAACAGTTGAATGTTAGTTGAATCAGGTATTATTTCATACAGGCAATACTTTCCTGTTGATCCGAATCCTTTTATCTCGGAAAAATTTATTGAGCTCAATAGGTATAAGGTTGACCGTGTTGTCAGGCTTGTTGACGATAGCAGTCAACCGGTGATTGGTTTGGTTGCGGGCATTAAAAACGGTATTTTGAAATCTCCATTCTCCGCGCCATTCGGTGGATTCCATTTCAGGAAAGAAAATATTTACAGCGGTGAAATTGACAGGTTTTTACAACTGCTTTCAGATTATGCAGAGTCCCTTCTTTTAAATAGAATAGAGATCATTACACCTCCTGATATTTATCACATGACATTCAATGCCAAGATGGTTAATTCTCTTGTCAGACAGGGATATCAGCCGGCATTGCCGGAAATAACTAACTGGGTAGATCTTACAAGATTTGATGGCATGTTCCGCCAAAAGAACAGCCGGGAGTATTACAGACAGGCTCAACGCAATAATCTTGTATTCTCTGTAGCTCAGAATGAAAGAGAAAAGGGAATTATTTATGACTTGATATGTGAGAACAGGTCTAAGTTTGGCAGGCCAATATATATGACACTGGATAATATCTTATCAACCGGAGAGATCTGGCCTGTTGAATTCTTCAAAGTGGAATCGGGAAAAAACATTGTTGCTTCAGCAATCTTCTACAGAAATCACAATGAAATATGTTATGCAGTGTACTGGGGGGACAATGATGAAGGACGTCCTCTCAGAGCAATGGACTTTCTGTTGCTGAATCTTTTTGTTTATTATAAGGAGGCCGGTTTCCGGTATATGGACCTTGGCATATCTACAGAGAACGGGATCCCGAATGAAGGGCTTCTTAGATTCAAGGAAAGTCATGAAGCTATATCCTCATTACGGTACAGGTTTATACTTGACATAAAGAAAAGCTGACTTGTGTTTATTTTATATCCTGATCCATATAGCCTTCCGACATATTGTATAGGTCCATTTCAGACGAAAGACATTTCTTTAAACCAGCTTCTGCCGGATTCGGACAGAATTGACAGTTATTTCCATGAGAGATTTGGTGACTTCAGGTTCACATATACATACAATGGAAGGGAAGCTATTCACCTGGCGTTAAAGCATTATAAGCTGTCAAAGAATGATGTTGTCACAATTCTTACTACTTCCGGCAATTTTTATATCAGTAGCTGTGTTACAAATGAGATAGAGAAGTTTTGTAAATGGTCCAGAGAAATTTTACCTGAAACAAAAGTACTCTTCGTTAACCACGAATTCGGCTATCCTTATCCGGAGCTCCGGAAGCTTAAGCTGTTGAACCTGCCTGTCATAGAGGATTGCGCGGGTTCTTTCTTTTCTGAGGATAATGAAAAAACAATAGGCAGGACCGGGGATTTTGTAATTTACAGCTTTCCGAAAATGTTTCCTCTTCAGGTTGGAGGACTCCTCGTCTCGGCATCGCATATCAATCATAACTATTCAGGACAAATTCAGGCCGGAATGTTGCGGTATATCAAGAATGTCCTATCGGAGTATATCGGGAGAAAGGATCAGATTATCAGTAAAAGGATAAAAAATTATACTGAGTTGCGCGGCAGGTTTGAGGAATCAGGTTTAAGTGAAAGATTTAAACTGGAAAAAGGGATTGTCCCCGGCGTCTTTATGTTCCGTACAGGCAATCACAATATTAACCTTCCTGAACTTAAGAAACATTTCTGGGCACATGGTATTCAGTCGAGTGTGTTTTATGGTGAAGACGCTTTCTTTATACCTGTTCATCAGGCTTTGACTGAATTTGATCTCGACTATTTCTATGAGGTAATGAAAGTTTTTATTCAAAAAGCTGAATAATGAAATATGCAAATATTAATCTGGGCAAAGATGTGGAAATTGATCCCTCTTCTTCGATCAATAATGTCACCATCGGAGATAACGTCAGAATAGCAAAAAGATGCTCTGTTTATGGAAGTCCTGGCAACCAGCTGGAGATAGGATCAAATACTTATATCGGGATGAATAGCCTGCTGAACGGGTTTGCCGCGAAACTTACAATTGGTTGTAATGTAAGCATTGCACAGAATGTTAATATTATGGTTGATTCAGGACCCAATGCTTCGCCTGCTATGCAAAAGGTGTTTCCATTGGAGAAAAGGCCCGTGACAATAGGGAATCATGTCTGGATAGGTGCGGGTTCTGTAATAATGCCTGGTGTTACTTTGGGAGATTATTGCATTGTTGCGGCTAACTCATATGTCAACAGATCCTTTGACCATTTCACAATAGTCGGAGGCAGTCCTGCAAAAGTGTTGAGAACTTTTACTGAGGAAGAAAAAAACAAAATTCTCGGAGAATGATTAAATTCCTGGATTTACAGAAAATAACTTCAAGTTTTGAGCCTGAGTTGTCTTTGGCAGTTGCACGGGTAGTGAGGAGCGGATGGTTTCTCCTAGGGGAAGAGACTGCTGCTTTTGAAAAGGAATTCGCTGAATTCATTGGATCAAAACATTGTATAGGAACGGCAAATGGTCTGGATGCTCTCCGCCTTATCCTCAAGGCTTACATCGAGATTGGAGTTATGGAAGAGGGGGATGAGATAATAGTCCCTGCCAATACGTTTATTGCCACTATTCTGGCGATCACTGACAACCGGCTTCGACCGGTTTTTGTTGAACCTGATATTGAAACTTATAATATTGATCCTATACTTATAGAGCAGGCTGTAACTGACAAGACAAAAGCAATAATTGTGGTTCATTTGTATGGTCAGGCTTGTTGGTACGCTGAGATCACGGAAATTGCAAAGAAGTATAATCTGAAAATTATTGAAGATAATGCACAGGCAGCAGGAGCTGTCACAATGATGCATAGCGCACCCGTAGCTGCCGGTACTCAGGTACCTGGACCAGGACGAACCGGATCACTGGGTGATGCAGCCGGTCATAGCTTTTACCCGGGTAAAAACCTGGGTGCCCTGGGAGATGGCGGCGCTGTAACCACTGATGATGATGAATTGGCATCTGCGGTTCGATCCATTGCAAATTATGGATCAGTCCAAAAGTATGTCCATAATCATAAGGGTTTGAATTCCAGACTTGATGAGATCCAGGCTGCAGTTCTGAGAGTGAAATTACCCCGGCTGGACGCTGACAATCAGCTCCGGCGTGTGATTGCCGGCTTTTACACTTCCAATATATGCAACCCTCAGATTGTTCTACCGGGGCTTGCAAAACAAGATTCCGGGAAAGGGGAACAGGGTTCTCACTCTCCGGATGTAATCCTTAACACCCTGAGTCATGTCTGGCACCTTTTCGTTATACGTCACCCCGAACGTGACAGGCTAAGGAAATACCTTGAGGAAAATGATATTCAGACTTTGATCCATTACCCGGTTCCACCACATAAACAGAGAGCCTATGCAGAATATTCTCATCTGAATTTGCCTGTAACCGGGAAGATTCACCGGGAGGTACTAAGTTTGCCCATCAGTCAGGTAATGACCCTTGATGAAGCCGGGAAAGTGGTGGATATTGTAAATCAATTCCGTTGATTAATCGGAAACGCTTATAGCGCTATATTTCTCTATATAAACACTTTTTGGAACAGTCTGAAAATATACCCAAAACAGAATCTGTATCCGGGAATCCCGAACAATCATCTTATCGTCAGATATTTAAGGCCACTTCTCTCTTTGGTGGCGTGCAGGTATTCCAGATTCTTATCGGGATAATCAGAACCAAGTTTGTGGCTGTGCTACTTGGTACAGCCGGGGTAGGAATTATGGGCCTGTTTAATGCTCCGCTGCAGTTAATCCTATCAGTGACAGGCC
This sequence comes from Bacteroidales bacterium, assembly GCA_012519515.1. Classification (GTDB taxonomy): domain Bacteria; phylum Bacteroidota; class Bacteroidia; order Bacteroidales; family VadinHA17; genus LD21. The sequence goes on along the minus strand of JAAYQC010000106.1, from coordinate 23,243 downwards.
TGGGCATTACTTTCAGTGCAGTAAGAGATATAGCAGAGGCATATGGAAATGACGATCAGACCAGGATTGGGCAAACAGTAATGACACTGCGCCGCTGGTCCTGGTTTGCAGGTATTCTTGGCATGCTTGTAACAGCAAGCCTGGCACCGCTTTTAAGCAAATGGACCTTCGGTAATAGTGAATATACATGGGCATTTGTGTGGCTGTCAATCACCATGCTCATGCAGACGATAAGCAATGGTCAGAGATCTCTTCTCCAGGCAGGAAGAAGATTGAAGTATCTCGCGAGAGCCAGTGTATGGGGCTCCCTCCTGGGATTATTGACATCCGTCCCGCTATACTATTTCTTTGGGGTGAAAGGGATCGTCCCATCTCTTATACTTACTGCAGCAACATCACTGATATTATCCTGGTTTTACGCGGAGAAAATAGAAATACCACCGGTAAAAATGTCTTTCAGGGAGACAATTGTATCCGGAAAGAACATGGTAAAACTAGGTCTTGTAATAACAGTCACAGGCATAATTGGTTTTCTTACAGGCTATATCCTGAATGCATTTATAAGCAGAACCGGCGGTGTTGATCAGGTGGGTCTGTATAATGCCGGCTGGTCGGTGATAGGGCAGTCGACCGGTCTCGTGTTTGCTGCAATGACCACGGACTATTTTCCAAGACTATCATCTATAAACAGCGATGATAAGAAGATAACCGCACTTGTCAATCAACAGGCTGTAATGGTACTCTTGATACTAATGCCCATAATTGTATTCCTTATAGTTGCCTTGCCTCTGCTGATACGATTACTTTATTCATCTGCATTCCTACCCATGGTAACTTTTGCGAGCTGGATGGTAATCGGGATAATCCTGAAAGGTCTTGTCTGGCCTGTAGGGTTTATTTTTCCGGCAAAAGGTGATTTGAAAGTTTTTGGCGGTATAGAGATAAGTGCAATGATATTCAATATAATAATAAATATTCTTGGATACATGTTTTACGGTTTGGAGGGACTTGGTGTTTCTTATATAGTGGGCTATGTTTTCGGACTGACCATTACCCTGTACTTTGCACACAGGAAATATCATTTTGTATACGCCGGGGAAACTATAAGAACATTTGTTATCAGTATATTGGTTATAATCACCGTATTTGTTCTTTCAATTTTTTTTAATGGAGCTGTCAGGTATACAATTGGTATCATTGTATTAGGAGCAGCAACATTGTATTCATTTCTTGAGCTGGATAAGAAATTGGGGCTGAAGCCTGTGATAAAAGATTTTGTTTCATCCGTTTTCAGGAGGAAACAGATCTGAAGTCATTATGTTTAACCGTCAAACTGACTATGATAAAAATTAATTTCTGCGATTTTTGGCCGGGTTTTGATTCCAATAACCTCTTCCTTAAGTTTTTTGAGCGACATTTTCCTGTCGTCATTCACGACAAGCCTGATTACCTTTTCTTCTCTGTCTATGGCAGGGAACATCTCAAATATGATAACTGTGTAAAGATTCTTTATACAGGTGAAAATCTGGTCCCTGATTTTAATCTATGTGATTATGCTATAGGCTTCCATTACCTGGAATTCGGTGACAGGTATCTGAGATATCCATTATTTGCTTATTATCAATGGCATTACGAGAATCTATCTATAAGTGAAAGCCAATCATCTCAATTGTTAGCTGAGGATGAAAGTCTGACCAAAAGGAAATTTTGCAATTTTGTGTATTCCAATAATGTCAATTCAGATCCGGTTCGTGACCATTTTTTTAATGAATTAAGCAAATACAGGAAAGTTGACTCCGGTGGAAGGCATCTTAATAATATTGGTGGGCCTGTTAAGGATAAACTGAGTTTTATTAAGGACTATAAATTTACCATTGCATTCGAAAATAGTTCCGTACCCGGTTATACGACAGAAAAACTGCTTGAACCTATTATTGCATGCTCGCTACCTGTTTATTATGGCAATCCGCTAGTTTATCTTGATTTCGTACCAGGGACATTCGTCAGGCTCGAAAATAAAAATGATATCGAAAGGGTTATTGAAGAAATTATCTCTCTTGACAGTGATGACACAAAGTATCTTGCCATGCTGCACAGTAAAAAATTCAAGAGTGAAAACAATATCCAAAAGTGGGAGGAGCATTTAAAATCATTCCTGGCCAACATCTTTGGACAACCTCCGGATCATGCTTACCGAAGGCCTGTATTTGGATTTAATAGTTTTTATGTGGAGGAGTTAAAGCTTCAGGCACAGCTTCTTGAAAGGAGGAGACGTTTGAACTCTGTTAAAGCTTCTATTAGAAACACTGTCTCTCGGATTAATCCCAAGTGAGAAAAAAGTAATATCCATGTCATTGGTATCTGTAATTATTTCTACCTACAATTCTGCATGTTTCATTGCTGAAACTCTCGATAGTATTCGTGAGCAGACATGGCCCGATATTGAATTAATTATCACAGATGATAGATCAGGCGATGAAACATTGGAGGTCTGTAAGCGGTGGTTGGACAGCAACAATAGCCGATTTGTAAGAACATTATTAATAAGCTCCGAAACAAATACCGGAATTGCTGCTAACGCTAACAGGGGACTGAAAGCAGCCAAAGGTGAATGGGTGAAGTTTTTGGGCGCTGATGATACTCTTTTGCCCTATTGCATAGAAGCCAATATGGAGCATATAGCTAAAAATCGACACATTAAAATTCTTTTCTCAAAAGTCAGTATCTACAATGATAGTTTTCATCCAAAGAATCTTATATTCACAACGGAGGATGATAGTTTTCATCCGAAGAGCATTATGCACCCTTCAAGAAGTGCATCATCACAGTACAAAATGCTGCTTGTTTCTGATAGAATTCATTATGCTCCTTCTGTATTCATGCATCGGGATACCTTGTTATCAATTGGTGGTTTTGACGAAAAGGTAAAACTTATGGAAGACTATCCACTTTGGTTAAAACTCACGCGGGAAGGACACAGACTTTATTTTATGAATACAATAACTGTTAATTATCGAAGACATTGCAAGGCTGTGAATAATAAAAACCAAAATGTTATTATTAATCCTAATTATTTCAAGACAGAAAAGTTCAGAGAAGAATATACTTACCCGTCGCTTCCATTTGTTATTAGAAACGAACAAAGAATTAATTGGCTACTTTCTCAGATTTTCAGATGGTCTGTATTGAATCGGAATACTTTACCAAACAGAGTATTGTATAAAGTACTAACCTCTTATCTGAATCCATTTAAATACTACTCCCGTTTCTCAAAAAAGATTCGAAATGAATTTGAGAATAGTAATCTAAGAAACTAGTTTGGTAAAAACACCTGGCAGAATAATATCTGTTTCTTTTAAGTTATTCATTGATTGAGCGATGTTTTTAGAATTATGACACGTTTATCTATAATAATCCCAATATATAAGGTTGAAGATTATGTGGAAAGATGCCTTTCTAGTTTGTTAAACCAGAATCTGGATCATGATCAATATGAGATAATATGCATAAATGATGGTTCTCCTGATCGTAGCGGGGAAATTGTAAAGAATTTGATGAAGTCTTTTTCCAATATTCATATTATTGAACAGGAAAATAAGGGGGTTTCAATTGCAAGAAATAATGGTATAGACATCGCAACAGGAAAGTATCTGCTTTTTATTGATCCTGATGACTTTATTGAGGCAAATACCCTTCAGCGTGTCCTGGATAAAGCGGATAAAATGGATTGTCAGGTTTCATTCCTGGGATTCACAGTTATCTCAGAGTGCGGTCAGGTTATAGAGCAACGGTTTTACGAAAAACTGAAGGATCGTCTCTGCAGAGGAATTGAAGCATATCCATTGTCTCGTTCGAATGATCGTAGAGATCCTGACAGAATATGGGCCGTGTTATTCCGGCGTGACTTTTTTGAACACCACAAATTGAGATATCTTGCCGGGGTTCCATATCTTGAAGACGGTGAGCTTATTGCCCGAATACTATGTGTTGCTGACAGATGTATCTTTGATGGACGTCCTTTCTATTTACGTACCATTCGTAAAGGATCAGCAACAATATCATCATTGTTTTATTCTGAAAGAGCGATTAATGGTTTTTTGAAATCAGCAACCAATCTGGCAGATTTTAAGAAGAATCCCTTATTGAAGCAGGAGCAGAAAGACTTTTTAAACCAGGCAATATGTAAGTTCGTCGTTTTATACATCACTTCATCGCTTGTACCATTTGGTTTTAAAAAATTAAAAAAAGCAAAGGCACGACTTAACAAAGCCGGATTAAGAAAGTTGGATTTAACCTCTGTTGACCTGGAATATAGAATCCTTGGTCATTTATATAATTTTTCCGTTGTTCTGCTGATCATTTATCAGTTTGTACTTTTCAGGTTACATCATATTTGTAAAATCAGTAGATTTCGGTTGAAAAAAGTACTTAGAACAAAACCAAAGGATTGTTAATGGCATGTGTGGGATAGCTGGTTTTATTGCGGGGCATGGACGGTTATTGTCGAATGAAATAATCTGCAAAATGGCTTCCATAATAAATCACAGAGGACCGGATGACGAAGGCTTTGTGATTCTTAAAAGTCATGACCAACTGATACAACTGGGAGGCGACAGTACGCCTCACGAAGTATGGGATACATTTACCGAATACCGTCCGGTTGCGAAAATAACCTCCTACATGGGCGATGCTTCAATAATGGCTCTGGCACATAAGCGTTTGTCTGTTCTTGATCTTTCACCTGCCGGCCATCAGCCAATGTCATACTCATCTGGTCGGTTTTGGATAGTATACAATGGTGAAGTGTACAATTATACCAGGATCAGGAGAGAGCTTCAAGAGTCAGGATATGTATTTAAAACAAATACGGATACTGAGGTAATTCTTGCTGCATACCAGGAATGGGGAGAAGGATGTCTTAATAAATTTGTCGGGATGTGGGCATTTGCCATATATGACAGATATAGCAATGAGATCTTTTTGGCAAGAGACCGGTATGGGATTAAACCTCTCTACTATTTTTTTTCAGAAGAAGGAGACTTTTTCTTTGCCAGTGAGATAAAGCAGTTTACGGTTTTACCCAAATGGCGTGCTTCTATGAATCCGCAAAGGGTCTATGATCAACTTATGTACTCAATTGCCGATCATACTGACGAAACTATGTTTGGGAATGTTTTTCAATTACCTGGCGGAACATGTTTTAAATCAGTATTAAGTGACATAAAACCTGCAATAAGTGGGAAGTTAAATTATAAAAGATGGTATTGGCCCAAACGAGAGTTATTCAATGGATCGTTTGAAAATGCTGCAAAAACTTTCCGGTCCTTGTTTGAAGTGTCTGTTAAGGAGCATCTCAATGCCGACGTTCCTGTGGGTACTGCTTTGAGCGGTGGACTGGATTCATCTGCCATAGTATGTGAAGTAAACAGATTGTTAAAAACCGGAGGTGCAACAACCCGGCAGCGAACCTTTTCTTCATGTTCAGATATTGAGAAATACAGTGAGAAAAAGTGGATGGATATTGTAATAGGCGCAACAAATGTTGATGCATCCTTTGTTTATCCCAAAGTGGAAGATGTATTTACTCAAACTCCTCAAATTATCTGGCATCAGGATGAACCATATCAATCTCAGAGTGTACTGCTTGGCTATAATGTGTTTAAGCTTGCCGCATCTGACAAAGTGAAAGTCTTACTCAATGGCCAGGGGGCAGATGAGTATCTTGGAGGCTATGGCCAGTTTACATTTTCAAGGTATGCTGAGATGGTCCGGAGAATGAAAATAGCTGAACTTCTGCATGACATTGAAAATACCAGACAAATCAGATCTTTAACCGGTATGGAAGTATTTAGAGGAATAGCATATCACCTTTTGCCAACAAAGATTAACCGCATCCTGTCAGGCTTATCATCCAATACACGCCATCTGAAAGGAATTGTTAGCAGTGGGAAAATGGGGATGAACTTTAAACACCCATTTGACTTTATTCCGGTCGAATACTCTTCGGTGCAGAATATATCGGAACATCTTACCTTTTATTCCACACTGCCCAAATACTTGCACTGGGAGGATAGAAACTCAATGGCTAATTCAATAGAAGCCCGAGTCCCTTTTCTCGACCACCGTTTGGTTGAATTTGTTTATAACTTACCTGATAATTATCTGGAAAAAGATGGCATTTCCAAAAGAGTAATGCGTCAGGCTATGGGTGGCCTTCTTCCTGAGGCAATCAGATGCCGAAGAGATAAGATGGGTTATTCTACACCTGAGGAACATTGGGTCAGAAATGAGTGTCCGGGGTTGTTTCGTAAAGGAATTGCCCGGACGATTGACGTTACTAACGGTTTAATTAAGAATGAAGCTTTAACATATTTTGATAATATTGTAGAAGGTAAAATTCCATTTGATTTTTCATATTGGAGATTGATCTTATTAGGGGAATGGATCACGAGGTTCGATGTAAAGCTTCCCTGAGATGTTTTATTAGTTAATATGTCATTCCTTTATTTACAATAGTTTACACTTAGCGATGTCAAATCCCAGCGTTAAACTTCTACTGGTAAGCAATGCCTTTTATCCTGAAATCTCGCCACGCAGTTATAGGGCAACAGAGTTGGCGAGAGAATTCTCCCGACAGGGTCATGAAGTGGTGGTAATTACAAAGTACAGAAATCATGATTACAGTGATTTTTTAAGGGAAACATCTGTTGTCTTAAAAATGTGGGATGGTGGAAAGCTTCCGGAAGTTGGAATAGCGAGAAGAAATCCATGGGCATTCTTAAGTCGTGCGCTCAAGAGGGCTCTACTGGTATTATTTGAATATCCTGCAATTGAAGATATGTTCCATGTAAGAAAGATGTTAAGAAGGGAAAAAGGTTATGACATGATGATTTCATTTGCTGTTCCATATCCTGTTCACTGGGGTGTGGCATGGGCAATGAACCGGAGAAGAAAAATTGCCACGAAATGGGTTGCTGATTGTGGTGATCCCTATATGGGCGATGTGCTTGACAGTTTCAGAAAGCCATTCTATTTTGGATATCTGGAAAAATGGTTTTGTAAAAAAGCAGATTTCATCACCATACCGGTTCAGTCAGCTATCGATGCATATTATCCTGAATTTCACGGGAAAATGAAAATCATTCCACAGGGCTTTAATTTTGACATTTCAACTTCGGAACAAGTAAAACCTGACAGGGAGGGACCGGAATTCGCGTATGCAGGAAGATTTCTTCAGGGGATTCGTGATCCCGAACCTCTCCTGGCTTTTCTTTCGAAAATAGAAATGCCATTTCGCTTTTATGTCTATACTGACCAGCCGGAATATCTGAAAAAATACATTGATTCATTGAAGGAAAAGCTGATTATTTCCGACTATATTCCGAGGGAACAACTTTTAAAAGAGCTGGCTCAGATGGATTTCCTGATCAATTTTGATAATAACACTCCTCTTAATGTACCAAGCAAGCTTATTGATTATTCAATTACAGGCCGTCCTGTCCTGAATATCAAAAGGGATTTTTCTGCTGAAAGTGTTAAAAATTTCCTGAATGGCAATTATTCAGATAGAATGCAACTGCCTGATCCTATGTGTTATCACATCAGGATTGTTTCAGGACAGTTTCTGGAACTGTTGAATACAGATAATTATGCTGACCAGGTCATATACCAGTAATATCACCGATTCTTCCATTACTGATACCAGGAACTACTTCATCCTGTTTATCTTATGGCCATTCCTTTCGTTTATGGTTGCTCTGGCAAATTTTTCACGTAAGGAAGCCAGAACTGTTGTTTATATCTTTCTTATTTATTACGGACTTTCATTTGTAAATGCTAATGTTGCAGTGGATGCCTATAGGTATGCATTAAGCCTGAAGGCCAATTCTTTACTTCCATTTTCCGATTTTTTTAAAATAGTTGGAGGACTCTACAGTGACACTACGGTGGATATTATAGAACCTCTTATTTCTTTTATTGTATCCAGGTTTACAAGTGATCATGGGCTTTATTTCGGAGTGTGGGCCGCGATATTCGGTTATTTCTATCTGAAATCTATCACGCTGATTTATGACCGCTATATTGTAGAGCAAAATATGAACACCATTTTGCTCATGGCATTCTTCGTGATGACGATTCCTGTTACAATGATAAGTGGTGTGAGAATGTGGACTGCAGCATGGATCTTTTTCTATGGCGCCTTTCGTGTAATTACTGAAAAGAATCCCAGGTTTCTGTTTATATCGTTTTCGGCTGTATTCGTTCACTGGAGCTTTATATCAGCCAATGCAATCCTGCTCATTTATTACCTGATTGGCAACAGAAATATAATCTACATTCCTTTGGCAGTTTCTTCTTTTGTATTACCTCATATTATGGCGCCGGTTTTCAGAGTGCTTGCCTTAAGACTTGGAGGTGGGATGCAACAACGTTATGCGGGATATTCAAGTGAGGGGTATATGCTTGCAGTTCAGGAAGGTGCAGCCCAGTCGGCTTGGTTTATGCGTATTACAAATGATATGGTGTTTTACTATCTTTTGATTGCAATAGCTGTCATACAATTAAGACACTCCTCTATGATGAAGGAAAAGCATGAACAGAATCTTTTCAGCTTTTTGCTTCTCTTTCTTGCTTTTGTCAATTTCGGTATGCCAATACCATCGTTCGGAGAAAGGTTTATGATATTGTTTTTTTTATTTGCTACAGCCTATATTATAATGTATTTTTCAAAACTCTCCGGCAATAAGATATATTTTCTGATTCTTCTGGGATTGTTCCCATTATTGTTATATTCAATGATCAACCTCCGACTTGGGTTCGAGAATATAAATGCCTGGATTTTTTCACCTGGATTCGGGGTTCCTTTATTTGCTCCGGTTTTGTCTCTCTATGAGGTGTTGTTTTATTAGATATTACCTATAAATAGCTGAATTCTTGAATATTCGCAGAAACATTGCTGCTATACCTGGTTGGAACACTGGACGAAAACTGATCATCTTTGAATCAGATGACTGGGGAAGTATCAGAATGCCTTCAGTTGAAACATATAAAAGTTTACAGGCTGCCGGTATTGATCTCACATCCGATGAGGGAGTTCTTTTTAACAGGTATGATTCGCTTGCTACTACTGCCGATCTCTCAGGCTTATTTGAAGTTCTTGCATCTGTAAAAGACAGTATGAACAGACCTGCTGTTTTTACACCTGTGGCTGTAGTGGCAAATCCTGACTTCCGGAAAATTAAGGAAAGCGCTTATACAGCCTATTATTTTGAGCCATTTACTGACACACTCCTTAAGAATAGTGGTTGTGAAGGCTCTTTTGATTTGTGGCAGGAGGGTATCCGGAGAAGGTTGTTCGTGCCTCAGTTTCATGGCAGGGAACATTTGAACGTTAAAGTCTGGATGAAAGCGCTGAATAATGGAAACAGGATGTCAAGGATTGGATTTGATCATTGTTTCTGGGGAATGTCAACTGCACATGAGCCTAATATTGGTCTTGAATTCCAGGCTGCCTTTGATTTTTCCGATCCTGCTGACATTGTTTATCAGGCTGAAATTCTTGATACAGGCCTCCTGTTATTCAAAAATATCTTTGGTTATAAGGCTTCCTATTTTGCTCCTCCAAACGGGCCGCTTAGCTCAAGACTTGAAAGTAAGCTAGCAGACAATGGAATAAAATACTTATTTATGCCACGGATTCAATTGGAACCTTTGGGTCAGGGTAAAGTCAAAAAAAGATTGCACTGGTTAGGTAAAAGAAACCTGTCCGGACTGCGAATAATTACCCGTAATTGTTTTTTTGAGCCTGTAATTCAGGGAACCGATTGGGTGGACAAATGTCTGTCTGATATTTCAATTGCCTTCAGATGGCACAAACCGGCTATAATCAGTACTCATAGAGTAAACTATATTGGAGCATTGGATCCTGACAACCGGGAAAACGGGCTAAGCAAATTATATGAATTGCTTAGAAGGATTATGAAAAACTGGCCTGATGCAGAGTTTATTACAACAGATGAGTTAGGAAGGATTATTGATGAAGACTAATTATATCAGATCATTTTCAAGAGCCCTGGCGCACAATGTTATCAATATTCCGGGCTGGCGCACTAAAAGAAAAATAGTGCTTATTGAAAGCGATGACTGGGGTAGCATTAGAATGCCTTCATTGGAAGTCTTAAAACGATTCCAATCGAAAGGCTATGACTTGGCCAAGAGTGATTATAACAGGCTGGATACGCTGGAAAGCAATGAGGACCTTTCGGAATTATTTGAGGTATTGGCCTCATTCAGGGATTCCCGGGATAATCATCCTGCATTTACTGCAAATGTTGTTGTTGGCAATCCTGACTTCAGGCGAATCAGGGAATCTGACTTTAGTCAGTATTATTATGAGCCGGTGACAGAGACAATCAAGAGATACCCTGGCAGAGATCTTGTGAGATCATTATGGCAAAAAGGAATGGAAGAGGGGGTGTTCATGCCGCAGTTTCATGGTCGGGAGCATGTCAATGTGGTCAGATGGATGGAGGCCCTTCGCAAAAGAACCCCGGAGATAATGTACACATTTGATAACGAAACTACATTTTCGGGTGATGGTGATTATAATTACATGGAGGTTTTAGATTATAATTCCCCTGATAATCTGCATTCAATGAATAAAAGCCTCTCCGAAGGTTTGGATTTGTTTGAAGATTTATTTGGATTCAGGTCAGTCTCATTCATACCCCCGTGCTACACATGGGACAGCAGGATTGAGAAAGTTCTGCATCAGGGAGGAGTCAGATACATACAAGGTCTTTTCATTCAACAAGTACCAACAGGCATATTTGGACACTATAAGAAAAAGTATCATTTTACCGGAAGCCGCAACTCGTATGGTCAGTATTATCTTGTAAGGAACTGTTTCTTTGAGCCCTCACTTTCGGGAGATGCCGATGAAGTTGATAACTGTCTTGCCCGGATAGCCATTGCTTTCAGATGGCACAAACCGGCGGTTATTTGTTCACATCGGATTAATTATATTGGAGCAATTGACAGAGACAATCGCGGCAGGAACCTGGAAAAGCTTAAACAACTGCTTAAAACGATCATTCGCAAATGGCCTGAGGTCGAGTTTTTTACAACTGACAGGCTGGGGAGTCTGATTGAAAACGGCGATAATTCTGGATTATATCGGGCATCCCGCTCCTGAAGAAAATGTTAATCCCTGTCGAATTATTACAGCTATAATTTCTGTATGAAGATGAATGAAACCGGAATTAAGATATTGCTCACCGGTGACTTCTGCCCGATAGGCAGGGTCGAAGAGCTTGCACTATCTGATAATTATGAAGCTGTTTTTAATGACTTCAAAGATGTGCTGGTCGGGAATGATCTTATTATTACCGACCTGGAGTGCCCGCTTACTTTTTCCACCGAGAAAAGAAAAAAGACCGGACCTCACCAGAAAGCTCATCCGGAATGTATTAAATTATTGCAGCATGCCGGAATCGGATTGGCAGCAATGGCTAATAATCACATTATGGATTACGGCAGCAGAGGGCTTACTGATACACTGGAGTTGTGCAAGGCCAATGATATTGCTACTGTCGGCATTGGAAGATCAGGCAGGGAGGCAGCAGAACCATTTATTTTCAGCAAAAACGGCAAGCGTATAGCTGTTCTTAATTTTGCTGATGAAGAATTCATTTCATCACCAGACGGCCTGTATATGTGTAACCCGCTTGACGCAGTCGGAGTGTATTATCAGATCAAAGAAGCCAGGCAGACCAATGATAAGGTGATTGTAATCGTTCATGCAGGAAATGAATTTTATGAACTTCCTTCACCAAGAACACAAAATCTGTACAGGTACATGATTGATCTTGGCGCTGATTGTGTTATCGCTCATCATACTCACGCATTTTCGGGATATGAGATATACAATTCCAAGCCGGTGTTTTATGGACTTGGTAATTTCATATATGACTGGCCCGGGAAAAGAAATTCAGCCTGGAACAAAGGCTATGTTGTAAAACTTGTTATATCTGAGACTATTGATTTTGAACTCATTCCTCTTAAGCAAGGAAACGATAAACCCGGGATTTTCCATCTCGATGAAGAAGAAACCAATGAATTCGAAACACACATCCGGTATCTGAATTCAATTATTTCTGATGAACGGAAGCTGGAGGAGAAGTTCGCTGACTATATTGCATCAGTTGCTCCCATGTACAATGCATATATTGAACCTTACTTCGGAGCATTAGCATCTTCTTTAAGAAACAGGGGACTGTTTCCTAAACTGATGTCGAAGAGAAAAAGATTGTTATTGTTGAATATAATTCGTTGTGAATCTCACCGCGAGGTGCTTCTGCGCATACTGGAAAGCACTAAGAGTGATTATATAAAGGATTGACACATGTGTGGTATAACCGGCTATATAAATACTGATTTCAGGCCTGTCCGGAATACAGACCAGATTCTGAAGATGCTTAAGCTACAAAAGCATCGGGGACCTGACGATTCAGGCATTCGTCTGTTCAGCCTATTATCGGCTTCTTCTGCAGAAACTTCATGTTTAACACCGGAAAGTATTGATGCTGACTTTGAAGGTGTCCTTGGTTTTAATCGTTTGAGTATTCTTGATCTCTCCATGAATGGGCACCAGCCGATGTTAAATCCGGATAACAATGTCATTATTGCCTTAAACGGGGAGATTTACAATGCATTTGATTTCAGGAATGAACTTCAGGACTGGGGATACAAGTTCCGGAGCGCCACTGATACAGAGATAGTTCTGGCATTGTATTTAAGACACGGGTTTGAAGGAATGCTGGAACGATTGAATGGAATGTTTGCACTCATTGTGATTGATCTGCGAAGCAGGGAATTGTATCTTGCGCGTGATCGTTTCGGAATAAAACCATTATATTATATTCTGAATGATAGGGTATTGGCATTCTCGTCTGAATTAAAGAGTTTTGCATTTCTGGAGGATTTTGAATTTACCCTGAATAGTACGAAGCTTGATGAATACCTCTTGTTCAGAAATAACCTGAGTGGGACTCTTTTTGAAGGCCTTGAGTCGCTGGAGCCGGGTCATTATCTTAATTACAGATCCGGTCAGAAGCTTATTAAAAGCAGATACTATGACGTTAATGATTATTCCCGTAGCAAGCGGTCCGGTACCTTCGATTCCTTTGGAACTGAAGTCAGAGAATGGCTTGATAAAAGTGTCCGAAGTCAGTTGGTAAGCGATGTAAAACTGGGATGTCAGCTCTCCGGAGGAATAGACTCATCACTTGTAACATGGCTTGCAAACACTAACGCCAAAAATGGTAGCTTTGAGTCAGTGTCCATTGTGTTTAAAAACAAGTTGTTCAGTGAGGAGAGCTATATTGACAGAGTTACGGAAACTTTGGGCATAAAATCACATAAATTTTTGTTAGACAATGAGTATTATCTCGATAATCTCGGGAAAGCGACATGGCATCTTGAGTCACCACTGAATCACCCTAATACTGTTGCTGTTTACAAGTTATCCCAGAGAGCCAAAGACTATGTTACAGTACTGTTGAGTGGGGAGGGCGCAGATGAGGTTTTTGGCGGTTATAAACGATTCTATGACATACAATATCCTTTCAGCGTCAACAGGCTGTTGACTGAATTGAACAGAAACCTTAATAACCCTTCAGAAGTGTTTCGCTACTTCCTCGACAACAGGCAACGTGCAATTATGTCAAATGCCTATATGACGCCATTTCTTGCCGGCAGGCTTATGCGGAATTTTTCAAGGGACAGGGCTATATCAGACAGGCTGGCATTGTATAACACCCTGTCAGGTTCCGGATTTGACAAGCAGATAAAGTATGAGATGAAGACTTTTCTTCCGGATCTTCTTATACGCCAGGATAAAATGTCAATGGCTCATTCGATTGAAAACAGAGTACCTTTTCTTGATAATGAAGTTGTAAATGGGGCTTTTTCAATACCCGAACAATTTCTCATGCTGAGAGATCGTTCAATAGGAAAGAATACGGAGAAGTATCTTCTTAAAAAGATGACAGCGGCTGTTTTTGGGGAAGATTTTGCTTTTAGGAAGAAGATGGGTTTCGGTATTCCAGTGAAAGAATTCTTTTCTGACGAAAAATTCAGGGAGTATATGAATGACCAGGTGCTTCCAGGCATCAGGCACCGTGGCTTATTTTCCTATAAGCTTGTTTCAGGATGGTTTGAAAACATAAAAACCTTAAAATACACTGAAATGGAGGCTTTATGGATTGTTATCTCATTTGAGATCTGGGCAGCAATTTATTTGGATAAATGTTATGTTAATAGCTATACATAGGCATAAGGATTCATTCAGCGACAGGTGGATTCCCTATTGTGAATCAAACAATATTGACTACAAGCTGGTTGATTGTTATAGAACGGATATTATTGATCAACTGGCTGATTGTGATGCTCTCATGTGGCATTTCAATCACAAGAGCCCGAAAGCAAGCAAGTTCGCGAGGCAACTTATTTATGCTGTTCAGGCTGCAGGCAAGGCTGTTTTTCCTGATTACAACACGATGTGGCATTTTGATGACAAGGTAGGACAGAAATACCTGCTTGAAGCGATTAATGCTCCTCTCGTGCCTTCGTATGCGTTTTATGATAAAAAAGAAGCTATCGACTGGGCCAGAGGAACGATTTATCCTAAAGTCTTTAAGCTACGGACTGGTGCCGGTTCAGACAATGTAAGACTTGTTAATTCCAGGAATGAGGCATTTAGATTAATCAGAAAAGCCTTCGGGAAAGGATTCGTACAATACGAAGCCTGGAGCAACCTTTCAGAACGTTTTCGTAAATATAGATTGGGAAAGACTACTTTATGGGATGTTATGAAAGGAGTAATACGGCTGGCCTATACCACTGAATTCTCCAGAGTTGCCGGGCGAGAAAAGGGATATATATATTTTCAGAATTTTATTCCAAACAATGATCATGACATTCGCGTGGTCGTTATAGGCGATAAGGCTTTTGCAATTAAGCGACTTGTTCGGAAGGGAGATTTCAGGGCCTCCGGAAGTGGCGAAATACTTTATGATAAGTCACTGATTGATGAATATACTATCAGACTCTCCTTTAAGACCTCAGAGAAACTTAATGCTCAATGTGTGGCATTTGATTACGTTTATGAAGGTAAAAAACCACTCATCGTCGAAATTAGTTATGGTTTTGCTCCTAACGGGTACGATCCATGTCCTGGTTACTGGGACCGCGATCTCGTATGGCATGAAGGTAAATTCAACCCATATGGCTGGATGGTTGAGAATTTGATAAAGAGTTTGAATAATAAGGGATAAAGCCGGGATTCTGCCGAAAGCCAGATTGTCTATGGAAAAGAAAAAGCTTTGTCTTGTAATACCGTCTCTTCAGGCAGGAGGTATGGAGAGGGTAATGTCAGAACTTGTGCACTGTTTTGCTGCCAGGGAAGAACTCAAAGTACATTTGGTTCTCTACGGGATCTCAAGGGAAATATTCTACCCGATACCTGATAATATTCTTATCAGCATTCCGCGATTCAGGTTTAATAACAAATGGCGGTTATGGTATACTGTAAAGACAATGTTATTTCTAAGGGCTACTATTAAAAAAATTAAACCTGACAGTATTCTGAGCTTCGGTGAATATTGGAACAGTTTCGTTTTATTGTCACTATTGGGACTTAAATACCCTGTTTTTGTCTCTGACAGGAGTCAACCTGATAAAAGCCTTGGTTGGTTTCATGATACCTTGAGGCAATTGATTTATCCCACTGCCAGGGGCATTATATGCCAGACTGAAAGGGCAAAAGAAATCTTTCTGACCCGAAATAAGCATTCCAACATTGCTGTTATCGGGAATCCGATAAAGGATTTAAAGCCCATCAGCGAAACTACCCAAAGAGAGAAGAACGTTCTTATGGTGGGGCGTTTAATTAAATCAAAGCATCAGGATAAGCTGATCGAGATGTTTGCAAAAGTTAGCCTTCCCGACTGGAAATTAATAATTGTCGGATACGACCATCTGAAACAACATAATATGCTCCGTTTAAAAGAGCTGGCCATAAATCTTGGGATTGATCATAGGGTGGTTTTTATGGGGAAGCAGGAGAATGTTGAGGAAATATATCTTGAAAGTTCAATTTTTGCCTTTACATCAAGTTCTGAGGGATTCCCCAATGCAATTGGTGAAGCTATGTCGGCAGGATTGCCTGTTGTTGCATTTGACTGCGTGGCGGGCCCATCCGAAATGATAACAGACGGACATAATGGTTTTCTGATACCCCTTTTCGATTTCAGGCAATTTGAAGAAAGACTTGCCGCATTAATGAACGATGAGTCGCTTAGGGCTAAATTAGGAAGCAATGCAAAGGAAAGTATTAAGAAATACTCCAGTGAAACAATTTGTAAGGCTTTTTATAAATTCGTTTTGCAGCACGATCGCTATCAGATTATGGATTATAGTATTGTCAATCAGAAAGAAAACGTATGAAAATACTCGTCATCGGCTCAATGGGTTTTATTGGACAACATCTTTTCAGATACTTTTCTGAGAAGGATAATGAGGTTTGGGGTGCTGATATAGTTTATGATTATATCAATAAAGACCGGTTCTTTTTAATTGATGCTTCTAATTCTGATTATAATTCAGTTTTTCAATTTACGGAATACAATCTTTGTGTCAACTGTTCTGGTGCGGCAAATGTTCCAGCGTCACTAAAAAATCCATTACATGATTATTCCCTGAACACCATTAATGTATTCAGCATCCTGGAGGCTATAAGGAAATACCAACCAGCCTGCAAATTTATTAATCTGTCCAGTGCCGCGGTATACGGAAATCCAAAACATTTGCCCGTTAGAGAGGATTCCATTCCAGGCCCGCTTTCACCTTATGGGTTTCATAAGCTTCAGGCTGAACAAATCTGTAAAGAGTTTTATAATCTCTATAATATCAGGACATGCTCTTTAAGAATTTTTTCGGTATATGGTCCTGGTCTTAAAAAGCAATTATTCTGGGACCTTTACAGTAAAGCAAAAAGTGGAGTGCCCTTTTCTTTATTTGGAACAGGCAATGAATCAAGAGATTATATATATATCCTTGATCTTGTGAAAGTGATTGAACTGGTTGCGCGGCATTCTGCCTTTAGTGCTGATGTTATAAATGTTGCCAATGGAGAAGAGATAATGATTAAGAATGCCGTATCTATCTTTTTTGGATTATTTGACCATGAGATCAGATATTCATTCTCCGGCGAAACAAGAGAAGGAGACCCTGTTAACTGGGTGGCAGATATCACCAAACTTGTATCATATGGTTATAGGCCCGCTTTCACAATTGAAAAAGGCCTGGAGTATTATTACAAGTGGGTTATTAATGAATAATTAGACTTAAGTAAGACAATAAAAGGAAAGAAAAGTTAATCCTGACAGATAAATGGCAGACTTTATAGGTAAAAAAAGACTTAGGCTTGGGATCTTATTTTACTTCAGCCCAAAGTGGATGGGGGGTATTGTCTATATTAAAAACCTTATCAGAATTCTTAATTTTCTTGATGATGATGATAAACCTGAAGTAGTTGTTTTTTACAGGGCCGGACTAAGAAAATATGCAGAACAGGTTGATTATCCATACATGAACCTTATTGAGTGGGATTTTCCTCCTGTCTATCAAGGTTTTATAAAGTCATGGATTTTACGGAAGAATGTTTTTGTTGAAAGCATTCTGAAGAATTATAATCTGGATGGATTGTACCCTCTTCAGGATTATCCCTTAAGGGCCGTTACAGATACAAAAATCGTAAGCTGGTATGCTGATTTGCAGCACAAATATTACCCTGAGTTTTTTACAAAAAGGAAGATTATTGAGAGAAACGTCAGGATTAAGTTTATGTTAAGGAACTCTCAGCACCTGGTTGTGTCAAGCCAAGCCGTGGCAGATGATTTTAAAAGATTTTTCAGGCTGAGGGATAAAATGAAGATACATGTTTTTCACTTTGCATCAGTAATTGAAGACTTTGAAGGCCTTGATATAGGTGAAGTAAGGAAAAAATATAATGTTCCGGAAGATTACTTCATGATCTCAAATCAGTTCCACAAGCACAAGAATCATCGTGTTCTTTTACAATCTATGGCTTTACTAAAACAGGATGGTAAGGAAATACACATGGCTATGACCGGAAGATTGCCTGATGCCAGTCACTCATCCTATATGAAAGAGTTGCATTCTATTATTGCTGATAATAATCTGAAACCGCACATCAGCCTGTTGGGTGTCATCCCACGTAATGAGCAATTATTGCTGATGAAGCATTCACGAGCGGTGATACAACCAAGTTTATTTGAAGGATGGAGTACTGTTATTGAAGATGCAATTTCATTACAGGTGCCTGTAATAGCTTCTTCACTTCCGGTAAATATTGAACAACTTGGTCCGGATGGATGCTTTTTTGCGCCTGAAGACTACAAAGCCCTTGCCGGAATTCTTGCAACTTTTCCGGAAAGTGAACCGGGGAAAATGCTCTACCAGGAGTATAATGAAAGAATAAGTTCGGCTGCCAGAACGTTCATGGATATATTTAAATCCTGAATGAAATTCTGAAAAGGTGGATCCGGCCAGGAAAATAGTATTTATTAATCAGGCAACTGGTTACCTGACAATTGACATTGTAAATGCATTTGCAGCTTACTTTGATGAAGTTGTGCTGATTACAGGAAGCATAAGAGTACAGGATACAGTTCTTGATCATAAGATTAGGACTGAAAAGATAGTCCTGTATGACAGAGGCAATAATTTTAAAAAGTTGATATCCTGGATAGTTGCTTCTTTTCAGATTTTTTTCCTGCTGAGATTCCGTTATAATAGTTATGACAAGTTTTTCTTCACTGTACCTCCAACGGCATACCTTATGGCTCCATGGTTCAGGGGAAAATATTCAATTCTGGTTTTTGACCTTTATCCCGATGCCTTGAAGGCAAATGGATTCAGGGAGAATGGATTATTATGCCGGTTGTGGAGCAGACGCAATAAAAGAGTATTTAATCATGCTCACATGATTTATACTCTGAGTGATGCCATGAAAACAGGAATCAATCGTTATTCAGCTGACAGGGATATCAGAGTAATTCCAAATTGGTCAGCCTTTTCTCGTCTTGTGCCCATTCCAAAAGAAAACAATATCATCCTTAAGAGGGATGGCCTTCAGGGGAAGTTTGTAATTCAGTATTCCGGAAACATTGGCGTGACACATAATGTTGAAACATTGCTGGAACTTGCTGAGACTCTTCGTGACGAGACAGAAATTATATTTCAGATTATAGGTCGCGGAGAAAGAAGCAATGAGATAGCCAGACGAATCAAAAACAGTGGACTTACTAACTGTCTGATGCTTCCTTTTAGAGATGATTCCGAATTGTATGAGTCTCTTTGTGAGGCAGATATTGCTGTAATTATTCTTGATGACAAGACCCCTGATATAAGTATCCCGAGCAAGATCTACAATATTATGTCGGCTGGACTTCCGATTATGGCAATAGCTTCACATGATTCAGGTTTAGCGGAACTTGTGACCAGACATCAGCTGGGAAAAGTATTTGAGAAGAATGATATTTCGGGTATGAGAAAATTCATTCATGAGCTCATGAGCAACGAAAAACAGAGGAGCCTTTATTCATCAAACTCATTAGAAGCATCCGGGATTTATACAAGTCAGAACGCTGGTCTTTATCTCAGTTCATATATCGAAAAAACAATTGATCAGGTATGAATTACTTCAGGCGCTTTTTATACATACTCTATTATTTGAAAGAATCGGATTGGAAACTTCTCGGACGATTCATTGATTATGCCTCAGTTAGTTCGGGAAAATCAAAGTTGAGTCTCATTTTTGACTCCGTGTTATCGGTTCTCAGATATAATATCTCTTTTAAGGATTATTATTGTTTCAGGTTTTATGATAAATCCCATTCTGAACGTAGCGAATGGGCTGGTACCGGTTTCATGTATGAATACCAGCTTCGCATGAATCCAAAAGGTTCAAGGGAGTTGCTTGTAAATAAGGTGCAATTTCTTAATCATTATAGATTGTTGGTTAAGAGAATGTTCTTACATATTTCTGATTTTTCATCTGATAGTATTGAGTTAAATGAAATTCTCCGGAAATCAGAACGACTGGTACTTAAAGGATCTAGGGGGCAAATAGGGGCGGAGGTTGAAGTGATCAGTTCTGAAACTTATACGCCACAGAAGCTTCTTGACCATATGAAACAACATCATTATGACCTGATAGAGGAATATGTCATACAGCATCCAAGCCTGAATGATCTCTCTCCATCCGGGCTGAATACCGTAAGGATTATTACACAAAAGGATAATGATGAAATAATCTTCCTTGCCGCGCGGCTCCGGATTTCCGTGAACTCTCCTGTTGACAATATGGCAGCAGGAAATATTGCAGCTTCGGTAGATTTGAAGACAGGAATGGTTACAGGTCCCGGAGTATTCAGTGATATAACTAAAGATTCCGTACGAGTGCATCCGGTCACCGGTAAAGATATCGTGGGCTTCATAATTCCACACTGGGAAAAGGTCCTTGAGCTTGCTGCAACAGCAGCACGAGATGCATCCGGAAACAGATCCGTTGGTTGGGATATTGCAGTAACCGGGGATGGCGCTGAACTGATTGAAGGTAACCATAATTGGTGCAAATTGTTGTGGCAGTTACCGATTAACAAGGGCTTGAAAGCGGAACTTCTGAGATTTCAATAATGGAACAAATCCTATTGTTCATAAAGCATAATCTGGGATTCATCTGGTCAATCATCGAGAGTGTAAACGATATTCTCTTTCGTATCCTGTATAAAAAAAGACTGGACAGGATTACACGGCAAGTCTTTGAAGAAAATAAGCATCATCCTGTTGTCTTCAGGAGGATTTCCATTGCTGATTCTGCCGGCCTTTATGAATTGATAAAGAATCAGCCTGCTTCGGATTTGACTTATTTTAAACCACATTCTTTTGAATATAAGTCAATAGTCAGGCAGACCGAAAAATCTTCTTTCCTTATGATGGGGGCTTTCAACAATGATATTATGGTCGGTTATTTCTTTCTTCGATTGTTTGTAAACAGAAAGTGTTTTGTAGGCAGATTGATTGATAAGAATTATCGTGGCCATGGTATAGGGGTGACAATGAACAGGATTATGTATGAGATAGCCTGGAGGATGAAATTCAGATGTTTGTCAACGATTTCCAGGAATAACCAAGCAGTAATGAAGGCTCATTCGGGCAACAGGCATATGTCTGTTATAAAGGAATTGAAGGATGATTATTTACTTGTGGAGTTTCTTCCTGACAATCATACAAAATGTGTTATTCATGATTAGTATCATTAAAGCCTCAGTGAAAAATGCTGCTTAAAAGGATATTTGACATTATTGCTTCTTTTTTTGGTCTCTTGGTTTTATCTCCCTTTTTATTGATCGCGGGCTTACTGGTCAAATTCAGTTCAAAAGGGCCGGTCTTTTTTAGACAGGAAAGAGCTGGTCGTCATGGAAAACCATTTACGATCTATAAATTCAGGACTATGATTGTTGATCATGGTGGAAGTTCCATCTCGGTAAAAGGAGAGAAGAGAATTACTCCGGTCGGGGCTTTTCTTCGAAAATTAAAAATTGATGAATTGCCTGAGTTATGGAACATACTAATCGGTGATATGAGTTTTGTAGGGCCACGTCCTGATATGCCAGACTATGCCGCTCGTCTGAAGGGCGAACAAAGGGATATTCTTTCTGTCAGGCCGGGCCTTACCAGTCCGGCGTCAATTAAATACGCGAGGGAGGAAGAAATTTTATCAAAGGTACATGATCCACAGAAGTATTTCGACGAGGTTATCTGGCCGGATAAAACTCGTATGAATCTTGCCTATGTTCGAGAACGTAGTTTTTTAGGTGATTTTAATCTGATTATCAGAACAATATTTGGAAAGAAAGGATAACTTTCCAGCCAAGTAATGAAAGCCCGGTAAAAAGAAAGTTACATATTCTTGCTCAATCGCACTTTCGGTTTTATAATGTGGCTGTTTGAGTTTGTGATTCTTACCTTTTTATGAACTTTCTGCTTTCAATTATTTTGTTATCTGAAGATACAGTTAGGATATATGTCCCTGAAGGTAATTCAATTAAATTGAATTCTGTAATAACCTCATGCCCGTCTCTCTTCTCGTTGTGTAAGACTTTTCCTGATAAACTAAAAACAGTATAGAGTCTTTCAGAATCAATTTCTTTTGCCATTTCGACCGTGAAATGGCCGTTATTTGGGTTCGGATAAAGGTTTAGCATCGTAAAGCCGGGAATCTTGTCCTCATAGACAGTAAAAGCTACTTCAGCTGATTGTGAAACTGCTCCAAGGTTATCTGTTGCTATCACGGTTATAACATATTGTCCCGTGTCAGCATTTTGCCAGTTAAATACCCAAGGTGCTTCGCTTAATTCTGCTACAACCTCATTTCCAATCCTGAATTCGATTTTACTTATAGTTCCATCAGGATCTAAGGCTTCTGCCTCCAGGATTATAGACTCATTTCTCTTGAATGTTTCCCCTTTATCTGGATTTGTTATTCTAACAAAGGGTGGTTGATTAATTTTGGAAGCAGGTTTATTAACAACAACTGTTACCGGACTGGAAACTGTCTTTGCATTCTTATTGTCAGTGGCAACCGCAGTAATCTGATAGCCACCGTCTGACACATTATTCCATTTGAATAAGTAAGGTGCCTTTGTTACCTCGCCCAGTTTGATCTGACCATTGTAGAACTCAACCTTTGTAATAGTTCCGTCAGAATCTGTGGCATTTGCCTCTATTGTTATTGTTGCAGGTGCTATGTAACCCGTGTTTTTAGTAGGCGATGAAATACTCACGAGTGGTGGTTGATTTGGTCTTTTTGCTACATTGTTAGTCACATTCCGGGCAGTCATTGTCGCTACCTGTCCGCCCTGTGGTGTTTGCAGTGGGTATGTAGCGGGTTTGTTATAAGCCACCGTAACCTCTTGCCCAAAAGCTACCGGGCTTGCCAGTTTAAGAGTTACCTTGTTTCCTGCCACTGTCACGGCATTTACTGTTCTTGTCTGGCCGTTGACCTTTACTATGAAGGCGGAATTTGGAGGCACTATAGCAGCGAGGCTCAGGCTGTAGGTCATCTCCAGTTTGTCGGGCGATGCATTTTGTATTAC
>JAAYQC010000105.1 GCA_012519515.1 Bacteroidales bacterium | reverse complement strand
GCCCTGTGCCCTGCGCCCTGCGCCCTGTGCTCTGTGCCCTGTGCCCTGCGCCCTGCGCCCTGTGCTCTGTGCCCTGTGCCCTGCGCTCTGTGCCCTGCGCCCTGTGCCCATTTATAAAACGGCTGCCCCTGCCCTCCTGAGGTCCTCAAAGAACAGCGGATAGGATTTCCCGACACAGTGTGCATCTTTGATATAGACTCTTCCTTCGGCTCCCAGTGCAGCCACCGCTGCCGCCATGGCAATGCGGTGATCTTCGTGGGAAGAGACTTGAGCGCCCCTGACTTTTCCTCCTTCTACACTCATGACATCAGCACTGACACTGACCTTGATCCCCAGCTTTTCAAATTCCTCACAGAGGGCTTTTGCCCTGTCACTTTCCTTGTGGATAAGCCTCGAACTGCCCTTTATCCTGCTTATTCCCTTACAATATGATGCCAGCGCTACCAGCGGCGGAAACAGATCGGGCGATTCAGTGGCATCAAACTCGAAAGCTTTCAGTTCCGATTTCTTTATTTCTATCGTGTCACCGGATATAATCATTAAGGCACCGGCGCTTTGCAGTGCATTCAGAATGGCCATATCGCTCTGCCGGCTTTCTGAACGCAAACCGCTTATCTTAAGGTCTCCGTTGATGGCTCCGGCTACCAGCAGAAAGGCTCCTCCGCTCCAGTCGCCTTCAACCTCGTATGTGCGGGGAATATATTTTTGCCTTCCCGGGACAATGAAAAGTTCGTAGTTTTCATTCCTTGCCTCAATACCAAAGCCCCTGAGTACCTCAAGTGTCATGTCAATATATGGTTTGCTTTTCAGATTTCTGACAATCACTGCAGAGTCCTTTTCAGCAACGGGTAGCGACATCAGCAGGCCGGTCAGCAGTTGGGAGCTTATCGATCCGTCAATTTCACAATTGCCTCCCTTCAGGGGGCCTCTTATTGTCAGGGGAAGCATGCCGCCGGTGGTGCTGCATTCCACTCCGAATTGCCTGAGCGCTTCCTCAATCATGTGCATGGGCCTTTTTCTCAGCGAGCCTGACCCGGTCAGAGTTATTTCCGCGTTGAAAAGAGATGCTATGGGCGAGAAAAGCCTGATTGCCAGTCCCGATTCACCGCAGTTAAGTTTGGTCTCCTTCAGTTCCCGCGAGCCTGAGATACTCACCGAATCCGGACCCGGTTCCACCCTTGAGCCGAGACTGACTGCAATGCTCATTGCTGCAAGAGCATCGTCGCAGTATGAAGGATTGACAATAAGGCTATCGCCGTCTGCCAGGAGAGCAGCGGCAATTGCCCTCTGCGTCATGCTTTTCGACGGTGGCGCCTTGATCTCGCCACTGACAGGGGAGGGCTTAACGGATCTTTCCATAAAGCAGTGTTCTTAGCTTTTTGCCGCCGGTATTTCAATCCCGTCATTCATGATCCTCATCTGGTGATTTATGGATTCCTGATGAATAGCCTTGAAAATGGTATCGATCACTTCACGGCTCAGTCCCTTGACCTGACCGTTGATCACTACCTTACGGATGATCTCGTCCCAGCGCGTTGGCTGCAAGATAGTAATATTATTGTCCTTTTTATATTGCCCGATGGTTTGGGCTACCTTCATCCTCTTTTCAAGGATATCGAGAAGGGCATCGTCGAAGACGTCTATCTGCTGCCGTAATTCGCCCAGAATGTCAAGCAGTTTGGGATCGGATGCAACGGGATTCCTGAGTATCAGTCTGCTGAGAAGCTCATGCAGTTCGTCAGGTGTTATCTGCTGGGAAGCATCGCTGAGGGCTTGGTCGGGATCGATATGCGACTCGAGCATTAGCCCGTCGAAATTCAGGTCCATAGCTTTCTGCGACAGTTCATAAAGTAACTCCCTTGTTCCCGAGATATGGCTGGGATCGCAAATTATGGGCAGATCAGGGAACCTTCGGCGGAGTTCGATGGGAAGCTGCCAGTTGGGCTGGTTTCTGTAGATTGTTTTTTCGTAACTCGAAAATCCGCGGTGAATAGCCCCTATCCTGGTAATCCCTGCCCTGGCTATTCTCTCTATGGCGCCTATCCATAATTCCAGATCGGGATTGATGGGGTTCTTTACAAGCACCATCACGTCAACACCTTGCAGAGCATCCGAAATCTCCTGAACGGTGAAGGGATTCACCGAAGTGCGGGCTCCTATCCACAGAAGATCCACGCCATATTTCAGGGCTTCATAGACATGCTTCTCATTGGCGACCTCAGTTCCAACCATGAGGCCTGTCTCATGCTTTACATTTCTCAACCATTTGAGACCTTCCACCCCGACACCCTCGAATGAGTCAGGCCGGGTTCTCGGCTTCCATATCCCGGCGCGGAATACGCTTACTTCCGGGATCCTGGCAAGAGCAGTGGCGGTCGCCATTACCTGCTCCTCAGTTTCGGCACTGCAGGGTCCTGAGATCAGGAACGGCCTTCCTTTGTATCCTTTCAATTCGGTAGCCAGGAATTTCTTCAGTTCAAGTACCATGGCATTTGTTTTTAATGTAATATTTTCTTGATCTTATTTGCTTCTTCCATAAGTCCCTTGAGACTTTCTACATCATTCTCCTCAATGAATTGTTTGAAGAGCTTCATCTTTTCAATGTAATTGTCGACCACCTCTAATATTGGTCCGGCGTTCTCAAGAAATATAGGCGCCCATGTTTCGCTGTTGCTTTTTGCCAGCCTCACGGTGCTTTCAAAACCTCCGCCCGCCAGCGCGGTGATGTTCTTTTCTTCCTTTTCCTTGTCGAGAACACTGAGAGCAAGCGAAAAGGAGGTTATGTGCGAGATATGAGACACATAAGCCACGCGAACGTCATGATCGCCGGAGTTCATGTAAAGCTTTTTCATGTTGAGGATGTCGAGCATATTTTCAACCAGACCGAGGGCATCAGTGTCGCTGAGTTCGGGATCGCAGATAATAGCATTCTTGTAGTCGAACAGCTTTCCGATGGCAGCCAGAGGTCCCGAAAACTCTGTTCCCGCCATGGGATGAAGGGCAACATAACGGCCTCTTCCGGCATGATCTTTTACAGCTCTTCCGATCTTTCCCTTTGTCGACCCCATGTCGGTAACTACTTTTGAGGTCCCGTTTATCCTGTCTAGTATTCCAGGAAGCATCTTCCAAATGGTGTCGACGGGAGTGCTTAATATTATTATGTCGCTCCTGTCAACTGCATTTTTGAGCGTGTCGGTCTCATCCACCAGTCCGCACAGCTGTGCTATGTTCCTGTGCTGGAGATTTGTATCAACACCTATTATCCTGTCGGCAAAACCCCGTTTCCTGAGGTCTATCATTAGTGATCCGCCTATAAGTCCTATTCCTACTATCGCGATTGTCATCGTGGAGATTTGTGATTTCTGTGATTTTGATTTGTGATTCGAATAAATGAGCAGTCGAATTTAAATTCATGGTTGTTATAATTTCAGTTTTGCTATTCTTTGCCGTGC
Source organism: Bacteroidales bacterium (assembly GCA_012519515.1). Classification (GTDB taxonomy): domain Bacteria; phylum Bacteroidota; class Bacteroidia; order Bacteroidales; family VadinHA17; genus LD21. The sequence goes on along the minus strand of JAAYQC010000105.1, from coordinate 20,876 downwards.
TTCCTCAAGTCTTTCCTCGGTGGCGCACAGCGATATTCTTACATAGCGTTCTCCCCTGCTCCCGAAGATGAATCCCGGGGTGAGAAAGACATGTGCATTCTGCAGGATTTCCTCTACCAGTGATTCCGCGTCGGGCCTGGTTTCAGGTACGCGGCCCCAGAGAAAGAGGCCCGTCTGATCGGGATTGAAGTGGCAATCCAGAAGATTCATTATTGACTCGGCACTTTCGCGTCTTGACCTGTAGGTCTTGTTTATGGTGTCGTACCATGACGCGGGATTTTGAAGGGCTTCAGCCGCTGCAAGCTGCATCGGAAGAAATATTCCCGAATCCACATTGGTCTTTACTTTTAATATTGTCTTTATAAAGTCGCTGTTTCCCGCGACCATCCCAATCCTCCAGCCGGCCATGTTGTGCGACTTGCTCAGGGAATTGAGTTCGAGGGCAGTTTCCATGGCTCCCTTTACCGACAGAAGACTCAGGTATTCGTTGTTCAGGATGAAACTGTAGGGATTGTCGTTTACCAGAAGGATGTTATGATCGAGGGCAAAGGCGACAAGCCTGCTGAAAAGTTCAGGAGATCCTTTTACCCCGGTAGGCATGTTTGGATAATTGGTCCACATCAGCTTTACCCTGTCGAGATCTTCTTTCTCAAGAGCCGCGAGATCAGGCTGCCATCCCAGCTTTTCATCCAGGGCATAAGGTCTGACTATGCCTCCCACCAGACCGGTTACCGATGAATATGTCGGGTAACCCGGATCGGGTACTAGTACTTCATCGTCCGGGTTTACAAAAGCCATGCTGATATGCATGATCCCTTCCTTGCTGCCGATGAGGGGAAGTATCTCCGAAGCCGGATCAAGAGTCACGTTAAAGTACTTACGGTACCATTCCGCGAAAGCTTTCCTGAGCACCGGACTGCCGTTATAGCTCGGATAACCATGAACATTGGGCTTGCGGGCTTCTTCAGAAAGCCTTGTCACCGTGTTTTCGGAGGGAGGCTGATCGGGACTTCCTATCCCAAGGTTTATTATATCGGCCCCGGCGGCTCTCATCTCATCGATCTGCCGGAGTTTTGCCGAAAAATAGTATTCACGGACACTGTTGGTCCTGTCTGCAGGTTTAACTTTCATATAGCATTTCTCCTTTATTGTAAATTCCAAGTACTTCCAGGTTGCTTGTATACTTCGCGAGCGTCGACATGATCGCTTCTATGTCGGGATCGGAAGGAAGCTCCAGATCAAGATAGAACATGTATTCCCATTCCCCGTTTAGCCTTGGCACCGACTGAATCTTTGACAGGTTGACGTCCATTTCAGCCAGTTTGACAAGAACCCTGGCGAGTGAACCCGGCATGTGGTCTGTAGCAAAGCAGACTGACATCTTGTTTCCCGTTTGATTCCCGGTGTCGTGGCTTCCGATAACAAGGAAGCGGGTGTAATTCTTTTTGAATGTTTCTATTCCTTCAGCTATGATTTCAAGTCCGTAGATCTCTGCCGCGCTCCTTGATGCAATTGCAGCCGTATTTTTCAGCCTGCCTTCAGCGATCAGACGTGCGCTTGATGCTGTGTCATCAGCCTCAACCAGGGTAATTTCGGGATACTGGTTCAGGAAAATCATGCATTGTGCAAGGGCTATCGGGTGAGACCTGATTTGCCGGATGTCCTTCATTGTCTGTCCGGGCAATGCCATCAGGTTCTGTACAATCCTGAGGTTATGTTCTCCCAGGATATGAAGCCCCGATTCCCTTATGAGGCTGTAGTTGTATAGTATGCTTCCCGACCTCGCATTCTCGATAGCCATCATTGCCAGAGCTGCCCGGCCTTCTTTTACCGAGTTCAGCGTCATGTCGAAGGTGGAGCAGGGAACAATCTCAACATCCTCATTGCTGAAATACTGCCTTGCAGCCATCTCGTGGAAACATCCCTTTTCTCCCTGAATTGCTATTTTCATTTTATCCACCCTGTTTAAAACAGGAAGGGTCCCTTTTGGGGACCCTTGCCTGCATAATTTTATGACGTTATGTATACAAAAATCCCCTGTTACTTCCTGTAATAAAAGAAGAAGTAAAAATAAGCGGAGATATAGTTGTATATAAAATTCATTTTTTCGCTTTATTGACTTACAAAATTAATACAGATTTTTAATAAACAAGTAAAATATTAAGAAAAAATTATAAAAGTAGCACGGGGCGGAAGAACGGCTGGCGGCGAGCGGCGAGCGGCATGCGGCAAAAGCACAGGGCGCAGGGCGCAGAGTGCAGGGCGCAGAGCACAGGGCGGAAGAACGGCACGCGGCGGATCAAAAAAAGAATACCCCGTACCGCGTACTGGTACGTTATAACAATGTTATAACATGGTTTCAGGTCTTATTTCTGACAGCCAGATACATAGAAAGAGACTGCACGACCGCAGGACCGCAAGACCGCAAGACCGCAGGACCGCAAGACCCCGCTCTGCTAACCTCGCGCCGCGTGCCGTTCCCTAAGTACTTCCTCAATATCTTCAAAAGCAACATTCCTGGTTTTCAGAAGTATTAGAAAATGGTAGAGAAGATCGGCTGCTTCATTTTTGAAGAGCTCAGTATTGTCGTCCTTTGCTTCGATTACCAGCTCAATGGCTTCTTCTCCAACTTTCTGAGCCACTTTATTTATTCCTTTTCTATAAAGTTGGTTGGTGTAGGAGGCTTCTGCATTATCATCAATTCGCCGGCTGATAATGTTCTCGAGCTGGTAGATAAAACCCTTTGACAGCTCCGGACCAAAGCAGGATTTGCTTCCCGTGTGACATACGGGTCCTGCCGGACTGACCTTGATAAGCAGGGCGTCATTGTCACAGTCTGTTGTTATATTATTAACAATAAGATAATTGCCCGATGTTTCCCCCTTGGTCCATAAACGTTTTTTGCTCCTGCTGTAAAAGGTGACCCTGCCTTCACTGACGGTTTTGTTGTAGGCTTCTTCATTCATGTATCCTGCCATCAGTACCTGAAGTGTGTTGTTGTCCTGGATTATTGCCGGTACAAGTCCGTTCCCTTTTTTGAAGTCGATATTTGTCATAATTCATTCTGGTTTATTAAAACACTGTCATGCAGGCAGTTGTCAGCGCTGTACTGCTATCCCTTTTTCCGAAAGGTATTCCTTGAGCGCGGGTATCGATACCTCGCCATAGTGGAAGATGCTTGCAGCCAGGGCTGCACTGCAGCCGGTCTCCATGAATACTTCCCTGAAATGTTCCATTGAACCGGCTCCGCCTGATGCAATAACCGGAATGCTCACTTTCTTGCTGACTTCCCTTGTCACTTCTATTGAATAGCCTGCTTTTGTACCATCGGCATCCATCGATGTGAGCAATATTTCCCCGGCGCCCTGCTTCTCCGCCCTTATCGCCCATTCTGCCGCCCTTAGCGGGGTGGGAGTGTTCCCGGCATTTATGTAAACCATCCAATCCCTGCCGTCGAAGCGGGTATCAATTGCAACTGTTACGCGCTGACTGCCGAACTTCTTTGCAATAGCACTTATAAGGTCCGGATCACGAAATGCAGCTGTGTTGATGCTTACCTTGCCGGCGCCGGCGTTCAAGAGCAGGGCTGCATCGTCAATTGACGCAATACCCCCTCCGACAGTGAAGGGCAGCCTGATCGCGGTGGCTATCTTTTCAATCAGCTCTGCAAATGTCTTCCTTTTTTCGATTGTTGCAGTGATATCCAGGAATACCAGCTCATCGGCCTTTTGTTCTACATATTTCTGTGCCAGCTCAATAGGGTCGCCGGCATCGCGGATATCCGTGAAATTCACTCCTTTTACGGTTCGTCCCTCCTTTATGTCAAGACAGGGGATTATTCTTTTTTTAAGCATAAGCGTGCAATATCTTTAAGATCAAGAACTCCTTCGTATAGTGCTTTGCCCACGATGGCTCCTTCGCAGCCGATGGTGGACAAAGTTTCAAGGTCGCCGACGGTAGTGATCCCCCCGCTGGCAATAAGTTTCAGTCCGGCTATGCCAAGTATCTCCCGGTATAGATCGGTCGATGGTCCCTGCATCATCCCATCCTTGTCGATATCGGTGCAGATGGCATACTTTATCCCTTTTTCCCTGTATCCGGTTATGAAATCAATAATGTCCGATCCGGATTTCTCCGTCCATCCTTCCGTGGCCACCTTCCGGTTCACCGAATCGGCTCCGAGAATGATTTTCTCGTCACCCCATTCCTTTAGCCATTCGAGTACAAGGGGCTTGTTCGTGACCGAGATGCTTCCGCAGGTAACCTGACTTGCGCCGCTGTTAAAGGCGTCCCTTAGATCGCGAGATGAGCGTATTCCGCCTCCGAAATCTATTTTGAGTGAGGTGGAAGATGCAATCCTTTCGAGGATTTTGAGGTTGGTTACGCGCTTGTTCAATGCCCCGTCGAGGTCGACAAGGTGAATATACCTGATCCCGTGATCCTCTACTTGGCGGGCTACTTCAACAGGATCGCTGCTGTAAACCTTTTTTGTTGAGAAATCTCCTTTTGAAAGTCTAACACACTTTCCTCCAATGATATCAAGGGCTACTATAATCCTCATGATGCATGAAAATATTTTATCATAAGCAGGCCGGCCGGTGCATTCCGTACCGGCCGGATGTTCCCGGCATTGTATTTCAGAAGAACAATCATAGGGTTCCTTTGGTTGATGGCAGATCATGTTTTCCTGTCCTGCTCACTGCCGATTTAACAGCCCGGGCAAATGATTTGAACACGGCCTCCACCTTGTGATGGTCGTTGTCGCCGTCCGCCCGGATGTTAAGGTTGCATTTTGCACTGTCGCTGAACGACTTGAAGAAATGAAAGAACATCTCTGAGGGCACTCCGCCTACTGTCGGACCTGAAAGGGGAACATCCCAGATCAACCAGGGGCGGCCTCCGAAATCAATTGCTGTCCGGGCAAGGGAGTCGTCCATCGGGAGAAGGAAGCCATACCTTTCAATTCCTTTCTTGCTTCCCAGAGCCGCAGAAAATCCCTCACCCAGCACGATGGCTACATCCTCGATGGTGTGATGCTGATCAACATTCAGGTCTCCCTCCGCCCTGAGACTGATATCGAATCCTCCGTGCCGGGGTATCTGCTCAAGCATATGATCGAAAAAGCCTATTCCGGTACTGATATTGCATTTTCCTGAACCGTCGAGATTAAGCTGAAGTTCGATGGATGTCTCCTTTGTCTTCCGGCTCAGGCTCGCGAGCCGGGGCTTCGACCTGAGGAAATTGTAAATATCATTCCAGTCTGTTGTATTGTAGACGGCAAGCGGGTCGGGCTTCCCGCTGAAGAATATTGCCAGGCAGCCCAGCTCGCGGGCAAGTTCGAGATCGCTTACCCTGTCGCCAATGACATAGGAGGATTCCAGGTCAATTCCCCGGGCAAGGTATCCTGCCGGTATAGCAATTCCCGCTTTCCCGGAGGATGAGTTGTCTTCAGTCCGGGAGCGGTCGATGAATACCTCTGCAAAAATAACTCCTTCATTTTTAAGGATCTGCAGCATCTTGTTATGCGTGGGCCAGAACATCTCCTCCTGGAAAATATCTGTTCCGGGACCATCCTGGATTGTGTACATAACAAGCTCATAATCAGTCTCTCTGACTATCTTTGACAATGCAGTGATAACACCCTGGAGGAAGCTGAATTCCTCCAGGGAGGCGGCAAACCCGTTGGCAGGTTCAGCCAGAATGGTGCCATCCCTGTCGATAAATAATGTCTTCTTCATAAACTGATATTTCTGAGGGCCTTGAGAAGAATGTTGTTCTCCTTTCTTGTGCCCACGGTTATCCTGATACATCCCCTGATAATCTTGTTCCTGTTCCTAACGATTATGTTCATTTTTTGAAGTTCCGAGTAGATCCTGTCGGCATCTGCCGTTCTGACCAGAAGGAAATTGGCATCGGAGGGATACACTTTTTCAATTACGGCGATTTTTTCGAGAGCCCTTGCAAGTCTTTCCCTTTCCTTCAGAATAATACTTATCCTTTTCCTTACAAGTTCACAGCGCGAAAGACAATTCAGTGCAGCCCGCTGATTGATGGTGCTGATATTGTAGGGTGGTTTGACCTTATTGAAATATGTCAGCAGCTGAGGATTCATAAATGCCATGCCAATCCTGGCTGCAGCCATGCCCATCGCCTTGCTGAAAGTCTGCATCACTATAAGGTTCCCGCAGGCAGCTGTCAGCCCCTTGAATGACTTGTGTACCGAGAAATCACTGTAAGCTTCATCGATAAGTACAATCCCCCTGAAACTTTTGACTATCAGTTCAATATCGGATGCTTTCATTGCATTTCCTGTCGGATTGTTCGGCGAGCAGATGATTACCAGCTTGATTGACCGGTCGTTGAGAGCCTTAAGGGCTTCCTTAGTGTCGATCTGGAAATCCTCTGTAAGGGGAACTCTTACCAGTTTCACATCGTTGATTTCTGCAGCCACTTCGTACATCCCGTAGGTAGGGGGGAAGATAAGGGCGCTGTCGGTTCCGGGCTTGCAGAATATTCTGAAGCACAGATCAATTATTTCATCGCTTCCGTTGCCAAGGAAGATCGATCCGGGAGGCATACCCTTGATGGCGCTTATCTTTTCCTTGAGCTTTCGCTGGTAGGGATCGGGATACCTGTTAAGGCTGCCGAAAGGGCTTTCATTGGCGTCAAGAAAGGTTCCCTCGCTGCCGCTGAACTCATCCCTCGCGCATGAGTAGGGACTGAGAGCTTTTATATTTTCTCTTACAAGGATATCGATATCAGTCATTTTCAAGAGATTTAAGTCTTATTGACACTGCATTCCCGTGAGCCTGCAACTGTTCGGCTTCTGCCATTCTTTCGATCACCGGTCCGAGCAAACGGATTCCCCCGGCATCGATTTCCTGGAATGTTATTTTTTTAACAAATGATTCGGCTGACACTCCTCCGTAACTTCTGGCATATCCTGCCGTCGGCAGTGTGTGATTGGTCCCCGAGGCATAATCGCCCGCGCTTTCGCAGCTGTATTTCCCCAGAAAAACCGAACCGGCACAGCTTACCCCGGCTGCCAGGACCGCGGGATCGGATGTCGAAATAATAAGGTGTTCGGGGGCATACTCGTTGCTGAATTCGATGCATTCGTCCAGCGAGTTGAACAGTATTGAACGGCTGTTCTGAAGAGCAAAAAGTGCAATTTCCTTCCGAGGCAGGAGCAAAACCTGCTTTTGCATTTCAGCTATCACTGCATCAATAAGTTCCTGGGAATCGGAAAGAAGGATTACCTGGCTGTCGGTGCCGTGTTCAGCCTGTGAAAGCAAATCGGCGGCGACAAAGGAGGGATCTGAAGTCCGGTCGGCTATGACCAGTACTTCACTCGGGCCGGCCGGTATGTCAATAGCAGTTCCTTCAGCCTGTACCAGTTCCTTGGCCTTTGTTACATATTGGTTGCCGGGCCCGAATATCTTGTCTACCCTGGGAACGGTTTCGGTACCGTAAGCCATCGCGGCTATGGCCTGTGCCCCTCCTGCCCTGAATATCCGGGTCACTCCTGATACCAGGGCAGCATAAAGGATCAGCGGATTGATATTGCCCCTCTTGTCGGGGGGAGTGCATAGAATTATTTCAGGGCATCCGGCGATACGGGCCGGAACTGCAAGCATAAGCACCGTGGAAAACAGGGGCGCCGTTCCTCCGGGTATGTACAGACCGACACGATTGATGGGAACAATTTTCCGCCAGCACCTGACACCCGGGGAGGTTTCTATGACAGCTTCTTCCTGAAGCTGAGCCTCATGGAACTTTGAAATATTTGCCTGTGCCGTTTTTATCGCTTCCTTCAGCTCATCAGTAACCATGCCGGCAGAGGACCGTATCTCTTCTTCAGTGACTTTCAGGTCGTCCGGCCGGCATCCTTCGAATTTTTCAGTAAGCTCAATCAGGGCCCTGTCGCCGTAATCCTTTACCTGCCTTAGTATTCCGGCTACCAGTGATTGGAGTTCGGGCCTGTCTGCTGACGGCCTTTTGCACAGTGCCTCCCAGCTGTCTATTCCGGGCTGTATGATCACTTCCATCATACTATCATCTTTTCGATGGGTATTACGAGAATCCCCTGTGCACCGGCATTTCTGAGCTGGTCAATCCGTTCCCAGAACTCGTCTTCCTTCACCACGGAGTGAATGCTGCACCAGCCTTTTTCCTCGAGGGGGAGGATGGTGGGACTTTTTATTCCCGGAAGTATCCTGCATATCTCATGCAGCGATTCCCGCGGTGCATTAAGAAGAATGTACTTGTTTTCACGGGCGTTCCTTACCGCGCGAATCCTGAACAACAGTTTTCCGAGAATTTTTCTTTTTTCCTCGTCGAGATTCCTGTTTGCTATCACAACCGCCTGGCTTTTAAGAAGTACTTCCACCTCTTTCAGCCCGTTTGTCATAAGTGTGCTTCCCGAGCTTACAATGTCGCAGACAGCTTCGGCCAGACCAATCCCGGGGGCTATCTCCACGCTTCCGCTGATCTCTTCGATGCCGGCAGTCAGATTATGTTCCGCCAGATAGCGGCTGAGAAGCTCAGGATAGCTGGTTGCTATCTTTTTGTTCATAAACCAGCCCGGGCCTGTATAGGTCTCTTCCTTCGGGATGGCCAGACTGAGGCGGCAATGAGCGAAGCCCAGCTGATCAAGGATTTCCACATCCCTGTTTTTTTCAAACACTATGTTTTCTCCAAGTATCCCTATATCTGCAACCTGTTGCTCCACATACTGGGGTATGTCGTCATCCCTCAGGAACAATATGTCGGCAGGATAGTTTGAGGCACTGGTTTTGAGGACATCAGTGCCGTTTGAGAACTTTATCCCGCATTCCTGCAGAAGCTTGTGGGAGTTTTCACTAAGCCGTCCCTTTTTCTGGATGGCAATTTTCAGCCTGTTCATTTTATTTCGTTTTTTATCGGAGCATAGCAGGCAAATAAAAAACCCGCCTGATATGCTCAGACGGGTTAAAAGTTATTATGGGTTACAATTCACCTTCGGCTCGCCTGAGTCAGGAAAGAAGATGGTGATGATGTAACCTTTCTGATGTCATTATTTATAATTTTGAATGCAAAGATATGTAAAAATTAATAATTCCTGTAAAAATTCAGAAAAAACTTAATTCCTGTAATTATAAGAGGTTCTAAGATGAATTACACCCTTTCAGCTACCAGATCGCCCACTTCGGAGGTGGAATAACCCATCTTGCCCGCGGCCAGATCTTTCAGCCTGTGAGCCGTTACGTCCATGATGGCATTTTCAACGGCCGTGGCAGCCTCAGTTTCCCCGAGATGTTCCAGCATCATCCCGCCGCATGCTATTGCAGCCAGGGGATTGATTATATTCATTCCGGTATATTTCGGGGCAGATCCTCCGATAGGCTCAAACATCGACACTCCGTGAGGATTGATATTGCCCCCTGCCGCGATGCCCATCCCGCCCTGGGTGATGGCACCCAGATCGGTAATAATGTCACCGAACATGTTTGTTGTCACAATTACATCAAACCATTCAGGGTTCTTGACCATCCACATGCAGGTGGCGTCGACATGGTAGTATTCCCTTTTGATATCGGGATATTCTGCCTGCCCCATTTCATGGAACGCCCTCTCCCAGAGGTCGAACACGTATGTCAGTACATTCGTTTTGCCGCAGAGGGCAAGGGTTTTTCTTTTATTTCGCTTGCGCGTGTACTCGAAAGCGTACCTGAGACACCTGTCGACCTGCGTCCTGTTGTAAACCATTATCTGCATGGCAACTTCGTGAGGACTGCCCTTCATGTTTACTCCGCCGCTTCCCGTGTAAACATCTCCGGTGTTTTCCCTTACAACCACATAATCAATATGTTCCGGACCTTTGTCTTTTAGGGGAGTGGCTACGCCGGGATACAGTTTAACAGGCCTCAGATTAATGTACTGATCCAGTTCAAATCGCAGCCTGAGAAGAATTCCCTTCTCCAGAATCCCGGGTTTTACATCGGGATGACCAATAGCTCCAAGATAGATTGAGTCGAATTTCCTCAGTTCCTCCGGAGCTGAATCGGGGAGGACTTCACCTGTCCTCAGATAACGTTCGCCTCCGAAATCAAACTCCTCAAAATTGAGTCTGAATCCGTATTTGGCAGCAGCGGCCTCAAGCACCTTCCTGCCTTCCCTGACCACCTCCGGTCCGGTCCCGTCACCGGGTATGGTCGCAATATTGTATGTTCTTTCCATAAGGTTAATGTTTCAGTTTATCATGCATAATGGTTGTTTACAAATATAGTATCGCCGATCCTGATCTCATGGTTCTCGACTATATTAAGCATTTTCTCTGTAGCCTTGATCGCCGACTCGGTCTGGTCGCCGTCAAGTCCCTTTGTCCTGAATTCCCTGTTCCTGAAATTCCAGGTTATCAAGGTTTCGACGAGAGCATCGGTCTTTCCTCCCGGGGGGATCGACACTTCGTAATCGGTGAGGGCGGGCAGTTCTTTTCCCAGCCTGTCGTAGATCACTCTGAGCGCTTTCATGAACGCGTCGTACTGACCGTCGCCGGAAGAGGTTTCCTGGTAAAGATTTCCGTCAATCTCGATCTGAACGCTGGCAAAGGGTTTCAAACCGTACGAGAGCGACAGGGAATAGTTTTTTATGAATATTTTGAAGTTGCTCCTGTCGTTTCCCAGAACATCGGATATGATGAAAGGAAGATCCTCCGGCGTCACGTTCTCCTTCTTATCGCCAAGCTCAATAACGCGCTGTGTAACCTTTGCCAGAGATTCAGGGTTAAGATCAAGACCGAATTCTTCAAGGTTTTTCCTGATAGTTGCTTTTCCCGATTGTTTCCCAAGGGCATATTTCCTTTTCCTTCCGAACCTTTCAGGCAAAAGGTTATTGTAATAAAGCTTGTCTTTTGAGTCACCGTCGGCATGAACCCCGGAGGTCTGAGTGAAAACATTCTCGCCAACCACCGGCTTGTTCACAGGCACTCTTATCCCGCTGAATGTCTCAACTATCTTGCTCACCTTGGTTATTTCAAATTCATTGATGCCGGTTTCAGCTCCAAGCTGATCGTGCAGGACACCGATAACGCTTGCAAGCGGGGCATTGCCCGCCCTTTCTCCAAGTCCGTTTATTGTTGTATGAACTCCCCTGATACCGGCCTTTACCGCTTCATAAACATTTGCCACGGCCAGGTCGTAATCGTTGTGCGGATGGAAATCAAATTTGAGTGAGGGATACCTTTCTACCATTTTCCTGCAGAAGGAATGCGTCTGATCCGGGTTCAGTATGCCAAGCGTGTCAGGCAGCATGAATCTTTCAATCCTGTCAGCCTTCAGCTCGTCGAGCATGTAGAATACATAATCTTCCGAGGCAATCATCCCGTTCGACCAGTCTTCGAGGTATATATTGACCTGCATATCAAGTTGTTCAGCACCGTGGATAATATTCCTGATATCATTTACATGCTCTTCGGGTGTCTTGTAAAGCTGTTTCTCGAGATGTCTTAATGATCCCTTGCAGAGAAGATTAATAACTTTACCTCCCGCGTCATGAATCCATTTCAATGAAATATCTCCGTCAATAAATCCAAGAACTTCCACCTTATCCAGGAGATCATTGCGCCGGGCCCATCTGGTAATCATTTTAAGCGCTTCAGCTTCCCCGGTTGAGACCCTCGCCGAAGCAACTTCAATGCGGTCGACCTTTACTTCTTTCAGCAAAAATGCCGCTATGTGAAGTTTCTCGACCGGAGTGTATGAAATGCCCTGCATTTGTTCACCATCCCTGAGGGTGGTGTCCATTATCTCAATCCTCATCTTTTGCTGTTTTAGCTGTTTCAAATGCTATGATTTGGTCTTTCCTTGAAAGAAGATAGTCTATATCATCAAGCCCCTTCAGAAGGCATTCCTTTTTATGGGGATTTATTTCAAACTGCACCGAATCGCCCCCGGGAATTATTGAAATGACCTGGTTTTCAAGATCAATGCTTACTTTCTGAGAGGGATCATTGCTGACCAGATCCATCAGCTTGTCGAGGAATTTCTCAGGCACAACAACCGGAAGCAGGCCGTTGTTAAGCGCGTTGTTCCTGAAGATGTCGGCGAAAAAGCTTGAGACCACGGCCCTGAATCCGTAGTCGTAAATTGCCCATACGGCATGCTCCCTGCTTGATCCGCTGCCGAAGTTTTTTCCTGCAATCAGTATCTTTCCACCGAAGAGTGGATTATTCATAACGAATTCCATATTCTTGTTTCCCGACTTGTCATAGCGCCAGTCGCGGAACAGGTTTTCCCCGAAGCCTTCCCTCGATGTGGCGCTCAGAAACCTCGCGGGGATAATCTGATCCGTATCAATATTCTCGAACGGAAGGGGGACGCATGTTGATTCAAGCAGTGTGAATTTTTCTTTTGACATTTCTTCTCCTTTTTATGGTTTTAGCGGATGAATTCGCGGGGATCGCTCAGTTTCCCGGTGATGGCGGCAGCAGCGGCAACCAGCGGACTGGCCAGCAGGGTTCTTGAACCCGGTCCCTGGCGGCCCTCAAAATTCCTGTTGGTGGTTGAAACAGCATACTTTCCCGGGGGAATCTTGTCTTCGTTCATGGCAAGACATGATGAACATCCGGGCTGCCTCAACTCAAATCCGGCCTTTTGCAGAATGTTGTTTATACCCTCGCTTATCGCCTGCTTTTCAACTGCTTTTGATCCGGGTACTATAAGAGCGGTAACCCCCGGAGCTTTTTTCCTTCCCTTAACAATCCGGGCAAATTCCCTCAGGTCTTCAATACGTCCGTTGGTGCAGCTTCCGACAAAGACATAGTCGACAGGATGCCCCAATAGCTTCATTCCGGGTTTGAAACCCATGTAATCAAGCAATTTGAGGAAGGAAGGAGCATCTTCGGCCTTTATATCGCCGATTTCCGGTATGGAATCATCGATTGCCATTCCCATACCCGGATTGGTTCCGTAGGTAATCATCGGCCTGATCAGGCTTCCATCGAACTGAAGCTCTCGGTCGAATACTGCTCCGGGATCGCTTTTAAAGCTATTCCATTGAGTAAGAAGGGCTTCCCAGTCAAATCCGAGAGGAAAGGAAGGCAGGTCCTTAAGATAATTCATGGTTTTGTTATCGGGTGCAATAAGTCCGCCTCTGGCTCCCATCTCAATGCTCATGTTGCACACGGTCATCCTTCCTTCCATGCTCAGATCCCTTATGACGGAGCCTGCATACTCGACAAAATAACCGGTAGCCCCGCCGGTCGAGATCTGAGAGATAATATACATTATCACATCCTTGGCCGTAACCCCCTTGCCCAGTTTGCCGTTAACGCTTATCCTCATTTTCCCGGGTTTGGGCTGAAGGATGCACTGGGTTGCAAGCACCATCTCTACTTCGCTTGTACCGATGCCGAAAGCCACCGCACCGAAAGCTCCATGCGTCGATGTATGACTGTCGCCGCATACGATGGTCATTCCCGGCCGGGTATAGCCCAGTTCCGGACCAATGACGTGAACAATGCCGTTTGAGGGATGATTCAGGCCGAAATACTCTATGCCAAAGTCGCGGCAGTTCTCGGTCAGCCGGTCAACCTGATTTCTCGAGAGTTCATTCCTGATGGGCTTGTCCTGATCCTTCGTGGGAATATTGTGATCGGCGGTTGCAAGAGTCCGTTCAGGCCTGAAAACGGGTATGCCTCTTTTCCTGAGACCGTTAAAGGCCTGCGGACTTGTTACTTCATGAATGAAGTGTTGGTCGATATAAAGTATATCCGGTCCCTTTTCCACCGACTGGACTACATGGGAATCCCAGATCTTGTCAAATAGTGTTTTTGGCTCCATTAAGGATTATTTTATTTTGGATACTGCGTCAATAAATGCTTCCACCGCGGCTGTTACGATATCGGTGTTTGCAGAAAATCCATAATAGATTTTGCCTTCATGATCCACCTGGATATGGACCTTCCCGATATCGTCACTTCCTTTCGTTATTGCCTGGATAAGGAACTCCTCGAGGTGTACAGTCTTGCTTATGAGCTGCTTCACTGCCGTGAAGGCCGCGTCGATCGGTCCGTTGCCCGAGGCTGTTGCCATATGGACTTCCCCGTTGATCCGGACACCCACAGTAGCAACCGGAATTGCCGATTTGCCGCAGGTAACCTGAAGATTCTCGAGCTTCATCGCCTTTTCACCCGCGAAAACCTCACCCGACAGTATCCTGAGATCTTCATCATTTATCTCCTTCTTCCTGTCGGCAAGATTAAGAAACCTGTGGTATATATCATCCAGTTCTTCCTTTCCGAAGGAGAATCCCAGCTCTTCAAGCCTGTGATTCAGGGCAGCCCTGCCGCTTCGCGCCGTCAGTATTATCGACGATTCCTTGATGCCCACTTCATTGGGATCGATTATCTCGTAATTCTCCCTGTATTTGAGGACACCGTCCTGGTGTATGCCTGAAGAATGGGCAAATGCATTCCTTCCCACAATTGCCTTGTTGGCCTGAACAGGCATGCTCATCAGGTTGGAGACCAGTCTGCTGGTGCTGAATATCAGTTTTGAATTGATATCGGTTTTGAGCTTCAAGGAATGGTGGCTCTTTATTATCATAGCCACCTCCTCGAGTGAAGTGTTGCCGGCCCTTTCACCGATACCGTTGATGGTCACTTCAACCTGCCGGGCACCGTTAATCACTCCCATGATGGTATTGGCCGTTGCCATCCCAAGATCGTTGTGGCAGTGGGTGGATATTATCGCCTTGTCGATATTGTTCACATTCTCAACAAGATATCTGATTTTCGCGCCGTATTCCTCAGGAAGGCAATAGCCTGTGGTGTCGGGGATGTTTACAACTGTTGCTCCTGCCTTGATCACAGCCTGTATCACCTTTGCCAGGAATTCGTTGTCGCTCCTGCCTGCATCCTCCGCGTAAAACTCGACATCCTCCACGAACTTTTTCGCGTATTTGACAGCATCCACTGCCCTTTTCAGTATCTCCTCGGGAGTTGTCCTTAACTTGTATTTTATATGAAAGTGAGAAGTGCCGATTCCCGTATGAATCCGCTTTCTTTTTGCATACTGAAGCGATTCGGCTGCTACTTCTATATCCTTTTTCACTGCTCTCGTCAGAGCGCAGATCACCGGATTCGTAACAGCTTTTGAGATTTCCACCACCGACTTGAAATCACCCGGACTGGAAATAGGGAAGCCTGATTCGATAATGTCGACACCCAGGGCTTCAAGCGCCTTTGCCACCTGTATCTTTTCCACCGTATTCAGCTGGCAGCCGGGCACCTGCTCTCCGTCGCGAAGAGTTGTGTCGAAGATGTATACTTTTTCTCCCATTTGTAATTGGTATTATTTGATTATCACTCCTTTCCGGGTCTCAACTTTCTTACTGCCGCCCCGGTCCTCCACAGTTCCGAATTCCCAAGCTCTGCCAGCTCGGCATCAAGTAACTGCTTGTAGTTCGGCATGCTTGTCGACTGAAGAACCCTCACGCATTCTTCTCCCGATTTGACTTTTTTGTAAAGATCCTTGAAAACGGGAAGTGTGGCCTCCATGAATTTCGGACGCCAGTCAAGTGCACCGCGCTGTGCTGTTGCACTGCAGTTCGAGTACATCCAGTCCATTCCCTTTTCGTCAACAAGCCTTATAAGGCTCTGAGTCAGTTCTTCAACGGTTTCGTTAAAGGCTTCCGACGGGGAATGCCCGTTTTCGCGAAGCACCTGGTACTGAGCATCTATGATACCGGCAAGAGCTCCCATGAGAACACCCCGCTCGCCTGTAAGGTCGGAATATACTTCCTTTTCGAAAGTTGTCGGGAAAAGATAGCCCGATCCGATTGCTATGCCGAGAGCCAGAATACGCTCATTCGCCCTGCCGGTAAAGTCCTGAAATACCGAATAGCTGGAGTTGATACCGGCACCGGCCAGGAAATTCCTCCTGACACTCCTGCCCGAACCCTTGGGAGCACAAAGGATAACATCAATGTTTTCAGGCGGGACAACTCCCGTGTGTTCTTTGTAAGTGATTGAAAATCCGTGGGAGAAGTACAGGGCGTCTCCTTCTTTGAGGCAGGGCTTGATCCTCGGCCACTATATCCTCTGGGCGGCATCTGAAACAAGGTACTGAATTATTGTAGCCTTTTTGGCTGCTTCGTCTACATCGAAAAGAGTCTTGCCGGGAACAAAACCGTCAGCCACTGCTTTGTCCCAGTCGGCCTTGAATTCGGGAGCCTGACCCACGATCACGTTAATCCCGTTGTCTTTCATGTTAAGGGCCTGGGCAGGTCCCTGAACGCCATAGCCTATAACTGCTATTGTTTCGTTTTTAAGTACTTCGCGTGCTTTTTCCAGAGTGAATTCTTCTCTTGTTACAACATCTTCAAGAATTCCGCCAAAATCGATTTTTGCCATGATATTTGTTTTATGTTAAGTTTATTATATGTCTGTTTCCTGATCCATACCGTTATGCTGTTACCGCTGTCAGCCAAAGGATTCGTAATTGCCGGGTCTTTCATGGTTAGCCTGATCCATTTCCTCAAGATAGGCATGCAGTTCCTTGACCTGCTTGGTTATGGCAACCCTGCCCGAACGTACAAACTGAAGAACACCCGCGGGTTCAAGCAGATGAAGGAGATCGTAAATCTGCGACTTGTGACCTGTCCTTTCTATCACCATAAACTCGGGGTGAACCTCGAGGATACGGGCATTATGATCGCGGACAATGCGATCGATAAGATCTCCCGACATCAAACCCTTGGTACTTACCTTATAGAGTGCAAGTTCCTGGTAAATGATCTCGCCGGAGGTGTGAACAAAGACCTTGAGGACCTCAACTATCTTCTGCATCTGTTTTACAACCTTCTGGACCATCTCGGGACTTGTCCTTACCACCAGAGTCAGAATCTGAACTCCTTTCACGGCAGATTCCGAAGCCGTTATGCTTTCAATATTTATCTGCCTTCTCGTGAGGATTATAGTGATCTGGTTCATTATCCCTATATGGTCCTCCGAAAAGAGTGATATTGTAAATTCCTGTGTATTCATAATTTCAATCAGTATATCTGGTTGCTCCGTTAATATGTAAGCGTAATTTCCGAAACTGAGGCTCCGGGTTCAATCATGGGCAGAACGTTGGCCTCCCTGTCGATTTTTACTTCGAGGATATAGGGCCCGGCAGCATTAAGCATCTCTTCCAGCGATTTCTTCAGATCCTCCCTTTCCGATACTGTTCCGGCCGGGATCCCATAGGCTTTCGCGATAGTTACGAAATCGGGATTGACAAGCTCGGTGGATGCATAGCGCTTTGAAAAGAACATGTCCTGCCACTGCCTGACCATTCCCAGGAATCCATTGTTGAGTATTACAAGCTTGACAGCCATTCCAAAATGAAGTATAGTGCCAAGTTCCTGGATGGTCATCTGGAATCCTCCGTCGCCGATAAAGGCAATAACCTGTTTTTCCGGTCTTCCCACTTTCGCGCCGATGGCTGCCGGCAGACCGAAACCCATGGTTCCCATACCTCCCGAGGTAACAAGACTGTTGGGATTGGCAAATTTAAAGTAACGTGCCGCCGACATCTGATTCTGTCCAACGTCGGTTACTACAATGGCATCGCCCCCGGTAAGTTCGGAAACGAGTCTTATTACTTCCCCCATCTTTATTTCACCTTCTTCAGGCCTGGTCTCGGGTTTTATGACTTTTTCGTTTTCCGTTCTGTCGAGGATCCGGAATTCCCTTATCCAGTTCTCGTGATTCTTTTCACTGACCAGGGGAATTAGGTGTTTGAGAACCTCACGCGCGTCATTGTTTATCTCAAGATCGACCGTGACATTCTTATTTAACTCAGCTTCATCGATCTCGATATGAATGATCCTTGCATTTTTTGCGTATTTCTTCAGATTGCCGGTTACCCTGTCGTCGAAGCGCATTCCTATCGCGATTATCAGATCGGCTTCGTTCGTGAGGATATTGGGGGCGTAATTTCCATGCATCCCGATAAAACCCGCGTAGAGCCTGTGCGCCGTGGGGAAAGCTGAAAGTCCTAAAAGTGTGAGCGCCACGGGTATCCCTGTTTTTTCAGCAAACTGAAGGAGTTCCTTTTCCGCCCCGGAGATAAGAACCCCGTGACCTGCAAGTATAAGGGGTTTCTCGGCATGATTTATCATGATGGCTGCCGACTCGATTGCCCTTGTCCGCAACGGCAGGTTGGGATTATAGCTTCTCAGGTAATTGCATTTGCTGTATTTGAATTCCAGCTTGTCAATCTGGGCATCCTTTGTAATGTCGATGAGGACCGGACCCGGCCTGCCTGTACGTGCAATGAAAAAAGCCTTGGCAAGTGTCTCCGGTATATCCTTTGCTTTTTTTATCTGGGCATTCCACTTGGTCACGGGCATTGAAACGCCTATTATATCAGTCTCCTGAAAAGCATCGGTGCCGATAAGATTTGAAACCACCTGGGCGGTGATGAATACCATCGGAACGGAATCGAGGTAGGCATTGGCAATGCCCGTTATAAGATTTGTAGCCCCGGGTCCGGAAGTGGCAAAGCATACACCCGGCTTCCCTGTTACCATGGCATAAGCCTGTGCAGCATGCGCGGCACCCTGCTCATGACGCGTCAGTATGTGCTGAAGCTTTTCCTGATAATCAAGGAGTTTGTCGTAAACAGGCATTATCGCGCCCCCGGGATAGCCGAAAATGGTATCAGCCCCTTCTTCCACCAGACTCCTGAGGATGGCCTCGGCACCAGTGATGGTCTCAACGCCATTAGCGCCCCCCGCGAGCTTTTCATTTTCTTTCTTTGTCTTCATCTGACTGTGATTAGCATATTAATTAAATCCTGAATTCCTAAATGTTTGTTTATATAATCCTGACCGCTCCCCTGTCGGCTGAGCTAACCATTTTTGCGTAGGCTTTAAGCGAGGAAGGGATTTCTCTTTTTCTTGATTCAGGACTGAAGGCATATTTTCCCTTCAGTTTTTCTTCCTTTCTTCTGATTTCAAGTTCCTCATCAGTCAGGCTGACATTGATCTTCCTTGTTTTAACATCGATTTCAATTATGTCGCCGTTACGGATAAGCGCTATTTCACCTCCTGCAGCAGCTTCCGGCGATACGTGTCCGACCGATAGTCCCGATGTTCCGCCCGAAAACCTGCCGTCGGTGATCAGGGCGCATTTCTTGTCGAGCATCTTTGATTTCAGGTATGAAGTGGGATAAAGCATCTCCTGCATTCCCGGGCCTCCCCTGGGACCCTCATACCTTATGATTACGGCATCGCCCTGTTTAACGGAACCTCCTAATATCCCCTCAACAGCATCTTCCTGCGATTCGAAAACAATGGCAGGTCCCCTGAATTTAAACAGGGAAGGATCGATCCCGGCAGTCTTCACTATGCAGCCCTCGTGTGCTATGTTGCCGTGAAGAACGGCAAGCCCTCCATCGCTGTTATAGGCATTTTCCGTATTCCTGATACATCCTTTGACCCTGTCGGTATCGGGCTTGTCATAAAAGGAACTCCGGGAACCAATTTCCAGGGTCCTTTTGTTACCGGGTGCGCTTAGCCAAAAATCCCGGGCTTCGGGTATAAGTTTGCCGCTCATTATGTCCCATTCGCTTATTGCTTCATGAAGAGAGGGATAGTCGGGTCTTTTTACCGATCCATCGATGAGATTATTCCTTTCCAGCTCACCCATTATGGAGAGTATGCCTCCTGCCCTGTTTACATCCTGAACGTGGTAGTGCGAGCTTGGGGCCACTTTGCAGATGTTGGGAATCTTTCTTGAAAGTTCATCGATATCCTTCATTGTAAAATCAACACCGGCCTCATGGGCAACGGCCAGAAGATGAAGAACCGTATTGGTGGATCCACCCATGGCTATGTCGAGCGACATTGCATTCAGGAAAGCCTGCCTTGTGGCGATCGACCGTGGAAGGACACTCTCATCACCTTCGTAATAGTATCTTTTTGTCAGTTCAACTATCAGATTTGCTGCCTTATCGAACAGTTTAAGCCTGTTAGAGTGCGTGGCCAGAATGGTTCCGTTTCCGGGCAATGCCATCCCGAGAGCCTCAACGAGGCAGTTCATAGAATTGGCAGTGAACATACCGGAACATGAGCCGCATGTCGGGCAGGCAGACATTTCGATTTCCTTCAGTTCACTCCCGCTAACCGAATCATCGGCTGCCGACACCATGGCATCGATAAGGTCAATATTCCTGTTTCTGTAGTTACCGGCTTCCATCGGGCCGCCTGAAACAAACAATGCCGGTATGTTGAGCCTCATGGCGGCCATAAGCATACCGGGAGTGATCTTGTCGCAGTTGCTTATGCATATCATTGCATCGGCCCGATGGGCATTGCATACATATTCAACGCTGTCGGCTATAAGCTCCCTCGATGGAAGCGAGTAAAGCATCCCATTATGGCCCATGGCAATACCGTCGTCGATCGCGATAGTGTTGAACTCGGCGGCAAAGAACCCATGTTTCCCTATCTTCTCCTTTATCGCCTGTCCGATACCGTGGAGATGAACATGACCCGGAACGAACTGGGAAAAGGAATTCACTATTGCTATCACCGGCTTTCCGAATTGTTCCTCCTTCATACCGTTGGCTCTCCAGAGACTCCTGGCACCTGCCATATTCCTCCCGGTGATTGTTTCCGAACTTCTGAGTTTAATTTTCATAAGCCCATTATTTAAAAAAAAAAGCTTCCCGGTCGATCCGGAAAGCTTATTATACCTGTTTTGATACATATCATTCCCGGATCATCTGCCAGTGGCAAGGATGAGAATAAGGACGAGGGCAATAATATTTATCAATGAATTGTTCAATTTATAATTTCAATTTGAACGACAAAAATATATAAATTTTTAAGAAGACAAATATTTT
>JAAYQC010000104.1 GCA_012519515.1 Bacteroidales bacterium | reverse complement strand
ACATGCTTCCCTACAACGTGATCCAGAGAGGTTACGGAGGAGCAAAACTGAGTGACTTTGCCGTGTATGCCGACAGGATCCTGTATCCCCACAAGTGCCGGGCCATAGTGCTGTTCATCGCGAACGACATAAGCGGCAGTAATTCCGACAAGAGTCCATTGGAAGTATCACAACTGTTCAGGAAAACCCTCCATATCATCAGGAGGCAGTTCAGGGAAACACCCGTTATCTGGGTCAGCGTCACTCCCACCCCGCTCAGGTGGCATATATGGCCTGAAATAAAGGAAGCAGGTGAAATGATAAGTGAAATATGTGAGAATCAACGTAATACCTACTATCTCGACACTGAAAAATATTTCACCAATGAGAAAGGACTTCCCAGGGCCGATCTATTTCTCGACGACAGGCTTCACCTCAACGCGGAAGGATACAAGGTTTGGTCAGGTCTCATAAAGAAAGAACTAGACAAGATATTGAATCAATAAAAGTTCACCTTATTACCATATTATATTATGAAGAAGATAATCATTCTGTTTGCCATGACTTTTCTGTTTACCGGCTTAAACGGCCAGGTTGAGATCATCGCCCACAGGGGTGCATCATATCTTGCTCCCGAGAACACCGTAGCATCAACCCGGCTCGGGTTTGAACTGGACGCCGATGCCGTGGAGGTTGACATTTACCTGACAGCCGATAACAAGATTGTCTGCATTCACGATTCAAATACGAAACGTACAACAGGGGCTAATCATGTAGTAAAGGAAAGCAGTTGGAAGGTACTCAGGACGTTGGATGCAGGCTCGTGGAAGGGCGCTGAATACAAGGACGAAAAGATACCCTTACTGAAGGAGGTCATACTGGCGGTCCCAAAGGGAAAGAGGCTGGTTGTCGAAATCAAATGCAAAAGCGAGGTTCTCCCCATGCTGAAAAAGACGGTAGGCAAATATCTGAAAAGCCGCGACTTCACTTTTATAGCCTTTGATTTTCAGACAATAATTGATACAAAAAAGACCTTTCCGGATAATCCCTGTCACTGGCTTTGCAGCAACAAGGAACTATTCGAGAAGAATCTTCCGCTGGTACCCGGAAGCGGCATCGACGGAGTGAGCCTGAGTTACGGCCTGATTGATGAGCAGGTGGCTAAAAGCGTAAAGGATCTGAACCTTGAGCTATATACCTGGACTGTCGATGACGTCGCCGAGGCAAAAAGGCTGATATCCCTGGGTGTCAAGGGAATAACGACTAACAGGCCCGGGTGGCTTCGTGAACAGGTATTCTAATAACAGCTGTAAAAAGCAGAATCATAATACTTCTTAAATGAAAAAAGAAATATCACGCCGGAAATTTGTTGTCAGCACAGTCGGAGCCGGTACGGGTGTCCTGATTCTTCCACAGCTTTCAGCAATTCAAGCATCCGGCCGGGCAAATCCCATAAGACCTATTATAATAAGCAGCCACTCAAACGAGACGGGCAGGCTTGCAATGGAAGCCGGCTGGGAGGTGCTCAGGGCAGGAGGAAATGCGGTTGATGCGGTTGAAAAAGCCGCCAATGTCATTGAAGACGATCCTGAGGATACCAGCGTAGGTTACGGAGGTCTTCCAAACGAAAACGGCGTTGTTCAGCTCGACGCCTCATTCATGGACGGCAGGACTTATTCGGCTGGCGCTGTTGCATGTCTTGAAAATTTCAGGCATCCGTCATCTGTCGCGAAACTGGTTATGCAACGCACCGATCATGTTCTTCTTGTTGGGGCCGGAGCTCTTGATTTTGCCAGGGCATGGGGATTTCCCGAAGAGAATCTCCTAACTGACAAGGCGAGGAAAATATGGCTTAGGTGGAAGGAAGAGCTTAGTCCCGATGACGACTGGGGCTTGCCCGAGCATCTTCAGAAGATTAAGCAGAATGAATCGTACTATCAGGATTTCCCTGATATCGAGCATCATTACGGAACCACCAACGTGCTTGCCATCGATGTAAACGGCGATATAGCGGGATGCACCACAACAAGCGGGCTCAGCTTCAAACTGAACGGCCGTGTCGGCGATTCTCCCATAATCGGCGCCGGTCTTTATGTCGACAATGAAGTGGGCGCCGCGGGAGCTACGGGTCGCGGTGAGGATGTAATAAAATCATGCGCATCATACTTCATGGTTTTAAGGATGAAGGAAGGAATTCCCCCCCAGAAAGCCTGTGAAGAAGCGCTCAGGATGATAACGGACAAGTACAGGAAAGTCAATCCTGATTTTTATCCTTCTGAGAAATTTGTGGCAATTAACAAAGCAGGAGAATACGGCTGTGCAACGATGAAAGGGGAAAGAAATCCGCGGATGTCAGTTATGAGTGAAAAGGGATTTCTCAGGCATGAGGGCATCGTTGCATATCCCGGTAAATAACAAATTCTGACAACAATCTTTCAATTGAAATGTACTAATAAAGCGGCTTTGGCGTTAGTATATTTGAAATCATAAGATTATGCCTCTGTATAAAAAAACAGCTCAGTTATGAAGAGGATATTGTTTCTAGCGGGCTTGTTCCTTATCGTGTCCTGTGCCCCGACAAGCAAGACGGGACCGGGAGAAGATTCACTTCTTCTGACACGCAAGTATGTCGGGAATTTTGTAGAATATCGCCAGCACATTCCCGAGAAACTGGGCCAGCCATATCTGATATGGATCAAGACCACGATGGACAGTACCTATGGCAAGATTTCCGCTTTTTCGGAAAGATGCGATTTCAAACCGGGCGACAGGCTCTATATAAAGAGAAACCTTGTTTCACCCGGACCGATATCCACGTACTGGGAATACCAGATAGAATCGGACGATAATTCAATTGTATACAGACTCAGTGATTTTCAGCACGACCGGAAGAACCTGATCGGCTCCTGGTTCTAAAAAAAATCCGGAGCCTGCTGCATAAGGCGCCGGATCTGTGTGAACCGCGTTCATCCCTTAGCGAATAAGGGAACTTATTTCTTTATATTGGCTTTCTCGTAAAGCTTTTCCCAACCACTGATATCATTGTTTGCTTCAGGCTGCGGTCTGTCGTCGGCTTTCCTTTCAATTTTGCGGATAACCATGTTTCCGCCGCGTCTGTCATCACAACCCTTGGCACGATCAACATAATCCACGTAGGCTATGAACCTGTTGATCCTGTGGGGTGTCACTTCGGGTGTCCGGATAAAACCAATATCATCATCCTTTAAGGCATAGTTATCATGATTATTCTCCCAAACATCGACATAGTAAACTATTTTATCAAGATCTGCAAAAACGGTTTTTCCTTCCTGGTCGGTGAATCCCTCATTCACACTGTTTTGTTCATTCTCCCAGTCGATAAGCCTGGGATAAAGGATAACGCTTGCTCCTTCCACGGGATAAAGATCGAAATACTCGAGAACCTCAATTTCAAGAAGGGTTGGTATTTTAACATCCAGGTCGATGGAAGCAACATCACTGAGACCTGCGGACGACCATACCTTTAGTCTTACATTGTAGACACCTGTCGAGGTAAAACGGTGAACAGGATTCGCTTCATTGGAGATGTAACCATCGCCGAAATCCCATTCAAAATCAACGGCATTTTCCGATTCGTTGGTGAACCAGACATCTTCCCCTACGACCGGATCACCAGGACTTGCAGAAAAGTAGGCCCGCGGCGACATTTCGCATGAGAACAGTAGCAGGGGAAGAACAACTGTAAGGAATAATATTCTTTTCATCATAATAATTATTTTATTGTAACAATCCAAATATCAAGTAACAGGCGCAGGGTT
>JAAYQC010000103.1 GCA_012519515.1 Bacteroidales bacterium | reverse complement strand
TATAACTCCGTTGAGATAGTCGTCGACTGAAGCGCAGCCTACGATTCCGTACTGTGTTCTGCCCTTCATGGTTTGGGCATATATGTAGAAGTGAGGTTCTTTATCCTGCACGAGCCAGCCTTTCTTTCTCCAGAGGGCAAAGTTGCTTTTGGATTTTTCATAGACTTCTTCGCTATGGATATCCGTATCACGGGGCAGATCGATCTCTGATCTGGTGATATGAAGAAGAGAGCATTCCTTTCCTTCCGCCATAAGCCGGGCTTCTTCGGTATTCATGACGTCATAGGGAAGGCATGTCAGCTCCCTGGCGATTGATGGAGGCGGACGAAGTCCCCTAAAAGGTTTCACAACAGTCATATAAAACTATTAAAACATTTTATTTACCCTGAATTTCCACTTTCCCCCAATCATGTTCTGGCTTCAAATTCCTTCATTGCATCGACAAGCGCTTTAACGCTTTCCACGGGCAGTGCATTATAGGTCGAAGCACGGAAACCGCCCACTATACGATGACCTGTAATTCCAATTATTCCCTTCGATTTGGCAAAATCAACAAATGCCTGCTCAAGATCCTTGTATTCTTCAGCCATGACAAAGCAGATATTCATGAGCGACCTGTCCTCCGGATCCTTTATTGTTGAAACGAAAAGCTTGTTCCTGTCAATCTCGTCATAGAGCATGGCTGCCTTTTCAATGTTTATCTTTTGAATAGCCTTGACACCGCCGAGTTCCTTAAGCCAGCGAAGAGTTTGCTGAGCAGCGAAAACGGCAAATACAGGCGGAGTATTGAACATCGACTCAGCTTTGATATGACTGCGGTAGTCGAGAATTGTGGGGATTGGCCTCGACACTTTACCCAGAGCATCCTCCTTTATAATAAGGAGTGTCACACCGGCGGGCGCAATATTTTTCTGTGCGCCGGCATAAATAACCGAATACTTCGATACATCAACCGGACGGCTAAAGATATCGGATGACATGTCGCCAACAAGAGGGACACCTACATCCGGATCTTTTTTCAGTTCTGTGCCGTAAATGGTATTATTAGTAGTTATATGAAAGTAGTCGGCATCGGCCGGAACCACGTAGTTCTTAGGTATGTAATTGAACATCTTGTCTTTTGAAGAAGCAACCTCAACAGCTTCGCCATAGAAGCGGGCTTCCCTGAGAGCCCTGCCTGCCCACTCTCCGGTGTTAAGGTAAGCCGACTTTTTATTCATCAGGTTCATCGGAACCATTGTGAACTGCATACTGGCGCCTCCTCCGAGGAAAATGACCTTATAGCCTTCCGGAACTTCAAGCAGCTCCTTTACTAGCGCCATTGTATCGTTTATGCAGGCAACAAATTCCTTGCTCCTGTGCGAGACCTCAAGAACCGAAAGACCCGTACCCGCGAAATCCCTGATCCCTTCAACTGTCTTATCCAGTGTGTACTGAGAAAGTATTGACGGACCGGCATAGAAGTTATGTTTCTTCATCAGTATATAATTTTTAATTTAATGGTAAGATGTCTGCCCCACTCGGGCAGGGGAACCCACATGACTGAATACTATATAAATACGTGTTAGTGCATTTGATACATGTGGGTTCCATATTCGAAAGATGGTTTATAGCTTATTTGATTAAAACGCTCTGATCACAAAAGTAAGGAAATTTCGGTATCGGCAAGAACAGAAAGATAAAGCGATAGCTTAATATCAGCTTATACATTAATAACCAACAGGATAATCTGATATAAGATTTGTATCCCGGTCGGAAGTTCTACTGAACTTCAATGCCTATAAGTATACCGTCGCAGTAAACAGGCAGCTTGCGTGTAAAATCCATTCCCAGGCAGAAGGGAATGCAGTCGTCGAGATTCTTATCCCTGAGCCGCGAACGCTGCGCCACCTTTTCGACATAACCGATGAGATCGGTGCTGGCAAGCGACCACAGGTCGAGAGCTGCATAAGTTGAGTCGCAGATTGTTGTATAAGCCGTCCCTGATAAAAGCCTGGCGGCCATAGCTCCGGCAAAGATCGTATCTTCGAGATTGAAGCGGTTCTTCCATCCTGAGCAAAAGAGGACAACATCCTTCTTCTGCATTTTTATCCAGCGGACTGCCGCACTTATATTAAGAAATGACCCTATAATAATTGAATCGGCGGCAGCTGCTAATGAAATAATTCTGGTTCCGTTGGTTGTACTGTAGACTATTGTTTTTCCTTCAACCCTTTCAGGAGTGAAATTAAAAGGCGAGTTGCCAAAATCGGCAAAGTCAAGAACAAAACCATCACGTTCGGCAGCGACCAGGTAGCCCTTTCCCTTGTATTCCCTGGCTTCATCCACGGTGGCAACGGGAATAATTGCCTGAGCTCCGTGTTCGAAGGCTGTACACATTGCAGAGGTGGCCCTGAAAATATCAATGACGACCACTATGGCTCCTGAATGTCTTTCAGGTTCATAAAGAGCAGGAGAAAAACAAGTCTCGAGATTCAGTTTATACATTAACGGAAGGTAGATTGACCTTTATTTATTATAAAAAGGCAAGTTTACAACTTTTGCTTTCAGATCCTTATTTCTGATCCTTATGAAGATTTCAGTTTCCGGTTTCCAGTATCCTTTCTGGAGGTAAGCCAAACCGATACCCTGTTTCAGCATAGGCGACATGGTACCTGATGTCACCTCTCCTATTATTTTGCCTTCTGCATCCACCACTTCATAATGCTGGCGGGGAATACCGCGATCGATCATCACAAAGCCCTTGAGCCTGCGGTTCACTCCTTCTTCCTTCTGCCGGAGCAGAAATTCCTTATCAATAAAATCCTTGCCGGGTGCGAATTTTGTAATCCAGCCCAGGCCAGCCTCGATTGGTGATGTTGTGTCGTCAATATCATGGCCGTACAGGCAAAATCCCATCTCAAGCCTCAGTGTATCCCTGGCTCCAAGTCCAACAGGCCTGATTCCAAATTCACGGCCTGCTTCAAAGACGGCATTCCACAATTTGGGAGCCTCTTCATTCCTTACATATACTTCGCATCCGGGTTCTCCGGTATAGCCTGTAGTGGAGAAGATCACATCCTTTATTCCTGCAAACTCAATGATCCGGAAGAAGTAATTCTCCATTTCCATCACATGCGATGCAGTGAGCTTTTGCATTGCCTTCATGGCCAAAGGACCCTGGATGGCAAGCTGGGCAATATCGTCCGAAGCATTGATAAGATCCCTTCCCGGTTCGATTCCGAACTTTTCTGCATTCTTCACGCACCATGTCCAGTCCTTTTCAACATTGGCCGCGTTGACAACCAAAAGGTATTTATCCTGACTGAACCTGTAAATCAGGAGGTCGTCGACAATACCGCCGCGGCCGTTGGGGAAACAGGCGTACTGCACCTTGCCGTCCCAAAGGGCGGAGACATCATTGGATGTTATATATTGAAGGTATCCGAGAGCTGAGGGACCTGAAACCCAAAACTCACCCATGTGAGAAACATCAAACACGCCAATTCCCTGACGGACTGCAAGATGTTCCTCGTTTATCCCGGCATATTCAACCGGCATATTGAAACCGGCAAAAGGAATCATCCTGGCTCCGGCTTCCTCATGGAATTTAGTAAAGACGGTATTCTTCATCAGTGGAGAATTAAGTTTTGTAACTCGTAATGCCACCCCGGATCAGACAAAGGCAGCCTGAAGTATTAACTGATAAAAATAGAATATATTTCATATTTCCAAAAGGATTATTCAACACTATATTAACCGTTCCGGAGTGATAAAAGATAGATCATTCAGGTAAAATAAAACCCTGTTTAATCTGTTATATATACAGTTCTGATAAATTATATATACAATTCTGATAAAAGTATTATGGGCCATCAAATCATGGAATTCAAATATATCAATACCGAATATCTCGAAATGGTAGCAGGTGGTGATTTCGATCTGCTAAAGGAGCTGATCGGGATGTTTCGCGATCAGGTTTTCGAGTTCAACACCGAGCTTAAAGAGTTATACGGTCAGTATGATTACAAAGCCCTGGGCAACCTTGCTCACAAAGCAAAATCGTCGGTTGCCATTATGGGTATGGACAGTCTGGCGAATATGCTCAAGACCTTTGAGCTGGAAGCAAAGGATGGCAGGAATAGTGAAAAGTATGAATCCTATCTGATACGCTTTGAGAATGATACGATGCATGCGCTTGAGGAACTCGATGAACTCGTAAAAAGCCGTGAGTTATGACAGACATGATCAATATTGAGAAAAGGGGTAAGATAGATATCATCACTTTTGCCGTCAAAAAGATCAACTCCACCACAATAGATGAGATCAAGGAAGGCGTAAGCAAGATTTTTGCCACCTCAGGTGCCAGGGTCATTATCGACCTTAAGGGGGTGGAATACATCGACAGTTCAGGTTTTGCCTGCTTTCTGTCGCTTCACAAGGCAGCAAAAGGCAATTTCGGAATCATGAAATTTGCGAATCCCGAACCAAGGGCGAAGGAATTGTTCCAAACCCTTCACCTTCATACCATTTTTGATATATATGATGATCTGAATACCTGCATCAGGTCATTCAGGTAAGGGCACAGGGCACAGGGCACAGGGCACGGGGCGCAGGGCACAGAGCACAGGGCGCGGGGCACAGGGCGCGGGGTGCGGGGCACAGGGAGGAAGATGTCAGATTCCTTTAGACTTTTAATTACTGCTGTTGCCGAATACCAGCCTGTCATCTTCCACATCCACTGTTACGGTACTTTCCCTGGGTATATTGCCGGCTATTATCTCCTTTGACAGTTCATTTACTAGTGCCTTCTGGATCAGTCTCTTAACCGGACGGGCTCCGGACTGGGGATCATATCCGTTGGTAGCAAGCCAGTCGATGGCTTCATCCGACACATCGAGTTTCAGATTGCTGCCCGAGAGGACATTCCTGAGATTATTCAGCTGAATTACCACAATCTCCCTTATCTGTTCAAGGTTTAGCGGGCTGAATATGACTATTTCGTCGACCCTGTTAAGGAATTCAGGTCTGAGCGAACGTCTGAGCAGCATGAACAACTCCTCGCGAAGGTCTTCTATCTCCTTTTCAGGCATGTTGTTATTCCATTTGTCCATCCTGTCGCGGATCAGATCGGAACCAAGGTTGGATGTCATGATTATGATAACGTTCCTGAAGTTTACCGTCCGGCCCTTATTGTCGGTAAGCCTTCCCTCATCGAGGACCTGAAGCAGGAGGTTGAAAAGATCAGGGTGTGCTTTTTCAATCTCATCGAGAAGCACAACCGAATATGGTTTGTGCCGTACAGCTTCCGTCAGCTGGCCTCCTTCCTCATAACCGATATATCCGGGAGGCGCTCCGATTAGTCTCGAAATCGAATGGCGCTCCTGATACTCCGACATATCAATCCTTGTCATCAGGTTTTCATCATTGAAAAGGAAGCCGGCCAGAGCTCTCGCGAGTTCCGTCTTTCCCACTCCCGTTGTTCCCAGGAAGATAAAAGAACCAACCGGCTTTTTTGCATCCTGAAGGCCTGCCCTCGAACGTCTTACAGCATCCGACACTGCCCTGACGGCTTCATCCTGACCAACCACTCTCTTGTGAAGTTCCTCCTCGAGCCTTAGAAGTTTTTCCTTTTCACTTTCAAGCATCCTGGCAACAGGAATGCCTGTCCATTTTGCAACTACCTCAGCAATGTCTTCCGATCTCACCTCCTCCTGGACGAGTGAGCCCTTGCTTCTTTTACGGTTAATCTGTTCCTTTAGAAGCTCAATCTCCTTTTCCAGGCCAATTATCTTTCCATAGCGTATCTCGGCAACCTTGCCGTAATCGCCTCTTCGTTCCGCTTCATCGGCTTCAAACCTGAGTGCTTCAACCTCCTCTTTCTTTTCCTGCACCTGTTCGATCATTTCCTTCTCATTTTTCCATGCAGCCGTAAGTTCATCTCTCTTAGACTGCAGTTCGGCCAGTTCAGCAGATATCGCATCCTCCTTTACCTTATCTTCATCGCGCCTGATGGCTTCCCTTTCTATTTCCAGCCTTGTAATGGCCCTTTCAACCTCATCGATTTCATCAGGAACCGAATTCATCTGCAGCCTTAGTCTCGAAGCGGCTTCATCAATAAGGTCGATGGCCTTATCGGGCAAAAACCTGTCGGTGATGTAGCGGGTCGACAGATCGACGGCTGCAATAATTGCTTCGTCGCGGATAATCACCTTGTGATGGGTTTCATATTTTTCCCTGCCCCCCCTCAGTATTGAGATTGAGTCTTCCCTGTCGGGTTCATCAACCATTACCACCTGGAAACGCCTTTCAAGGGCCTTGTCCTTCTCGAAATATTTCTGGTATTCGTTCAGGGTTGTTGCTCCGATGGCCCTCAGTTCGCCCCTGGCAAGAGCCGGTTTCAGTATGTTCGCGGCATCCATGGCTCCTTCCGATTTACCGGCCCCGACAAGGGTGTGTATCTCATCGATAAAAAGCACTATTTCTCCGTCAGCAGATACGACTTCATTCACAACCGACTTAAGTCTCTCCTCAAACTCCCCCTTGTATTTGGCACCGGCAATCAGTGCGCCCATATCGAGCGAATAAATGGTCTTCGATTTCAGATCCTGAGGAACGTCTCCCCTGATAATCCTGTGTGCAATCCCTTCTGCAATGGCTGTTTTACCGACACCCGGTTCGCCTATCATTATGGGATTGTTCTTGGTTCTCCGGGTAAGTATCTGCAATATTCTCCTTATCTCCTCATCACGGCCGACAACAGGATCAAGCTTTCCTGTCCTTGCCCTCTCATTAAGGTTTATCGCGTACCTGTTGAGAGAATCAAAAGTGTCGTCAGAGGTCGGATTATCAACAGTAGCTCCTTTCCTCAACTCATTTACAGCCGCTTTCAGGTCCTTCATTGTAATGCCATAGTCTTTCAGAAGCTGGGATGACCTGTCGGATGTGTCGAGCAACCCGATTAGAATATGTTCGGTGGTAACGAATTTATCCTTCATGCTTGCAGCCTGATCGTTTGCCTTTCGCAGCGCTTCAGATGCGCCTGAAGATATATATGGTTCACCTCCGCTTACCCTGGGATAGGAGTCGATAATCTTTTCAAGGTCTTTCATGACCGTTGCAGTACTGACACCAAGCTTTCCGAAAAGCCAATCGCTGATGTTCTCGGCCTCACTTATCACCCCGTGAAGCAAATGAGCGCATTCAACAGCCTGCTGCCCTTTTGCATCTGCAATCATGAAGGCTTTCCGAATTGATTCCTGTGCCTTGAGTGTGAAATTATTGAGATTCATATCATAAAATTTTTAATGTTAGAGCCAGAAAGTGGGATAATAGCAACCATCAGGCTGACGGAACAAAAGAGATCAATTTTTCTGCCAGTTCTTAAAACTGCCAGTTTGACACGTGAATCATGGCTGATCGTGTCATAATGACAAATTAAGCAGATACCTTCCGGAATATGCCGTGATAATACTATATTTGAGAAAAAGCATTTATGGGAAAAATACTCTGGAAGCCTGGGACAATGATTTATCCCCTGCCGGCAGTGATGGTCAGCTGCGGTTCAACTCCCGATGAATACAACATAATCACTGTATCGTGGACAGGCACCATTTGCACCGATCCTCCGATGTGCTATATCTCAGTGAGGCCGTCAAGGCATTCGTATGGCATAATAAGGAAAAATCTTGAATTCGTTATCAACCTGACCACGGAGTCGCTGGCATATGCCACCGACTGGTGCGGAGTAAAGTCGGGAGCCGATCACAACAAGTTTCTGGAGATGGGGCTGACACCGGAAAAAGCTGAAAGGGTTAAGGCGCCCCTTATTAAGGAATCGCCTGTCAACATCGAATGCATTGTAAAGGAAATCAAGGAACTAGGGACCCATCACATGTTCATTTCCGAAGTGGTTGCGGTGAATGCCGAGGAATCGTTGTTGGATAAGAAATCGGGGGTCTTCAGGCTCCTGGATGCTGATCCGGTCTGTTATATCCATGGCAAGTACTATGAAACAGGAAGCCTGATAGGCAAATTCGGATTTTCGGTCCAAAAAAAGAAAAAAGCCGTCAGAAAGAAATAAACTTCACACAGATTAAACAATACCCTGCC
Organism: Bacteroidales bacterium; assembly: GCA_012519515.1. Lineage (GTDB taxonomy): Bacteria > Bacteroidota > Bacteroidia > Bacteroidales > VadinHA17 > LD21. The sequence continues at coordinate 33,881 of JAAYQC010000103.1, read as the reverse complement.
AAAGAAAATATTTCAGGGTCCTAAGTTCTCAGAATCACAACAATTAACGCGAATAGCCGTTTTGTAGGAAATGGTATCTCAATAGTTTTATCCTTGAGAATTCCCTTTCTTCAATGAGTGAGAAGATTATCAATACCCTGATACAATTATTTGCCATTATTGCCAATCCTGAAGGCGATCAGAATGAAAGGCGGGCTGTAGTGGAGGCATTCCTGCATCAGCATTTCAACAATGAACTGGTAAATAAATATCTGGGGATTTATGATGAGGCCTACAGGGAAGCGCAACTTAAGCTTGAAAAGAGTACGAGGGAGAGACGCGAAGGGGCTATCGCGATAAGGATAACCAAACTTTGTCATGAGATAAACGAAGAAGGGCTGCTTGGACTGGATCAGAGGATAGTTGTTACCCTTCTGGCCCTTGAATTCTGCAAATCAGGTAACGGATCCGCCACATCCCTTGAAAGGGGATTCATTGCAACACTCGCGGAAAGCCTTAACATATCCAAAGAGGAATATGACATCCTGGAAAAATTTGTACTGAATCCTTTCACTGATATCCCTGTCTCACAGAATCTCCTGGTTATTTCGGGAGAAAAGGCTGACGATACGGGAAAAACGAAATATGCATTCAGGGATCAGCTGAAGGGACAGATCTGGATTCTGTACGTTCCGTCGGTAAACATGTATTTTCTCAGGTATGCACGGTCGGGGGAACTTACGATGAACGGTCTGCTCCTCACGGAGGACAAGGTATACCCGATCAGCCACGGAGCATCAATAAAAGGATACAACATCGCCCCCATATACCACTGGGATATCACCATGCTTTTCATCAAGGAAGAATTCATTTCTTCGAGGGTAATGTATGAGGTAAACAACCTGGAATACAGGTTCAAGAACGGCGAGGTTGGAATTCACAGCATGTCGTTCAAGGCAGAGTCGGGAAGAATGATAGGTATCATGGGGGCGAGCGGAGCTGGGAAGTCAACTCTTCTCAGCGTTCTGAACGGTAGCAATCCTCCATCGGAAGGCGAGGTTCTGCTGAACGGGATTAGCATCCACAAGGAAAAGGACAAGATCAAGGGACATATCGGGTATGTTTCGCAGGATGACCTTCTGATCGAAGATCTTACAGTTTTTGAAAACCTGTATTTCAATGCCAGGCTATGCTTCGGCAATATTACAGATGAAGAAATACGTGAAAAAGTTGACAATGTTCTCAGAAACCTTGGATTGTATGAAATCCGGAATATGAAGGTAGGATCGCCGCTTAACAAGAAGATTAGCGGAGGTCAGAGAAAAAGGCTCAATATTTCGCTCGAACTGATAAGGGAACCGGCAGTGCTGTTTCTGGATGAACCTACATCGGGACTATCATCGAGAGACTCCGAGAATATACTGGATCTTCTTAATGAACTTGCAAGGAAAGGGAAACTTCTGTTTATAGTGATCCATCAGCCATCATCGGACATATTCAAGATGTTCGACAAGCTGATAATCCTCGATACAGGCGGGTACTTAATATACAATGGTAATCCGGTCGAATCCATTGAATACTTCAAGAAGAAAATCGGACAGCCAAACTACTCCGACAGTGTGTGTCACTCATGCGGCAATATAAATCCGGAGCAGATTTTCAACATTGTAGAAACCAAGGTAATGACTGAAAGCGGTAAGCCCACCGATACCCGGAGGATATCGCCTGACGAATGGAGAGAATTGTATGAATCGGATAAGAAGGAAGAGAAACTTGACAAGGGAGGAACGCTGCCGGAGATTACCTTTAAGCCTCCCAGCAAGCTGAGGCAGTTTCTGATTTATGCAAAGAGAGATATCCTCTCTAAACTTTCTGATTCCCAGTATCTTCTAATAACTCTTTTTGAAGCTCCTGTGCTTGCCTTTTTCCTGGCTTTCCTGATAAGATATTATGATGAAAATGTAAAAAGTCCTGAATACCTCCTGATTGACAACAGCAACCTGCCTGTTTACATCTTCATGTCGGTGATTGTGGCCCTGTTCATGGGACTGACAGTCAGCGCAGAGGAGATTTTCAAGGACCGCAAGATACTCAAGCGTGAAGCATTTCTTAATCTAAGCTGGAACAGTTACCTGATGTCAAAGGTGAGCGTGCAGTTCGGCATTTCAGCCATACAGGCTTTTACATTCGTCATACTGGGAAATGTAATTACCGGAATAAAGGGCATGACATTCGAATACTGGCTGGTTCTGTTTTCCTGCTGGGCCTCAGCCAACGTTTTGGGATTGCTCATCTCCGACAGTTTCAAGGCAGTAGTTACCATATATATTCTGATACCTTTCCTGATTATTCCCCAGATCATACTCAGCGGGGTGCTTGTCAGGTTTGAAAAGCTGAATCCCAATATATCAAACCCGACCACGATCCCCTTCTACGGTGAAGCTATTGTAGCACGCTGGGGATACGAGGCACTGGCTGTCAAGCAATACAAGGACAACAGGTATGCAGCTGTGTTTTACGAGTATGACAAGAAGATGAGCGAGTCGAGGTTTGTGAAGGACTACTGGTGCTCAAAGGTAAAGGGCAATCTCGACAAGCTTCTGATCGATCTAAACAAGGGAGAAAGAGATGAGGATTTCAATGATGACCTTGAACTTGTTTACAATGAAATAAAGAAGCTTCAAGACCGGATCCCGGGGATAAGGTTTGATAACGCGGAAAGTCTGAAACCCGATTTGGTAACATCTGAGATCATAAAGGATGCTATTGCACATGTGGAAATTGTCCGCAGGTATTTTGTAAAGCTATACAACAAGGCCAACAATGAGAAGGATGGTCTGATAAGCAAAATGGAAGCGGATAACAAGGAAGCTTACCAGAAGCTGAGGGATGATAATTTCAATGTTTCGCTTGATGAATTTGTGACTTTAAAAAATGAGACACAAAAGACGATAGAATACGAGGGCGAACTGATCCAGAAATTCGACCCCATATTTATGGACCCCACCTCCGGTTTCATCAAAGCTCATTTCTATTCCCCTGAAAAAAGGATCTTTGGACTCAGCATTGACACCTACTGGGTAAACGTACTGGTAATCTGGACCGTAACCATGATCACTTATCTTCTTCTATATTTCAGGATTCTGAGGAATATGCTCAGCTATGGAGAGAAAGTGCTGAGCAGAAGGCCGAAGCTGCCTGATTAAACTGTGAGAATTATTTCCTTTTTTATCTTCCGTCTTCTTAACATACAAAAAAAGAGTGCCATAAAGACACTCTCCTCACGTTAAAGAAAAACACCAGTCGTTTTTCCCGGCTACCGGTAAATCCGGGTTATTTATTCTACGATCTCTATCATTTTGAAAGGCACCCTGATTATGGATTCATAATCTTCGCCTGCTTCAAGCATATCCTCATCATCTTCCTCATAGTACCAGTTTACCTCCACTTCATTTTTTGCCTTGTAAATGGATTCCAGTTTCTTGAAGACATCAAGAATGCATTTTGAAGAACTCGTGTTGAAATACTCAAGCCTTATGTTAACAATAGTCTTGTCATTAGGATCTTCCTTGTAGCTGTCAAGCCAGTCGATGAGAGGCTTGTAGAAGTCTACTGAGTTTTCGGGTATTGACCGTCCCTTGATCTCGAACACGCCGCTTGATGCGTCAAACTTGATCGTGGGTGTTTTTGGGGTTCCTTCAATCAGTATGGGTTCCATATGCTTGTTAGTTTAGTTTGTTTCACTTGTTATTGTTAACCAGGATATCGAGACAAAAGAAATAGGTATCTGCATCATAACTATTGAAGACATATCCAAGCTTGTTTCCGGTTTTCCTTGCAATGTCCACCAGTCCGAGTCCTCCTCCTCCCTTTACTGATATGCACTGATGATTCAAAATATGTTTATAAAGTTCAATAATTTCTTCATTTGATGAGTTATTGATCCTTGCTATTCTCTTCTCCAGCTCATCAGTCTCTTCTGCCCCGATAAAATTTCCGGTAACTATTCTGTATCCGTCATGAATCTTGTTTATTGACAGGATACCGAACCTTTCGGATGTCTGATCCTCAAAACCCGCGGGAACGGCTCCTGCATGGTGATAAAGGTTCTGAAGACTTTCAACCAGAACATTATAGACCCTCTTTCTCAGCTTAGGACTTTCATTAAAGCTTATCAGTTTTTCCTCTACCATATCAAGCACTCTGGTAATTAGGTCTGAATCGATGTTCCCCTTGTAATAAAGGATCTGATTACCGTCTGACAAGCCAGAAAAATAACTCTCAACATTAAAGCTCATCTAAGCTTTGCTTTTAATAGAATCAATAATTTTGTCAACAAATATATAAAAAATGTAAGCATTATTTTTATGCCAAAACAATTATTACACCAATAACGGTATCCGAATCTGATAAACGGGAAAAATCAGAATAGATTGTCTTTAAAGTGTTTCTTTGATCCCCGGTACAGCTTATAATTGACAAGAAGACATTCAAGAGCTCCGTTGAACAGGGTTGTTTTGGCTGACGGTTTGAGTCCCACATGTTTTAAAGCCTCCCTGTCGGATGAGATAATCCAGGCGTCAAAGCCCGGAAATCCGTGCTTGAGGACTGTACCTATCATACCATAAAATTCATTGCTGTCATCAGTTCTGATCCTCTGCCCGTAAGGCGGATTCATTATCACGACACCTTCTGCCGACGGTGCTTTGAGATTTCGGAAATCCTCCACCCTGCAGTCAATCATATCCGTAAGTCCGGCCGATCTGATATTGGCATTCGACAATTCCACCGCATCCCCGGATATATCACTGCAGAAAATCATTCCCTCACATGGTTTTATAAGCGATTCTGCCTCATCTTTCATGGCGATAAACATATCCTTATCGTAATCGCTCCATTTCTGGAAGCCAAAACGCTTCCTGAATTTCCCCGGAGGAGTATTGGAAGCGATAAGGGCGGCTTCAACAGGAATGGTTCCGGAACCGCACATCGGATCGATAAGCGGGACACGTGAATTCCAGCCAGAGATCATAATTATCCCCGCTGCCAGAATCTCATTCATCGGGGCAGTACCCTGCTGCTGTCTGTAACCGCGTTTGAAAAGAGGCTGCGTTGAAGAATCGAGTGAAACAGTCACGAGGTCGTTGCTGATATGAAGATTAATGAGGATATCCGGGTTGTCGCTATCGACCGACGGACGGTTTCCGGTTCTGGAACGGAACCAGTCGGCCACTGCATCTTTCAGCCTGAGTCCTGCAAATCCGCTGTGCCGGAAGAGAGGTGAATTAACAACCGCCGACACCGCGAAGGTGCTGCGGCTGTCGAGATACAGGCTCCAGTCAATTTTCATGCATCTTCTATAAAGGTCATTGGCTGAACGAATCCTGAAAACGGCGATCTGAACAAGAACCGAAAGAGCTGTGCGAAGACAATAATTGCTTTTGTAAAGCATGTACCTGTCACCCTCAAACGTGACTGCCCGGTTTACGGCCTGAATATTCTCAGCTCCAAGAGCTGCAAGCTCCCGTGAAAGAACTTTTTCGAGTCCATAGAGGGTTTTGGCTGTCAGTATCACTTTGATGGTTAATTGGTATGCAGTGAACAGTACACATTCACCCTGATCTCCCCCCGTGAGAGATCATAGACGACTAATATCCGAGTATCCTTTCGTATTCAGCCTTATTATTGAGAATCGTCATGGCTTTCCCGATAACGATATCGTCCTCATTCAGAATCATGAAGTATTCGTTTGTTCTCCACAAGTTTGAGGCGATAAGGGCTTTGGTGACTTTCAGTATCGCGTTTTTTGAAATATTGAATTGCTCTTCATTATATTTCACTCCGTCCTTCTCGGCTTTCTCAATAAGGGAATTCACTTCCTCCTGACTGAAGCTGAAACGATTTCTGAAATCATCAAAGTTCCTGTAATCCGATGCAAGTTTTTTCCTGTTCTTATCAGAGTATTCAAGTGAAAATGAATTCAGTATCCCTCTTCTTACCAGGTTCCGGTAATAATCGGAATAATCCGATGTATCTGCCGGAACAAACACATCAGGCATAATACCGCCACCGCCATAAACTGTTCTTCCATTTACCAGGGTCGTGAATCGGAGAGAGTCAGGCATATGAATGCTGTCGGCACTAATCAGTTCTCCGTTTGTATAACGCTTATAGAAGTTCTCCATATACTTATCATAACCCTCGTTGTAAGGACTCTGGATAAGCCTGCCTGTAGGTGTATAGTATCGTGCTATAGTCAGTCTGATCATTGAACCGTCATTCAGATAGAATCCGTTCTGAACCAAACCTTTGCCAAATGTCCTGCGACCAATTACCAGGCCCCTGTCCCAATCCTGCAGAGCACCTGCAAGTATCTCGCTGGCTGAGGCCGATCCCTCATCGGTAAGAACGGCAATCCTCGTATCGGCAAGGGAGCCCTTCCCGTTTGAAAAATAATCCTGACGCGGGTTTCTCCTGCCCCTGATGAAGACCAGGAGCTTCTTGTCGGGGAAAAACATATCGGAAATATCTGTTGCGGCCACCATATACCCCCCACCGTTGGAGCGGAGGTCCAGGATAAGGTTCTTCATGTTGTACCTGCGGAGACTGTCGACAGCAGAAGTGAATTCTCTTGCTGTGGTTGCCGCGAATTTATTCAGTTTCACATAGGCGGTCTGGTTATCGAGCATATAAGCCGCATCGAGGCTGTTTATCGGAATTTTGTCGCGAACAATTGTGAAATCAAGCAATTCCCTGACCCCAATTCTGAAAACCCTGATATTCACTTTAGTTCCTTTCATGCCCAGAAGCTTGCCGCGCACACCGTTTGTCGAAATCCCCACACCGGCTACATTCTCACCGTCTATTCCAACTATACGGTCACCGGCAAGAACACCAACCTTCTCAGAGGGTCCGCCCCCTATCGGTTCTATAACAATAATAGTGTCCCTTAAAAGATTGAATTGAATGCCAATACCTTCAAAGTTTCCCGTCAGTGGTTCATTCATCTCCTTCACATCCTTGGCAGAGATATAAACCGAATGAGGATCAAGAGTCCTTAGCAATTCAACGATGGTTGTCTCAGTCAGTTTGTCAATATCGGTGGTATCAACATACCAGGCATCAATAAGACCCAGTGTCCGGCCAATTTTGAAAGTGCCTTCATTAAGAGTCTGGGAAAATGCTGTATAGCTTAAAAGGAGGAATATGTATGGTATTAATGTGTATCTCTTCATGTTGAGTATCAATGTTTCTTACTGCATGTTTTTAAGGTGGTGCAAAGATAATTATTCTTTGCTTCAATACCACCATGCACAATGTCGTAACAGCAATATCCGGGCCATGATTCCGGAGACTTATCTTCCGGGATTTACCTACGGGCCCCTTGGGGGATTCGGTACTAAACCGGTCAAAACAAAGATTCGGCTTAATGATCAGGATAAGTCCTGCCGTCAGGGTTGCTTCCCTGCAGAAAGTTCCTTTATATTATAGGTATTTCCGTCAATTGCCGGGATGGTTGACGGAAAGATCGTTCGGGCCTCTTCGACAAGTGATGTCACATCATCGTAACGGGCAGAGAAATGGCCGATCATGAGGGTTCCTGCATTTGCCTTCAGGGCTGTTTTAGCGGCATCGAGTGTTGTGGAATGCATTACTTTCCTTGCCAGTTTTTCCATGGACCCGTCAAAGGTGGCTTCGTGGTATAGCAGGTCAACACTCTTAACGAAGGACGAGAGTCTGGCAAAATACATTGTATCACTGCAATATGCATATGAGAGGGGTTTGGGAGGCGGAACTGTTATTTCATCATTTTTGATCACCATTCCCTCGTCGTTTACAAAGTCCTGTCCTTTCTTAATCCCCGGAATCCTATATGAAGGGATGGAATATTCTTCTATTTTTTCCTTTATAATATTCCTGTCGGCAGGTTTTTCGCGAAAGACAAAACCGTATGCCTGAATCCTGTGTTTAAGCGGAAATGCAGCAACTGTAAGATGTTTATCTTCATAAACGATAGCGGGATCATTGCCTTGAAGAGGTACAAAAACAATTTCGAAGTTCAGGTGTATGTCAAAATCGCTGAGATGCGACCGGAGTAACAGATCATAGTTTGCGGGAGCATGCAGGCGGATCGGATTAGTCCTTCCCATCAGGTTGAAAGTGGAAAGAAGTCCATAGAGCCCGAACACGTGATCGCCATGCAGATGACTGATGAAGATGTCGTTTATTCTACCGAATCTTATACTGCATTTCCTTAGCTGCATCTGTGTTCCTTCACCACAGTCTATCAAAAACATCCGCCCATGTGCAGTAAGCACATGAGCGGATGGATATCTTTGCGATGTCGGTAATGCAGAACTGCTACCAAGTACCGTGACTTTCATTTGCAATCTGCAATACTTTGATCATGAAATCATTTTTTCAGCATCGGCAACTGACTTTGTAATAGTTAGCACCGTATCAAGTTGTGAGATAGTAATCAGCCTTTCGACTGCCTCACTTAGTCCGCAGAGCACGAAAGTTCCTCCGGCGTTCTTGCACAGCCTGTTAGCAACAAGGATCGCGCTCAGTCCGGAAGAGTCGCAATACTGACATTTTTCGAGATCAAGGATGATATTCTTTTCTCCCTTGCCTGAAATAAGCACCAGTTCTGATTTCAGAGCCGGTGCTATATGAGTATCAAGCTTCTCAGATTTAATCTGGATCAAGGTGCTGTTATTCCGATTCTCAATGTTGAAATCCATAGTTATAATTTTAACAGCTTAAATTTAAAACTATTTTCTATTTTTTTGAAGCTTTACCAGCTTTTTCTTCCATTTCTTCCTTAAGAGCGGCCAATTGAGTTATATCACCGAGTGTTGTTTTCTCAACATTCAGCTTGGTTTTCCTGGATGACTTCCTTGGAGAATCCCCTTCGGTCTTCCTGGCAGGTGACTCGGCAGCTTTCTTCTCGTCTTCAAATATCCTGCTGTGAGAGAGGATGATCTTCTTGGCTGACTTGTTGAATTCAATGACTTTGAACTCGAGTTTCTCATCGATTTTAGCCGTTGTTCCGTCTTCCTTTACAAGGTGTTTGGGTGTGACGAAGCCTTCGACGCCATAGGGAAGAGCAACAACAGCTCCCTTGTCGAATACCTCGACCACTGTTCCTTCATGCACTGAATCGATGGTGAAAAGATTCTCGAACACATCCCAGGGATTATCCTCAAGTTGTTTGTGACCAAGACTGAGCCTCCTGCTTTCCTTGTCAATTTCGAGGACAACAACGTCAATTTCCGAATCGATGGAGGTGAATTCGGCAGGATGCTTGATTTTCCTGGTCCACGAGAGATCGGAGATATGGATTAGTCCGTCAACTCCTTCTTCAATCTCGACAAATACGCCGAAATTGGTAAAGTTTCTGACTTTGGCTGTATGTTTTGAACCAACAGTGTATTTCTCCTCGATGTTCTGCCATGGATCGGGCTTGAGTTGTTTGATACCAAGCGACATTTTCCTTTCAGTCCTGTCGAGTGTCAGAATCACGGCTTCTACCTCATCTCCAACCTTCAGGAATTCCTGGGCGCTGCGCAAGTGCTGCGACCACGACATCTCGGAAACATGGATAAGACCTTCCACACCGGCAGCAATTTCAACAAATGCACCATAGTCGGCCATAACAACAACCTTGCCGTTAACCTTGTCACCAACCTTGAGATCGGGATCGACTGAATCCCATGGGTGAGGTGTCAGCTGCTTCAGGCCAAGAGCAATACGCTTCTTGTCATCATCAAAATCGAGAATAACTACATTCAATTTCTGGTCAAGCTGAACAATCTCCTCGGGATGATTCACCCTGCCCCATGACAGGTCGGTAATGTGAATAAGGCCGTCGACACCGCCGAGATCGATGAATACACCATAAGATGTGATATTCTTGACAGTTCCTTCGAGAACCTGTCCTTTTTCGAGCTTGGCAATGATTTCCTTCTTCTGCTGTTCAAGTTCAGCTTCGATAAGAGCCTTATGCGACACAACGACGTTCTTGAATTCCTGGTTTATCTTTACAACCTTGAATTCCATTGTCTTGCCAACAAACACGTCATAGTCGCGGATCGGTTTGACATCAATCTGAGAACCGGGAAGGAATGCTTCAATGCCGAATACATCGACAATCATGCCGCCCTTAGTCCTGCACTTGATATAACCGGTAATAATTTCATCTTTCGCCAGGGCTTCGTTGACACGTTCCCATGAATTAATTGCACGGGCCTTCTTATGTGAAAGAACCAGCTGGCCCCTCTTGTCTTCCTGACTTTCTACGTAAACTTCAACTGTATCTCCTACTTTCAGGTTAGGATTGTAGCGAAACTCGTTAAGGCTGACAACACCCTCCGATTTGTAACCTATATTCACAACAACCTCGCGGGATGTCATATTGATTACCGTTCCGGTAACGACCTCATCAACTGCGACAGTTGACAGAGTCTTATTATACATTTCTTCGTATTCCTTGTGCCTGGGTGAGTTTTTTATTCCGTCACTTTCATAACTTTCCCAGTCAAAATCCTCAATTGAGGGAACATGAGTTCCTTCGGTTTTAACCTCGGACTTCTTTACCTTGTCAACTTCAGGAATGTTTTTGCGTAATCTTGCTTCCCGGACAGCTTCCTCTGTCTCATCGACAACTTTTATAACAATTTCATCAGCTTCACTCTGCGAATCTTCATCCGGAAGAATCTCTTCATCAATTACTTGTGCAACAGGCTTCTCTTTGGCTTTGATTTTTTTCGCAGTCGTCAGACCTTCTTCATCAATTTCAAGTTTTTCTTTCTTGACAGGTTTCTTTTTGCTTTCAGTCATAATGGCAATTAAAAGGACTAATAATTAATAAGTTAGACATTATTTTGTAAAAAAGTGGTTGCAAAGATATGTTTTTTTATTGAAATGTCGCAATATAATTAAGATTTTCATGGTTTTCAGAAATGTAGTTCTTTGCCCTGTGCCCTGTGCATAGTTAGTGGCTCAAGTCATCGAATTACTGTGAAAGGATTTATTATATTTGTACAACTTACACTAAAAGAAATATATGAAGATTGCAGTTATTGGAACTGGTTATGTGGGGCTGGTTACAGGTACGTGTTTTGCCGAGACAGGTGTCAATGTAGTTTGTGTTGACAATGACCTCAATAAAGTAAAGATGATGCAGGCCGGGAAGGTACCGATCTATGAGCCCGGACTGGAACCGATGATGGTTACCAATATTGAAAAGGGAAGACTTACATTCACAAACAGCATAAAAGAAGCAATATCCGGAGCAAAGGTTATATTCATCGCGGTCGGAACTCCTCCTGACGAGGACGGAAGCGCTGACCTGAAGCATGTTTTGGGCGTTGCAACAGAAATAGGATCGCTGCTCGATCATTATGTGGTTGTTGCAACCAAAAGTACAGTCCCGGTAGGCACAGCTGAAAGGATAAGGATTGCAATAAAAAACAAACTTGCAGAAAGAAATCAGGACATACCTTTCGATGTCGCTTCAAATCCCGAGTTTCTCAAGGAAGGTTCGGCTGTGGAGGATTTCCTTAAGCCCCAGAGAATCATTGTAGGTGTTGACAGCAAAAAGGCCGGCGATCTGATGAGGAAGCTCTATATGCCTTTTCTCCTTAACAACCGGACAGTAATATTCATGGACATCCCATCGGCTGAACTCACCAAGAATGCAGCAAACGCGATGCTTGCAACAAGGATAAGCTTTATAAACGAAATTGCCAATCTGTGCGAACTTCTCGGCGCTGACATTAACAATGTCAGGAAGGGAATCGGAAGCGATCCCAGGATAGGAAACAGGTTTTTATATCCGGGTATCGGCTACGGCGGATCCTGTTTCCCAAAAGATGTCAAGGCAATTATAAAAACCGCATCCGACCAGGGATATGATCTCAAGGTTATCTCTGCTGTGGAAAAAGCCAATGAATTTCAGAAAAACGTGATATTCAACAAAATCAGCAGGCATTTCGGAAATAATCTGAAATCTAAGTCAATCGGTGTGTGGGGACTATCGTTCAAGCCAAAAACAAACGATATAAGGGAGTCGTCGGCTGTATATCTTGTAAAAAAACTTGTTGACGCCGGCGTGAATGTAAGGGTTTACGATCCGGCTGCCATGGACGAGACCAGGAAACAACTGGGGAACAGTGTTTATTATGCTGAGGATCACTATGATGCCATAAAAGGCGTGGATGCCCTTGCTCTTTTGACCGAATGGGCTGAGTTTCACCTTCCAGATCTTGAAAAAATGTCGAAACTAATGCATGAAAAGACCATTTTTGACGGAAGAAATATTTATGATCCGGAAGAGATGAAAAAGAAGGGCTTTTGTTATTATGGAATAGGAAGAAAGTAAGGCCTGAGGCTTGAGCTGCAATATTGAACTTGCTACAACCCGCCAAAACCCGGGTCTTGCAACATCTATAGGAACATGATATAATCATCAGATAATGAAAGGAATAATACTGGCCGGGGGATCAGGGACCCGCCTCTACCCTATTACGACAGCAATTTCGAAGCAGATGCTTCCGGTATATGACAAGCCGATGATTTATTATCCCTTGTCGGTACTGATGCTGGCCGGGATCAGGGAGATACTTGTTATATCGACACCAAGAGACCTGCCGGGGTTCAGAAATCTGTTGGGCGACGGATCATCAATAGGAGTCAGATTCAGCTATAAGGAACAGCCATCACCTGATGGCCTGGCACAGGCTTTTATATTAGGGGAAGAATTCATCGGTAGCGACAATGTCTGCATGATACTTGGCGATAATATATTCTACGGACAAGGTTTTGGGGATGTCATGCTCAGGGCGGCTGAACTTACCAGAGGGGCTCTTGTTTTCGGTTATTATGTAAATGACCCGACACGTTACGGAGTGGTTGAATTTGACAGAAACATGAAAGCCGTGAGCATTGAGGAAAAGCCGGAAAATCCAAAGTCGAACTATGCGGTAACCGGACTTTACTTTTATGATAATACTGTAATCGGAAAAGCTAAATCTCTTAAGCCATCAGCACGTGGAGAACTTGAAATAACCGACCTGAACCGTCTATACCTTGAGGAAGGCTCGCTTGAGGTTAGAATAATGGGCCGGGGAATGGCATGGCTCGACACGGGAACCTACGAAAGTCTGCTGCAAGCAGCTAATTTCATTTCCACGCTTGAACAGCGGCAGGGACTCAAGGCATCATGTATTGAAGAAATTGCCTACAAAAGAGGGTTTATAAGCAGGGAACAATTAATTTCGCTTGCGGAACCTGTAAAAAAGAGCCAGTATGGAAGATATCTCCTGAAAATAGCAAACGAGGAAGACGGATTTGCCAGCTCACGATAGCATATCCAGACAATAGACGGATTTACATATGATTAAGTCATATCAATGAAAATAACGGAAACCGGATTTGAGGGATTGTACATAATTCAGCCTAAAGTATTCAGTGACAGCAGAGGCTATTTTTTTGAAAGCTTTAAGCTTGAGACCTTTCTTATGTCTGGAATTCCGTTTAATCCGGTTCAGGACAATGAATCAAGATCGGTAAAAGGGGTTATCAGAGGACTCCATTACCAGTTGAATCCTTTTGCTCAGGCAAAACTTATAAGAGTGGTTGTGGGAAAAATATATGATGTAGCTGTTGACCTGAGGAGAAATTCAAAGACCTTTGGAAAATGGTTTGGTGTGATACTCGATTCAGAAAACAAGACACAGTTGTTCATTCCAAAGGGCTTCGCTCACGGGTTTTCCGTTCTAAGTGATATTGCGGTAATACAGTATAAATGCGACAACCTCTATAATCCGCAATATGAGCGGGGTATTTCATTGGATGATCCGGACCTTGCCATTAACTGGAGGATAGAAGGAATTGAACCGGTTATAAGTCCCAAGGACCAGAAACAACCCTTTTTCAGGGAAGCAGAGATGAATTTTTAGTTGAGCATCATGGCAGTTATTCTTATAACAGGAGCATCGGGACAGCTTGGCAGTGAAATAAAAACTGAATCCAGAAACTATTCAGGATATGAGTTTATTTTTACTGATATCGACGAACTTGACTTGACTGACCCGGAAGCGGTTAAGATATTCACTTCGGCGAATAAGCCTGACTGGATCATTAATTGTGCTGCCTATAATTTTGTTGACAGGGCGGAGACAGACACTGAAACTGCTGTCAGGGTAAATGCCATGGCAGTTAAAAATCTGGCAGATTCAATTGAAAAGACTGAAACCAAGTTGATCCACCTGTCGACCGATTATGTTTTCGATGGTTCCTCCAATACTCCATACAGTGAAACTTCAGCTGTCAATCCCCTGTCGGCCTATGGCCGTTCGAAGCTTGAGGGTGAAAAATACGCACTCCTTCATAACAGAACCATGATAATAAGGACATCATGGCTTTATTCACCGTTCGGGAACAATTTCACAAAGACTATGATCAGGCTGGGGAAGGAAAGGGAATCGGTAGATGTTGTTTTCGACCAGGTTGGAACACCCACTTATGCAGGTGATCTGGCTGAGGCAATCATGCATATCGTGTCGAGGGTAATCAGAAACCAGATTGCCTTTGTTGCGGGTATTTATCATTATTCAAATGAGGGAGTATGCAGCTGGTATGATTTTGCTATGGAGATAATGCAGGAAGCTGGACTGAACTGCAAAGTGAATGCAATACTTTCGAGGGATTTTCCCTCAGTTGCCAAAAGACCGTTTTATTCAGTGTTGGACAAAAGCAAGATAAAGGAAGCTTATAACCTGACAATACCGTACTGGAGATGCAGCCTGAAAAAATGTATGGAGATATTACTTAAATCAACAGAATAGAAATAATAATTAAAATAACCGACATATGTTATCACTCGACCAAATCAGATCCAGAGCCCGGCAATGGCTCTCACCTGAATTCAATGAAGAAACCCGCGAGGAAGTCACTGAGATGCTTGAAAAAGACGAAAAAAAACTCGTCGATGCCTTTTACCAGGACCTTGAATTCGGTACCGGTGGCTTAAGGGGAATCATGGGCGCCGGCACCAACAGGATGAACATTTACACCCTTGGAATGGCGACACAGGGACTTTCAAATTACCTTATAAAAACCTTTGGAGATACAGGAATCAGGGTTGCAGTGGCACACGACTGCAGGAATAACAGCAGGTATTTTGCAGAAACAGCAGCCGACATTTTTTCGGCAAACGGATTTGAAGTTTTTCTTTTCGAGGATCTCAGACCCACTCCCGAACTGTCATTCGCAATCCGTCATTACAGATGCAATAGCGGTGTTGTGATAACCGCTTCTCACAATCCTCCCGAATACAACGGATACAAGGCTTACTGGGACGACGGCGGTCAGGTTGTACCTCCTCATGATAAGGGTGTTATCGATGAAGTAAGGAAAATCACTTCGGTGTCGCAGATAAGGTTTGACAGCAAGAAGGACAAAATCAAAATAATAGGAAAAGAGACTGACCAGCTTTTCCTTGACGAAATCCTCAAGATAAGCATCAATCCGGAAATAAACAGGAAGCACTCTGAAACCGGGATAGTATTCACTCCTATCCATGGCACAGGAGGGATACTTGTACCTGATGCTCTCAGGCTTTATGGTTTCTCGAATGTTCATACCGTTCCTGAACAGGATATAACCGACGGTAACTTCCCAACGGTAAAATCTCCTAATCCCGAAGAGCCGGCAGCACTTTCAATGGCAATAGATAAAGCCAAAAAGATAGGTGCAGAAATTGTGATGGCCACTGATCCTGATGCTGACAGGCTCGGGATCGCACTCAGGAATCCACAGGATGAGTTCATTCTCCTTAACGGAAACCAGACTGCCGTTCTTCTGATACATTATATATTATCACAGTACAAGGCGAAAAACAAGTACAAGGGAAATGAATACATAATCAAGACGATAGTAACCACCGATCTGATGGATAAGATTGCCGAGAGCTACAATGTAAAATGCTACAATGTCCTGACCGGATTCAAATACTTCGCTGAACTGATCAGAGAACTTGAAGGAAAGGAAAAGTATATAGGAGGAGGTGAAGAAAGCTACGGATTCCTGCCCGGTGATTATGTAAGGGACAAGGATGCTGTTGCTTCATGTGCATTATTTGCTGAAATGGCAGCTTTTGCCAAGGAAAATAGAAAGACACTGTTTGACCAGTTGACAGATATTTATTTGGAATACGGCCTGTACAGAGAAAAACTTATTAACCTTGTCAGGAAAGGAGCAGAAGGTGCCGGAGAAATAAAGGCAATGATGGCCGGTTACAGGAGCAATCCTCCGAAGGTAATCAATAACAGTCCGGTTGTAAAGATGAATGATTATTCAACTCTGGTTTCGACCAACTGTCTGACCGGTGAAACCGGAAAGATAGATCTTGCGAAATCGGATGTTGTCCAGTTCTTCCTGCAGGACGGATCAAAAATTTCAGTCAGGCCCTCAGGAACCGAGCCCAAGATAAAATTCTACTTCAGTGTCAATGCGCCATTGGTTTCAGCTGACAGGCTGGAAGCAACTGAAAAAATGCTTGACGAGAGAATATCAGGGATTATTGCGGATATGAAGTTGGCGTGAATAACTAAGGCCTCCTATTGAAATAGGTTTGCCGGCTCATGGATAAAAACCGGTTGTTACCTTGGCATGGGAAAGCGATAAAAAATAAACTCCCCTTACCAAAGGACTTCAAACTAATAAATTCGATAGCACAAAGAATAATTATTTACCATCCCAACCAGCCATTCTGGCCAGCAGCCACCACATGGCTTTTGCCAGTTTAATAGCTCCGTTAGTACCAATATGATAATTTGGGTCCAGACTTGTCATGTTTTCAGGACTGATTATCGGGAAAGTCCTCAAGGTTCCACTATTATCCGTCCATGTTGTTGTAGCCTGAACCCCGGCGTCATTATAACTTAAGATATCTGCATAATCAAAAAAATAAGCTTCACTCAGACTCCTGACATGATTCCTGAGATACTCCCATTTTAAGTATTGCTGGTAACCACTCTCTCCAATAGCCCAATTGTTTTCATTATCCACAGGCCCTGTTGTCCAGATTATCTTTGTAGGAATATTGTTAGCCGCACAATAATCTATATATGATTGAGTAGCATTAATATAAGTGTCCATGCAAACCGAATTACCCGTCAATGCCTTATCTTCTGCATCCAGACCCCATCTAAGATTACCTTCAGGACCTCCCATTGATGCTCCGGCCCATCTTGTATGATAAACAGGATCATAACTACCACCTACGTCATTCTGCCAGGTCGCATCCCAGCACCAGCCAAAACCTAATGCCGTGAGAGCAGGACCATTGTTCTTACAGTACAGCAAACCTGCTTTGGTCCTGGATATGGCTGTTGAATTTGTATACCAATCCTCTTCACCATAGCTATAAATCCACCCAGACGAATTATCCTTATCGCCCCATGTCGCACCGCTAAATCTGAGATGGGATGTTGTATATGGTTCAGGTGTTCCGGATTCAACCACACTAACAGAATAAGCTGAATTTAATGATTCCAACAACAACAAGCCTGCCCTGTAAGCCTGACTGTGAGATTCACCGGCTATTGAAACCCACATCTTTTTCACCTCATTAAGGTAAGCAGCAGGAATATCATCATACCGGTCAACCACTGAATGATCTGCTATAATCTGGCCATCGGATTTTGTCAATGTTGTAAAGTTTATTTCATCCCCGAAAGAAGTTCCGGATGAATTAGTGGCATACGCTTTTACAAAGTATTTTGTCCCCTCAGCAAGGCCTGTCAGATTACTTGTAAAACTACCTGATCCCTGACCTTCATTTGAATTAAAATCAGTTAATGCTGGATTCCCTGTAGTATTCCAGCAGACACCTTTTGCCGTGATTTCAGTTCCACCGTCAGATATAACATTCCCGCCTGATTTAGCTGAATTATAGGTAATTTCAGTAGCAAAATCCGTATTAACTACAGGCAATGAGCCAGACTGTTCAGGTCTGCAGGATAACGTTAAAAGAATCAATGATAAAAACAGCAGAATACGATTTGTCATTATATAAATATTTCTGTCAAAGTTAATCTTATCCCAAATACAAAAAAAGCCTGAATTATGACATTTTAAATCTAATTGTTTACAGATAGTTAGGTTTTCATCAAATCATGTTGACTTATGTCTTTACGTTCATTGAACGTTTTCCATAGAGAAAAGTTGCAGATTCAGGTTTTTCTGATGAGTTTTTTGGATTTTAACTATAATAGCAAATACGTTTTACTTTACTGTGAAACAATTAAAGCAAATTCATATTTTTTCGGATTCATAATGAGAAAATGTAATTTTTGATTGAGCCTTTGTCTACATTTCGCACGACTTCAGCTAAGAGATAAAACAATGTGGATTCCGGAACTAAACAAATGAAGAGGTTCATTATCCTGCATCTAAAAAAACAGGTCTGATCAGCTAAAAGAGAATAATTAACAAATCATCTAATTCACTGATAAACAATATAAAATACAACTAAAATCAATACATGATATTTTCATCAATTTTTTTATACAACTTGTCAAAATCAGTATTTTGTTACCTTTACATATTAATTTTATTCTGTACTTTGCTAAAGTTGTGCAACAGATTACTTTCACTCATTAAAACATCCAACATATGCATAAAGTTGTTGCCTTTCTTATATTTGCTTCAGTCAATGTTATTGTTTTTGGTCAATCGCTTTCTCCTGGCCAGATAGGCAATAACCAGGTTTTATGCTACAGATCTGCTCCTCAGACTCTCAGCTTTTTGATACAACCAACAGGAGGAACTCCTCCATACACATATCGCTGGCAGCGATCAAACAACGGTTCAGACTGGTACGACATCACAGGTACAACAGCTCAAAGGCAAACTTATTCACCTCCTGTTCTGGGAAAAACAGCCCATTTCCGTTGCCGCGTGACTGATAATGTTTCAGCAAGCGCTACAACAAATGCGGTATCGATTAGTGTCGCCACTGATCTCATTGCACCTGTAATTGGCACTGATCAGACGATATATAATGGCACAGCACCTGTTCCGCTGATTCAAGTCACAGAAGCATCGGGAGGTAGTGGCAGCTATTCCTATAGATGGCAAGTATCTGATGACGGGCTTTCATGGTCAGATATTCCAGGAGCTTCTGCACCGGGATACAGTTCTGGCGCATTGATTGAAGACAGGTGGTTCAGACAATGGGTAATTGATGCAGCATGCGGATCGACTGCCGGAAACGCGATTAGAATATCCGTAAATCCAATTACCCTTTTCACATCAGAGATTCCGAACTCATTTTATGCCTGGATAAGATGGGATTTTGGGACCCAGTTTGAACCTCTGGTGAATGGAGTTATTGTAAGTGCAAGAATTTTCACCGGTGTAGATGAAGCCGGACTGCACCAGGTGAGATTTTGGAGACAGAATGATCAATCAGTATTTGAACTGATAGCCGGACCCTATGACTGGTCATTTACCCCTGGCACTCAGGGTTGGCGTGAATTCAATCTTCCTGCCCCGCTGACAGTCGAGGCAAACCGGAATTATATTGTCAGCGTTACAAACAGTGAAAACAATCAGTATTGGTCTCATAGTAATTCTTTCAGCCCTCTCGTCTCAAACGAATATATAAGATACATCAGATCCGGGGGGGGAGGCATTGGGACTGTACCTTTACAGGAGCTTCTTCATCCACAAGAATGCTTCTTCAGAGATGTGGTTTTTGTGCCATTCTCAGCAGGGTCGGCCGGACAAAACCAAATTACATGTTATAACTCAATGCCCTCTGCTCTCACAGAGTCAGTACCTGCATCAGGCGGATCTGGTAATTATGTATATCAGTGGCAATCCTCTGCTGATAATCAGAACTGGGTTGACATTGACGGAGCAACTGGCCCAGAATACCAACCACCTTCCATTACTTCCAGCACCTACTACCGAAGAGCCGTCATGAGCGGAGACTTTACATCTTATACATCATCTGTGTTCATTAATGTTAACAACCCTTTCCCTTTGGCCCAGTTTCAAAGTTCCATATCCATTTATGATAATACATCAACTAACCTGTCTGTTGATATCACTGGAGGTACTCCCCCATATACGGTTGAATATACAATAAACGATACATCTTCTTTCACAATACCCAACTATCAAAGCGGCGCAGACATCAATACCGGATTGCTGACGGCCGGCACTTATAAATTTGAAATTACTTCAGTTACTGATGCTTTAGGTTGTCATCCTCTGTCGTCGGGGACCCCTATAACTGTAACGGTCTCAGGAATAAATCCGGTTAGCCATAACAGGAATGCACTGGTAATGTTCAATTCAGGATCTACTCTATATTACACTGGTTATGTAAACTTTATCAAACCATATCTTGATTGGTTCGGTATCCCTTATGATACTTATGATGTCAACAGCGCTGAACCTTTGCCGGATTTAAGCGACTACGCCCTTCTAATTTTGGGCCACAGAGAGGTATACACTAATGCATACCCTTTGACTCAACTAGAAACTGCGATAAGCGGAGGTACTGGCTTATACAGTTTTGATCCGCATCTTTTTGACTTCCCAAGCGCATTTTGTGAACATGTGGGTTCTCATCCAGGCTTTTCCTCATCAGAGATCAGGTTTAATACAACACATTATATCACTGAAGCCCATACTAATGATATCTATAATCCTGCAAATGACACAATTGCAACCAAAGCTCCTCTACAAGTCGGGGCCTACAGCTACGATCTTATAGATAACACCGTATTGGCATCACTTGGCACAAGCGATAATAATGAAGCTCTGATGCAAGTTGCTGAATATGGTGATGGCCGCATAGTAAAATGGAACTCATACCAATGGACCTTTGACGAATATCTGGGACCTGTCTGGGGAATGGACGACCTCTTATGGAGGGGAATTGTATGGGCAGCAAGAAAGCCTTTTGTTATGCAGGGTCTGCCCCCCATGGTAACAATGAGGGTGGACGATGTTGACGACCGAAGTCGAGAAATGGTCAATCTTGAATGGATAAGTATTTGCAATAATTACGGGCTTATACCCTGGGTAGGGGTTTTTACAGTACCTGAAGGGCATGACCCTGACGGTTTCTTTCCCAAATTAAAAACATTTGTTGATAACAATCTGGCTACCGCTTCTCCTCACTCATTCACATACCATCGTCTGATCTACTATAATATGTCATCGGATCCTCAGTTTTCGGCAGTCGATAATGTAATTGAAGCCAGAAATACATTTACAACAAATGGCATTGCTATATCCAATTTTCTGGTGCCTCATTATTACTATCTCACTGCCGATGCTCTGCCTGGAATAAGGGATATGGGGGTGGAGTTCCTTGGAACAAAGATTCCTTATGATCCTGTTCCCTACCCCGGAAACTGGCTTAATAACAAACCCTACAGGATCAACAGGAATGGCTGGGCCGGAACAGGAATACCGCATTTTTATGCCGACAGCATTAACTGGTTGAACACCCCGTTTTTCCTTTGTCTGTCCGAAATAGGAGATGACGGAACAACAACTTCACAGTATGAATGGTATCCTGGCACAGGCAGTGTTGACTCAGTAATCGCAAGGGGTGTCCGCCATCTGAGGCGGTCCCTGAACAGCATGACTCTTCCTGTGCTTTTCACGCATGAAGATCAGTTAACAATGACTTCCTCTGAATGGCATCAGATAATATCAGGTGTTACCACCGGTGTCTCGCCCTATAACCCTGAATACAAGTCAACTGATGATGCGGTTAAGTATATCAGGGCTAAAAGTAACCTGATGATAAGGGCTGTGGGCTCAAACAATGGTTTGGTAACTATCTCAGTAGCAGGCATTAATGACATGGAGACCAAATGTTATCTTTTCACTGAAGCAGGAGGCCAGATTACTCATAGACTGGTTACCCTGCCCAGGGTACAAAACAAAGCTATACCTGTAAACATATGTGTCAATGATTAATGATATTCCATAAAGAATGAAAGCGATAAAGAAAGTATTATTTACCACTGTCTCTGCTTCACTGATTGTGATCAACTCTATTGCACAATGGAATGCAATAGACGTTCCGACAAAGAATCACCTTAACGCTATTGCTTTTACAGAGGAAACAACAGGCTGGATTGTTGGGAACAAAGGAACAATGCTATACCGGAGCGGTAATTCATGGTTGGAATATCCTGCTATAACCGATGAAAAGCTTAATTCAGTCTGTCTATTAAGCAAGACGGAAGGTTGGGCTGTTGGTGCGCGTGGCACTATTCTCCACCTGAAAGGGTCACAATGGCAAAAAATAGAGAGTCCTACCAAGGAGGAACTCCATACTGTTTGCTTCAGCAACAACGGTAACGGATATGCAGTTGGCAATAACGGTACTTTTTTATCTTACAGAAACGGTATCTGGGAGATGACTGAAACACGAACTCCCTGGCACTTTTATGCCATTGCACTGAATAACGGAACACCGATGATTGCCGGCGGACGTGAGAATCTGACTGTTCCGATTATGGATGTCATATATCGAAATTCCTATAGCTTTACCAAAATATTCGACCCCGGATATGTTGAAATAGCTGGTATGGCATCTCCCGAAATCGATATTGTATGGGCTGTCGGCAAACCTGGAACTATTTTCCGCAAAGACTGGACAGGCTGGCAAAGGATCGAAATTGAAGGAATGTTACCTGCCCTGACAAATATATTCTTCACGGGAAAAACTGAGGGCATCACTGTAGGACATGGTGGTACGATTATGACCTATACCAACGAAAGCGGATGGCAAAGAGACGAATCCCCGGTTAATAATAAACTAAATGGTTCTTATATAGTAGGAAACAAGTATTATGTTGTAGGAAACAATGGAACAGTCTTAGTGCGCACCCGGAATACAATACCTCCTGAAGGAGAGTCATCTGTCAGCTCCCCTAAACTAATAAGCACCTATCCTAATCCTGCGTCTGACATTCTTAATATTATCATCCCCGATATGGAGATACCTTCTGGAACTGTAACTGTACTAGATTCGTGGGGGAAGGTTTTATTCAAAAAGGATTTTGACTATATAAATGAAGGATTTCCTGATAAGATAATAACAACAGGGTTTAGCGACGGATTATATATTGTTAACATCACAAGTGGAGCAAGGCATGTTGCATCGGGTAAATTCATTGTAAAACTCTAACTGGGGAAAAACATATAATACGAAGAACCCAATTTTTACAATTGTGGCATTACTCATTCCGGCGTTTCAACGAATCTGCGGAAGATCACTGAAATACTGACTCAAAATTAACCGGCATCTGGAGCTGAATGAGAGTCAGGAATATTAAAACATCAGGAGACCGAAAATCACACGTTTATGATAGAAACAAAACATTTGACTAAAAAGTTTGGAGATTTTGTTGCAGTTGATGATTTAAATCTCTCAATTGAAAAGGGAGAACTATTCTCACTGCTTGGATTGAACGGAGCCGGAAAGACAACCACGATTAAAATGCTTTCATGCCTGATTCTTCCTACAAGTGGCACAGCTACAATACTGAACAAGGATTTACTTGAAGATTCTCAATACATTAAGCAAAGGATAAATGTATCTCCTCAGGAAACGGCAATTGCACGAAACCTGAACGTTCAGGAGAACCTTGAAATGATAGCAGGAATATATGGCATCTCAAAAGATATGATTTATGACAAAGTTGAGGAGATGATAACCGTATTTAGTCTCTCTGAAGTCCGTAAGAAAAAAGCCAGATTGCTCTCAGGAGGAAAGCAAAGACGTTTAAGTATTGCAATGGCATTAATCACCGACCCTGAAATATTATTTCTTGACGAACCGACATTGGGCCTGGATGTAATCGCCCGAAGAGAGTTATGGAGTAACATTAAAAAACTTAAGGAAAAAACCACAATTATCCTGACAACACATTATCTGGAAGAAGCAGAAGCCCTTTCTGACAGGGTTGCCATTATACAAAAAGGCAGAATTAAAGCAGTTGGCACAGTTGCAGAAATCCTCAATCAAACCAATACAAATAAGCTTGAGGATGCATTTGTTTTACTAAATGAGGAGGAGCATACAATATGAAGTACATCTATTTTGCCCGGCGAAATTCCAAAGAAATATTAAGAGATCCTTTGTCCCTGATATTGGGAGTTCTGTTACCGGTTTTCTTAATTTTATTGTTTTCTACAATATCAAAAAGTGCTCCCATTGAAATTTTTAAACCTGTAAGCATTGTACCTGGAATAACAATATTTGGATTCACGTTTATTACAATGTTTTTAGGGGGGGTAATTGCAAAAGATAAAAGTACATCATTTTTAACCAGGCTTTTTATTTCACCACTTAAACCTAAGGATTTTATTATAGGATATTCCATTCCTCTTTCACCATTTGCTCTGATTATAGGTGTTGTGTGCTTAATTGTTGGTGTATTTGTTGGACTACCAGTATCATTGAAAATCGTTTATACGCTGATCTCTTTCATTCCTTACATACTGTTTTCAATATTTATTGGTATTCTCCTGGGAGTCGTATGCAATGAAGCTCAAATTCTGACAATAGGAAATATTTACATAATTGCGAGTGCATTACTTGGCGGTGCTTGGATGGATATAAAAATACTTGGAGGCACTATTGAAAGTATTGCAAAGCTTTTGCCTTTCTCTCACGCAATAGAGTTTTCACGAATCATATTGTCTGACAGGCCGGACAATATCTGGATTCATTTATTAATAGTTTCAGGATATGCAATATTATTTTTCCTTTTATCGGTATACTTCTTTACAAGGAAAATGAAATCAGATAACAAATAAAATACAAACATCCGGCAAGCTACATATTGCCCGATCAGAGAAACGGTCCTTTTTATTCACCTATAATCTTGACAAGCACCCGTTTTCTTCTTTTGCCGTCGAATTCACCGTAGAAAATCTGTTCCCAGGGTCCGAAATCGAGTCTGCCGTTTGTAACAGCCACAACCACCTCCCTGCCCATCAGGGTTCTCTTGATATGGGCATCGGCATTGTCTTCAAATCCATTATGCCGGTACTGGGAATATGGTTTTTCCGGGGCAAGCTTTTCGAGCCACACCTCAAAATCATGATGCAGCCCGGATTCATCATCATTAATGAATACACTGCTTGTAATATGCATGGCATTAACAAGAATCAGACCCTCTTTAATGCCTGATTCGACAAGGCATTTTTCAACCTCGGGAGTGATGTTGATAAAAGCACGACGGGTGGTTGTTTCGAACCAGAGTTCTTTTCGATAAGATTTCATATATGTATAACTTTTAAAAAGTTTATTGCTTATTGTTGCTGCTTACAGAAGTCCTACAGGAAGATATTTATAAAATCCGCCGCCTTTACCTGCTTTTTGTTTTTAATCGTACGTTTTCCTTCGGAATAGTTCGTTACAGCACATTCCCTGTACACGGTGCAATCTCCCTTGCCATCGGGGGCATAGCCTTTACAAACTCGAAGCACATCAGGAGAAATTTCATCGATCAGGACTATTTTGCCGTCACGATACTTAAGTCGTCCCAGTTCAAATTTTCCATCGATAACATGAAGTCCCTTAGATGCAAATTCAACGGAGACAATCTCTGCAATATCACTGACCAGCTTTACGCTGAATTCAATCTCTTCCCTGGTCATTGCTCCTGTTTCCTCAAGGGCTTCAAGAGTGATCAGGATGTCAGCGTCTCCCTTGGTCCATGCTTCAACAACCCTGTGAATATTCCTGCAGGGTTTTACAAAGGGATACCGTCTCCAGAAGCTGCCGGTTGCATTGTTCCTCCAGGTGAATTCCAGGTTGGTTAAAGGTGCAGATCCCTTGAATTCCGGTGATTCAACAGCCATGCCGAGAGGAATTGCCGGTTCGACAATCATTTCATTATCTGAAATGGTATCGATATAGTGTGTAGGAACTCCCCTGTCCTTCAGTAACTTAAAGAAATGCGTAGCGAACCTGCATGCTATGGAACCCTTGCCTGGTATACTTCCCACAACTACATCGTAACCAGGATCAAAGACAGGCTTCCCGTTTTCAATGTACCCTGTGGCTTTATCTGTAAACACAAACCGGTATTTGCCGGCATGGGGGCCTTCTGTGATATTGAATACATCCTTCGATTTTCCGCGGTATACAAGGTCTTTTTCTTCCATAAGGTTTCAGTTTAAATTGAGTCCTGTAAATATACAATTCGGGATTATTCCGGCAAATCTGAAAAAAAGAATTTTCTCCATTTGCCAGCGGATCCCTCCCAATCCCTCAGCAAGAACATGCATAATGCTTTATTCTGCCTGCACAGTGACCGTTATACCAGGCCTTTCATGCCGGGGATACATGGGAAATGTCAGAAAAAATCATCTGAAAAATTAACCAGGTAAACCCTGTCCGTCGATCTTGTAAGGGCTGTATAAAACCATCTGAGGTAATCGATAGTGATTTCGGTTCGGTTGAACATTCCCTGATCGATGAAAACCCTCTCCCATTGACCGCCCTGAGCCTTATGGCACGTAACTGCATAAGCAAATTTGATCTGGAGGGCATTGAAATACGGATCTTCCCTGACGGCCATATATTGCTTTTGTCTGGTTTTCAGATGAAGGTAATCAGCCTGGATATTCCTGAATAGTTCGGAGTTTCTTTCGGAAGGTAAAGCCGGAGTATCCATATTCAGGACATCAAGCATCACTTTGGATTCTATTTCCATGTCATAATCGGGGAACCAGAGTTCCATTTCCGCGAACCTGAAGCCGTATAATTCCTCATACTTCCTTATCCTTTTCACTTCGGCAATATCTCCGTTCGCGATGAATCGATCCGGATCCGCCTCACTCGCAAGGGAATAATTGTTTTTTACAACCATCACGATATCGCCCGGGGATATCTCTTCCTCCCTGAAAAAGATCCTGTTACGTATCCCCTGGTTATAACGGTTAGCCTGTTTGTTGGAATTAACGACGATTATCGTTCCCTCCAGCCCGCATCTTCCATAAGCAGATGATATCTCCTCAATCAGGTCTTCTCCTGACAATCTGATTACATCTTTGAAATCTGAACAATCCAGTTTTGGCCGCTCAAGATTTCCGTCAGCAATCTGTAGCCTGATACTGGTTGCATTCATAAGTATGCCTGAGGTCTCGCTTTGCCTTACAACTTCCTTAAGTTCAGCGGTAATAATGCCAAATCCGAATTTCATAAGGGCGTTTGGATCGAGAGCGGGACTCAGGATCGAGCCGACCGGAGGCAGCTGGGCGGTATCCCCTACCAGTATAAGCCGGCAGTCGGTACCTGAATAAACATATTCTATCAGATCCTCAAGAAGCCGGCCGCTGCCAAAAACCGAATCATCATGGGAGTTATTGGATATCATCGATGCTTCATCCACAATAAAAAAAGTGTCCCTGCTCAGGTTCCGGTCAAGGACGAAGCTTCCTATCCCCTCCTTCATCGATTTCTGACGATATATCTTCTTATGAATCGTGAATGCCGGCTTCCCTGCAAATGATGAAAGTACTTTTGCCGCCCGTCCTGTTGGAGCCAGCAACACTGATTTCATTCTTAGAAGATCCAGTGTTTTGACTATGGCACTTATCACACTTGTTTTACCGGTTCCTGCATAGCCAGTGATCAGGACTATAACATCATTGCTACCTTCAGTTATATACCTGGCAATCAGCTTCAGCGCCACAGACTGATCGGAGGTCGGGGTGTTGCCGAGGTTTTTGCAGAGACCCTTATATATTATGGTATCGCGCATTACAGGAAGTTGTCGGTTATCGGGTTAGTCAATGCCTGTTAGTGAGATGTACGAAATTAGTATAAAAATCTGCAGGAGGCAAGCAAAACAAATAAGACCGCAAGTCGCATACCGCGAATCGGACTCATATAATTTCCTCCTTCCTTCTTGCAAACCCGTTGATATTTTCTACATTTGTTTGAAATCATTCCAAACCATGCCATTCCTGGAACTCTTTGACGAAACGCTTGACATCAATGCCACCGAGAACTATGAGCTATCTGTTCAGATGAGTTCCGATGATATTTCCTTTTGCATTCTGGATACTCTCAGGAACAAGTTCGTAATGTTAAGGTCATATGAACCTGAGGACAATTCCAGGTTCGATCCATACAGACTGTCTGAGATAATAAAGAAAGATGACTTTCTCACCAAAAAGTTCAGAAAAACCAGCATCATAACGCCAACGTCACGTTCTACCCTTGTTCCCGGACCACTATATGAAGATTCAAGAAACGAGGAATATCTCGACTTCAACCAGAAAAAGAACGACAGGGAGAAAGTGTTGATAGACAAGATGAAGAATGCTGATATTTACAATATTTTTTCGCTTCAGGAAGGAATTGCAGATTTGATCGGGGGATTGTTCCCCGAAGCAAATATCATGCATTCACTGAAGCCGCTGTTTCAATACATCAATTTCAACAAGAGGTCGACCGGAAATAATATCCACATACATTTTGAGAAAGAGTATTTTTACGCTGTCATTTTTGACCCCAATGAACTAAGGTTCTGCAACACTTTCTATTTCAGGAGCAGGTCGGATATCGAGTACTATGTATTATATGTACTAAAAAAAATGAATATAAGACAGGATGAGACTGTCTATCTGAGTGGCAAGACCCGGGAAAAGGAAGCCCTGGTACAGGGGTTTTCAGCTTATCTTAATGATGTCCGTTTCGCGCTGCCTCAGGGAAATTACACCTTCAGTTACGTCTTAAGCGAGGCGGAGCTCCACAGGTTTCTATTACTTTTCAGCGCGGCGAATTGCGAATAATAGGAGGAAAATATAAAGGCAGGATAATTACTCCGATTTCAGGACTGAAAATCAGACCAACCACCGATTTTGCCAGGGAGAGCCTTTTCAACATATTGGTCAACAGGGTTGATCTTGAATCAGTAAGCATGCTGGATCTTTTTTCGGGTACCGGGGCAATCGGATTTGAGTTTTCATCCAGAGGAGCCGAAGTGGTTCATATGATAGAAAAAGAGCGCAAACACATCACAGGCATCAGGCAAAACATACAGAAACTGGGAATTACGAATGTCAAACCTGTTCACATTGATGTAAAAGCCTTTTTAAAAATATGCAAGTTTAAATATGACATTGTCTATGCCGATCCTCCCTATGACCTTGACTGGCTTAAAGACATACCCGATCTGGTAATCGGTTCAGGGATTATGAAAGCTGATGGATTCTTAATCCTTGAGCACCCCAGATCCTTCAGTTTTAAAGACCATAAATACTTTTTTGAGCACCGGAATTACGGAAGTGTGAATTTCAGCTTCTTTTCATCCTCCGTTCTTCCTGAATAAGTCGTTCTGACAACTTTTTTGCTTATATTTGTTAATTAAGTTGCTAAATATAGAAACCATAAAAACAATTTATCATGAAGTTAAGATTAATACCAGCCATACTGATTATATTGGTTGTTTCATTAAATTCATGCAAGGAAAAAGAAAAAACATCTGATATGAACATACTTTACATTCATCACAGTACCGGGGGAGTAATCTGGCAGGGAGAAAAAGCATCTCTTTTCACCAGGGCTGTCAAAAGAGTAAGTCCGAATCTTGCCGACAAACTTGGCAGTCAGGCTAAATTGCCTGCTCTTTTTGAACAATACAACAAGGATAAGGGCAAAAACTATCTGATAACAGAAACCTCGTTTCCCAAAGCAGCCCCATACGGATGGCATAATTATCCATATGACTACTATAACATTTGGGTAAAGAATGCCGGAAATGAACCATATATGGAGGAACCAACACTGGAGATGCTTACGAAACAGTATCAGGTCATTGTATTCAAGCATTGTTTTCCGGTAAGCGACATACAAGCTGACAAAGATTCTGCAGATATCAATTCGGATTACAAGTCGCTGGGCAATTACAAACTGCAGTATGACGCTCTGAGGGATAAGCTGCATGAATTTCCAAATACGAAATTCATTGTATGGACCGGAGCAGCCCTGGCAAAAGGGGCAGTTTCTGAAGAATCAGCTACCAGGGCAAGGGAGTTCTTCAACTGGGTCAAACAGGAATGGGATTTGCCGGATGACAACATTCATATCTGGGATTTCTATGAACTTGAGACTGAAGGCGGACTATACCTTAAGGAAGAATACGCGACATCCGATACAGATTCGCATCCCAACACGGCATTTGCTTCAAAAGCGGTCGGATTAATATTCAACAGGATCGTGGATGTAATAGAAAATAATGGTACCGGGACAAATCTGAAAGGTGAAAAGATCTGATCTGCAGGTCAACCCGAAAAATCGGCATTTTTTCACCGCATAAATTTTGACTAATCAAAAAATCCTTTAATTTTGCATCGCGATTTTGAATTGGTGCGGTAGTTCAGTTGGTTAGAATATCGGCCTGTCACGCCGGGGGTCGCGGGTTCGAGTCCCGTCCGCACCGCGACAAAAAATAACAAGCCACTGGAATTCAGTGGCTTGTTATTTGAACAAACTACCCCCGCCCTACATTCTCCCTCATATTTGCAAAATTCATAATATGTATTTTAAGTTTAATATCACCATTGGAAACCATTTTCCCTCCGTATCCTTAAACCCCATTCCGGGAATAAAATTAGAGTAACCGTACAGATCCAGATATTTGTCAGTTGGAAACGAAAGCTGAAAGTCAATATGTGTTTTTAACCGACTACTTAGTTTAAATTCGTATCCAAGTGATGAGCTAATACCAAATAAGAAAACTGTGTGCTCAATCTTGTCTGCATAAGAATATGGTCTTGAATCAATCGGAGATAAATACAATCCTTTCTCATGAACAATTGAATTTGTTAAGAATAATCCGAGATGAAAGAAATTTTGTCTTTCAAAGTCCTTACGCAGATTAAAATATCCTCCAAGCTTAAGGTATACGCCTGATTGTTTATCTATCGAATAACCATCATACAATTTAACGTGCGGTGTCAGAAAGATGCCAATCAAATCGTAATTCTGGTTATATCCAAATGCATATCCAATGTCAATTGTCGGGGTAAGGAATGGTTTATACCCGAACGAATAATTGAAATTAATAGTTGAAGCCGGCAATTGTAAAACATTCAATCCTATAAACTGCTTTTTATCATCTTGTCCGTATGATTTTAAGCCAATTAAGATTATCAATGCTGTTATTATCCTTTTTGTCATGTTTGCTGTTATTATATGCGCAATAACCATTGCAATATACGAATCCTTTAGTTTTGCTTATATGCCTGATAGAACAGGGACGAACTGGTTCACATGATTATAAATTAGCGGGTTATGATTCAGAATACGAAGGTCCGGTTTTCCCCGAAGTAAAATAAAAAGCATATATGCGGTACTATCTCAGATTTTTTTTCATAAATACTCGCAATAAAATTTTGTTTATATTATAAACTAATTTATATTTGCAAAAAATATATTATGACACACAAAGAATTTACTCCATCAGAAAGCCTGAATTTAATTACCAATATAATACTGGAGGCTAAGTCAAGATTCAAGGACAATGGGTTTGCATTCATTTTTATAGGCTTATGTTGTTTTATTTCCAGTTTGGGCCAATTCATACTTCTCAAACTTGAATATTATCAAGTCAGCTATTACCCATACTTTATTATGCCGGTTGCCGGTGTTATTACCTATTTTTACTATAAAAAGAAAAGAAGCACTGTTAAATCAAAAAATATTATCGGTACTTTGCTTGCTTTATTTGGTGTAATTTTGGGTCTTAATCTGACGATTGCCGGATTTTTCTTTTGGGAAAAATTTGATATTGCTTTACTTCCATTCATGCTGATCTTGTTTTCACTATGGCCTTTCTTAACCGGGGTTCTAATCAGAAACAGGTTGTTTACTGCATTGGGGTTGATAGTAAATATCATTGCATATTGCTCTTTCTTTATTGGCATGGAATACCATCCTTTGGTTCTCTCAATTGTTTCCCTGATAGGGATTGTCTTGCCTGGCATTGTGATTAATTATTCACATAAAGAAAGTTATGTATAAAGATTTAGATCCATTACTACATTCGCAATTACGACTTGCCATCATTTCACTATTAATGGTACATGAGGAAGTTGATTTTAATCAGATTAAAGATATAACCAATGCCACATCAGGCAATATCAGTGTTCAGATCAAAAAATTGCAGGATGCCGGATATATTGATGTGATCAAATCCTTTAAAAATAACTACCAGAACACTTCTCTTAGAATAACAAACAAAGGAATTAAAGCATTTGAAGATTATGTTGAGAACCTGAAACAGTATATCAAACCAGCAAAATAGTCTTTTTATAACAATATAGTTTATAATATAAAGTAATTTATGAATACCTGTGATTATAAAACCCACATGTATCAAATACACGAACACGTATATATTTAATTTTCAAACATATAGACTCCCTGTCTGCCGATAGACAGGCATCATACATTAAAATAAAAATTATATTATGATCAGACCATTGAAATAAAAATTATATACTGATGAAAAATAAGCATATGAAGCATAGACTATATTTTATTACATCTGTTTTGTCATATCTCATACCGATTTGTTTTTATTGCAGTTGTAGTGTAACACCAAATTCAAAGGAGGCTTTCCGCGGAATCGTTTTGTATCCAAGTGATATACGCTCTCTCGGATCAGAGAAGCTTATTGACATTTTGAAAAAGACGGATATTAATCTGCTAGGACTACATTCCAATACTTTAACGGAAAACCTGGATAGCTTGAAAGTATTCCTTGAAGGTCCCGAGGGTCAATTATTAATTGACTTATGCAAAAAAAACAATATAGATTTGGAATATGAATGTCATGTGTTGCAAGAAATCCTGCCTCGCTCCTTATTTGATAATCATCCTGAATATTTTCGAATGGATAGCAATGGCGAAAGAAGAAACGATCTCAATATCTGTTTTTCCTCAGAGGAAGCCTGGGGCGTTATCGAAAAAAATGTAAACGGATTGCTTGAATGGATGCAACCGACTACAAATCGTTATTTCTTTTGGATTGACGATTCTCCCGATGGATTTTGTCATTGTGACTTATGTAAATCTTATTCACAAAGTGAGCAAGCTTTAATTTACGAGAACAGGATGTTAAAGATTATTCGTAAAGTTAATCCCAAAGCCACTTTAGCCCACTTAGCATACAGGAGCACAATAGAAGCCCCGGGAAACATAAAACCGGATAAAGGCATATTCCTCGAATTCGCGCCAATTAAACGAAATTATGAAGTACCCTTATCTTCCGAACTATATTCAGCATTGAAAGAAAACCTGGAAGTTTTCCCGAAAGAAACCGCACACGTGCTGGAATATTGGCTGGATGCCTCCATGTTCTCTTCATGGGATAGGGATAAATGGAGTAAAGTCCCCTGGAATCCTGTTTATTGCAGGCGTGATATAGAATTGTACCGAAATTTAGGGATACGCTCTTTTACCTCTTTTGCCACATGGATGTTACATCAACACTATTTTGAACTGTATGGCCGCGAGGAAGCTATCAAGGTGTTAAACGAATATGGCTCTACATTGAAAAGGAATTAAAAATAGGGTCTAATGTAATTTTTATGAGTTCGATGCGAAATATTAATTTTGGGATTAGTTTACTTGTTCTGGTATCGTGTGGACAGGGTTGTCGGGACACGAAACCGGACATATTGCCAATTGAACACCGTTCTTCGGAAATTCAAGTGGACGGGAACATTGAAGAAAGTGAATGGGACAATGCAACGACCATCACTGATTTATGTTCTCCCTGGGTGCCAACGGCAAAAGACCACACGGTCTTTAAATGTTTTCATTC
>JAAYQC010000102.1 GCA_012519515.1 Bacteroidales bacterium | reverse complement strand
GAAGGGGAAGTTCGGGAAGAAATATGGGAAGAGATGGGGCCTTGCTCTTGAAACACAGAATTTTCTCGATGCCGTCAACAAACCTCATTTCCCTTCGCCAATCCTGAATCCAGGTGAAGAATACAGGCATACATGTATTTATAAGTTCTCTGCCGGGCAGTGAAGCAGATCATTAAATTAAACAAGTAATCTTAAACTTAAGAAAATGACAAACAAAAACACCAATTATCTGTTCCCTCTGATAGTGATGGCAACCCTTTTCTTCATGCTTGGCTTCATCACCACCATGAACAATTCGCTTATTAACTATCTTAAGGATGCCTTTAATCTCAATGAGGTAGAGAAACAGCTTCCCAATACCTTCTTTTACGGTGCCTATATCCTGTCGATTCCTGTCGGTTATCTTCTTAACCGCATAGGTTATAAAAACGGGGTGCTTGCAGGTCTCGGACTGATAAGCCTTGGGTTTTTTCTGTGCATTCCGGGAGTCTTAATCGGTTATTACGGCTTCCTGAGTGCTGTTTCGGTTTTCGCAATCGGAATCGTGCTTCTTCAGGTTGCAGCCAATCCCTATGTAAATGCCCTCGGAAGTCCTGAAACGGCAGCCAGCAGGCTCACGCTGACCAACGCGCTCAATTCGGTGGCTACGGTTATCGCCCCGATATTCGTTTCAATGCTTATAGTTTCAGGAAACACAGGCGGTCAGGCTGATCCCAAAACGGTTCAGGGCCCGTTTGCAGGTATTGGAATTGTCACCCTGATTATTGTGGTGATAATGTTCTTTCTGCATCTTCCTGAAATAAAGGAAGGCGAAGCTGAAGAAGGAAGTGTGAAAAAATACAAGGACAGTGCTTACAAGTATCCCCATCTGTGGCTTGGATCACTGGCTATCTTCTTCTATATGGGAGTTGAGATCGGCATACCGAGTTTCTTTGCCGATTATTCGTCAAAACTGGGATTTGCTTTCGACGGTGAGATGAAGACCAGGCTTTTGGCTTATTACTGGGCAGGACTTATGGTAGGGCGTATTGCCGGGATATTCATTCTCCGGAAATACACTGCAAGCAGGATACTTAGCTTCTGTGCCGCCGGCGGTGCCGTGATGCTGCTTCTTTCACTTATCCTGGGTGGATTGGGAATGAGCTGGGTCGGACTGGTACTCTTCCTCGGAACCGGACTTATGCATTCAATAATGTGGCCCTGTATCTATAACCTTTCACTGGAAGATCTTGGCCCCCATTCAAAAGTAGGCTCTGGAGTAATATCAACATCAGTTATCGGTGCTGCACTGCTGCCGATAATGATGGGCGCCATCCAGAGGGGA
This sequence comes from Bacteroidales bacterium, assembly GCA_012519515.1. Classification (GTDB taxonomy): domain Bacteria; phylum Bacteroidota; class Bacteroidia; order Bacteroidales; family VadinHA17; genus LD21. The sequence continues at coordinate 19,555 of JAAYQC010000102.1, read as the reverse complement.
ATAGGTCTCATAGTTGCAATCTGCTGCCTGTTCATTTATTATGCCTATATCACTTTCTTTGCAGTGAAGGGCGCGAAGATCAGGTAATGAAGAAATTCATTTGCTGATATATATGGAGGGGCTTTATTTTATGAAGCCCCTTCTTTTAAATTTATCGGAGTGCCGGAACATGTTTCAAGTGATAAATAATTCATGATGCAACACAGTAATAAAAGAGGATTTGCCAGCGACAACAATGCAGGTGTGCATCCGGATATTCTTAAGGGAATAATTGATTCGAACGAAGGGCATGTCGTGGGATACGGTGATGACCATTATACACGGCAAGCCCGGAAATTGTTCAGAGATCATTTGGGGGAGGATACCGAAGTATGGTTCGTATTTACAGGGACTGCAGCCAATACCCTGGGACTCAGTGGAATTACAAGATCGTGGAATTCGGTTATCGCTGCTCATACTGCTCACATTCAGCAGGATGAATGCGGGGCTCCCGAAAAATTCGCCGGCTGTAAGGTGTTGACCGTTGATACACCCGACGGCAAGCTGAAACCGGATATGCTGGCAAAGCATATTCACGGTTTCGGTTTTGAACATCATTCCCAGCCGCGGGTAATATCAATTACCCAGACAACTGAGATGGGAACTGTATACACTGCCGGTGAGATAAGAGAGCTGGCTGACTATGCCCATGAAAAGGGAATGCTGCTGCATATGGACGGTGCAAGAATAGCGAATGCAGCGGCTTATCTAAGCCTTCCTGTCAGAGAATTCACCACCGACGCGGGTGTGGACCTGCTTTCGTTCGGGGGGACAAAGAACGGGATGATGTACGGCGAGGCTGTATGTTTCCTGAAACCCGGACTTTCACCGGATTTCAAATACATCAGGAAGCAAGGCATGCAGCTTGCATCAAAGATGCGCTATATCTCGGCACAGTTCATTGCCTATTTCAGAAACGATCTGTGGTTAAGGAATGCATCGCGTGCAAACGCCATGGCCAGGATACTTTCGGAGAAGATCAGGGAGATTCCGGGCATCACGATAACCCAGCAGGTTCAGTCGAACGGAGTGTTTGCAGTGATACCGCATGATGTTGCGGAGGTCCTTATGGAGTCGTATTTCTTCTATTCCTGGGATGAGCTGACTTCCGAATACCGGCTGATGACAAGCTGGGATACCACTCCGGAGGATATTGATGACTTTGTCAGACTTCTGGGTAAGGTGATGGCTAAACGGGTATGAGCCGGCTGGCTGAACCCGGGCATAGCCTGAATTTATAAGCCAAGTTTGTAAGCTTTATTTCAATAAAAAAGCCGGAATCACGCGATCCCGGCTTTTTTCAATCATGTTGGAAGCTTTATTATTTCAGAGTAAAGTTTATTGGTACCATAAACCATACAGGAACAGGTTTACCACCCTGCTTGCCTGGTTTAAACGCTGGAAGTGTCTTTACAACCCGGATGGCTTCCTTGTCGAGTTCCGGATCAACCGGTTTCAGAATCTCAACTCTGTCAACACCACCTTTCGGGGTAACGCAAAATCTGACAATCACTTTTCCCTGAATGTTGTTTTCCTTTGCTACTTCAGGATAAATTGTGTGCTCGCTCAGATATTTCATAAGTTCGTCAGTACCACCGGGAAACATAGGCATTTCCTCAACAACCACGAAGGGTTCAGCTTCTTCTACTTCCTCTTCCTGAATCTCTTCTGCAATAATCTCAATCACTTCAACAACTTCATGGTCCTGTATTTCTACAGAAGCCTGGTCGGCTGTCATTAGCTGAATTTCTTCCTCGGGTTTTACCGAGTCAACTACAACGGGCGGAACATAAGCTGCCTGTTGAACTCCTTCCTGTGGTGGTGGTGGCGGCGGCGGCGGCGGAGCAACATTATCTGTAGGCTGGTCGAGATTTTCCATTTCAACAACGACCTGTCTTTCAGTTACTTGCGCCCTGCCTTCTGCTGCTTTCGCGTTGAGATAGGGAGTAATGATCACAGTGCTTATTATAGCTGTTCCGATCAGGAGTGCGATCAACACATTACGATTGTACTTCTTGCGCAGTTTATATGCTCCGTACTCCTTATTCCTAAACTCAAAAACTATATCATCAAAGGCAGGTGCTCTAAATTTTTCTTTTGCCATTTTCTTAAGGTTTACGGGTTATCTGGCTGAAGCAGTGGCGGTGGATGCAATGCCTGCAGCACGTTCCACCATCAGCTCTTCGTACCATGTGATCTTAACAAACGAGTAACGTGCAATTCCGCAGATATTCATCTCGTCGAGAATATCCACAAAGTTGCCGTAATTAGCCAGTTTATGTGCTTTAATAAGCACAATGGGGCCGGTGTCATCGTCTTTTTTCAACTGAGCCACCATGCTCTTGGCTGAGTCTTGCGAAATCTCTATTCTGCCCGAAATCACTTCAGCATTGAAATCGTTGATCTTTCTGAACAGTGCTTTATTTCTGTCGAGAAGAATACTACGGATTCCTTCCGCGCTGAAATCTGTCTCCGTAAGAGGAGGCAGAATGGGTGGATTCGCGCTGTATTCCTCGGGTTTTACTGCACCGGGGTAGACATAAACCTTATCGTCCGGACCGAGAAGAACGTTCACCGTACGACTGGCTGAGATCTTGGGGGCTTCCTGTTTTGTCGGATCCTTGATCTTCTCAGGAAGAACTATCTCCATTACCTTGGCCTTGCTGAAAGCAGTCGTAAGCATGAAGAATACGATTAGCAGACACATAAGGTCAACCATCGGGGTCATATCAATGTGAGGAACTTGTTTTTTAGCCCTCCTTTTTCCTCTTACCTGTGATTGATGTATTACCTGTGCCATATTACTGCTGTATTTCTTCAAGGTTAATTTTTACTGCCTCAAGGCTCGTAATCAGATTAAACCTGTTTACATTCCTGTCCTGAAGTATGTCAAGAACTTTTTCAACCATTTCAAAACTGGTATTGGAATCCCCTTTGATGGTTGCCCTGATGTTTGGATTGACCTGACGTGCAACCAGTATCCAGTTGGATAGCTGATTGTCTGTCGAGTCCATCGGAATTCCAACCTGTAGTCTGGTTCTTTCGTTATTGTCCTTGGCATTCAGGAATTGCTTCATATTTCCGATCGGAATCCCCATTGAGGATTTCTGTTTCTCGAAGGTCCTCAGTTCGACGTCGGTAAATTCTATACCGTAACGTTCTCCCATGGCCGCAAGGATTTTGGGCCTGTATTTAAGGATAGTGTCACTTCCGTTGTCGAAATTGATAAAGACCTTGCCGTCGGATGCAAGCAGGAATGTCATAATATTGAAATCAGGCAATGGTGTCTCTGATATTGAAAAAGGAGTATCAACATTTGCCGGTTCCGGCTGCCTGATCGTGGTGGTAAGCATAAGGAATATGAGTACCACGCAGAAGAGGTCCACCATCGGTGTCATGTCGATATGGGGCGAACTTTTTGGTAATCTTATCTTTGGCATCTTTTTCTTTTTTTAATGATTAAACCAAAAGATTAGTTACTGCTTACTTCTCAGCGAAGCAGCGAAGTTCTGGGTCAGACTGAAACCTGCTTCATCTATTTTGAAAGTATATGCGTCAATAGTTGAGCTGAAATAGTTAAATGCAATAACGGCAAGGGTTGAACCTGTAATACCGAAAGCGGTGTTTACAAGAGCTTCAGAAATACCCTGTGAGAGGGCAAGTGCATCAGGTGCACCTGACTGGGCAAGAGCGGCGAATGCACGAATCATACCGAGAACAGTTCCGATAAGACCGATAAGCACCGAGATTGATGCGAGTGTGGTAAAAATAACCATGTTTTTGGAAAGCATCGGCAGTTCGAGAGCGGTAGCTTCTTCAAATGACTGCTGTATTGAAGCAATTTTCTGGTCTCTCTCGAGTTCCTTGTCATTCTGAAGGTCGCGGTAGCGGGACAGACCGGCTTTCATAACATTGGCAAGCGATCCTTTCTGCTTGTCGCACTCGGCAATGGCTTCTTCAATCTTGTCAGCTTCCAGAAGACCCTGGAGTTTACGGACAAATGTGTTGATTCTGCCTTTTCCTTTTGCCCTTGAAAGGGTGATAAGCCTTTCAAAAACAAAAATGACAAGTACAAGAACGCATGTCATAAGAATGGGAACGATGAAACCTCCCTTGTAGATAATCCCAAGATAGTTACCCTCGAGAGCATGACCCTTGGGGTTGCCGCCCTCAAAGTTTACAGGGTTTCCCATTACGTTGACGAACAACAGATAGCAAATAATGAATGCTATCAGAATAGCACTTACTGCGAAAGCATTCGACAGCGCCTCTTTAAAAGAACTTCCTTGTTTACTCATTTTTATCGATTTTGGTTAGGTTAAAATTTTGTTGACTTGCAAATATATGTTTTCAATTGTTTTTTTCCAATAGCTCAACTAATAAATTAAATATTTGTATATGATCTGTAACAAAATCTCCGTGTTTTTGCTTTAATGACCATTTTATATATACTTAACCCTGTATAAAAACTATTTTTTGTTAAATTAAAACTGAAAACCGCCGCGGCCTGATCAGCAGGCCGCCGGTTTTTCAGTTATTGTTCCTTACCGGTCGAGTTTGACGTTATACACTCTCGACTTGGTAATTTCGATTTCCTTGCTCTTGAAGCCCTGGGCACTTATAATAAGGATTTCGGATCCCTGGGGAATCTCAAACTTGTATTCTCCCTTTCCGTTGGTGAGGTTCTCGGCAGCGGTATCCTTAACCCTTACCGATGCGTAGGCTATAGGATTGCCTGAACTGTCGGTGATCACACCCTTGATCTCGTTGGGATTAATTCCTTTCTTCACTGATGCCTGGTAATCCTGAACCCATTTGAGACTGTTTTTTACGTTCGCGTTGTTCGGATCGAGTTCAAGTATCTTTCCGTAGGCCTCAGCAGCCCTTCCAAGAATGGAGAGCTTGCCTTCAAGGGTTTTCTCCTGTGCGGCTATCCTTGTTTCAAGAGCAGCGATTCCGTTATAACCTCTTATTATTCCTTCGTTGTTATTCGGATTAAGGTTGATCATACTGTTATAATAATCCTTGGCCTTCGTGAAGTTGCCGTTTTCCATATTGTAGTATCCAAGGTAGGTCAGGGCTTCCAGCATCTCAGTCATGTTACCCAGACTGTCCTTGGCAGCTGTATTGAGGTACTTTTCAAATTTGGGCCTTGCGATCCCGGTCTTCATATCAGGGTCCATCCTCGAGTAAGTGCGGGCAATCTGTGCGTGAGCAGGAAGATAATCCGGTGATTTCTGAAGCACTATATTCAAGACTGAATCGGCCGACTTGTATTTTTCGGCATTGTAATAAGCCCTTCCTATGAGCATATATTCATTGAGATTGTCTCCCTTTGAAGGATCAATCAGCTTTGCCCAGGTCTTGGCAGCCCCTTCATATCTTCTGAAGGTGTTGTAATTACTTGCCATTTCACTGAGTATGGCCCTTTCAACCGGTGTCATCGGTGCATTTTCGTCGGTGCGCTTGGCATTGTATGCAAGATCAAAATGCTGGAAGGCTTTGTCAAGTTCCTTGTCGGCAGCAGCAATCTTTGTTTCAAGATCGCTCACCTTCTTTGTAAGCTCATCAACTGATGCCGCAAATTTGGCTTTGTTGGCAGCACTGGCTGCAGCCATTCTCGATTTTTCCCTGTCGAGCTGGTTCTTAAGCGAATTAAGTTCGTCAAGATTTTTGGTATAGTCCTGATTCCTTCTGATAAGGATTCTTGCCATATAGTGGTGGTCCTTTTGCAGCAGAGCATCCTTGTCGACTACTGTGAAGAGTTTCTCCATGTACGAAAGAGCCTTGTCGTAATCGGGATTATCCTTTTCATAGTATGAATAGCCGGCGAGACGGTTCATGTAGCCCCTCGACTGATCGACAGCAAGTATCTCCTCAACATTAAGGATTACTTCCTCATAATCACCTGCATAGAAGAGAGAGTTAACATACCTTATCTTTGCCGGGATGTTGCCTGCAGTGAGATCGAGGTATTTCTTGAAGTTCGCCTTCGACTGTTCGAGACGGCCTGCGCGCCAGTATAGCTGACCGAGTTCCCTGTAAGCCGGGGCATAGTCTGCATTGAGGCTGATGGCTTCCTCGAAGTTGTTGATTGCCTGGGGGAACGCACGGGCCTTGAAATATACATAACCGATCTTCATGGCGGCTGTAGGTGACTGAGGATCGGCAAATTGGGCGAGATTATAATTCCTGATCGCGTTCGATCCGTCGTTTGCCATCATGTAGATATCACCGGCCGTGAAAAATATCTCGGGATTCTTTTTGTCGATGGTCAGAGCCTGCCTTATAAGAGGAAGGGCGAGACTCGTATCAACAGTGTTTTCAATGGAGTTTACATATGATTCGGCTATCTTGGCAAGCGCAAAAGCATATTCCGGTGCCGGGGGAGTCATCTTCTTGATCTTCTTGTAGGGAAGAAGAAAACTCCTGGCTTTCGTTCTCATTTCATCTGCTTTTGCATCGTCGCCACTGTAGTTGGCTATTTTTGCAAGACCTATGTAATTAAGAGGATCGTTAGGATTTGCATCGATCCCTTTCTGATAGATCTCACTTGCAGCCCTGGTGGCTACAGCCAGTGTATTCGAAATAGTATCCGCGAAATAGTTGAGAAGGTAGTTATCTCCCAGATAGAAATAGTATTTGCTGTTGCCCGGCTCTTGTTGAATCAGGGCATTATACATTTCCTCCGCCTTATCATAAGATTCACTTTTGGTAAGCTGGATGGCACTTTTCAGATCCTGTGCCTGGATCCCTAATGCCATTACAACAGAAAAGACTCCTGTCAGCAAACCCATTCTGGTAAACATCAAACTTTTCATCGTTTTCAATTTTGATATCAATTTATAGTTATAATTTATTTTCTCTTTTTTATACCTCCCGGTTTTTGTAAATCCAACACCGGCTTTCTTATTTCTTTAAAAAATTCTTTTATCCTGTTTTCAAATTCACTTTCAATCCCGGTCATCAACCCCTCTTCTTTTCCCTGCGCCCTGTGCCCTATGCCCTGCGCCCTGTGCCCTGCGCCCTGTGCCCTGTGCCCTGTGCCCTGCGCCCTGTGCCCTGAGCCCTGCGCCCTATATTACAAACATCAGGCCAACTCTTTCGCCCCTCATCTATTCAGTCCTTATCTGAACCAGTCTGATCGGCATGTTAGCCGGTACAAGTCCCGATTTTAGCACTATCCTCTGACCCTGTTCTCCTGTTGCCCACTGAATAAAACCTAATCCAAGCCCGGTGAAGGTTTCCCTCGAGGTCATGTACACCTCTCTTATAAAAGGGTATGATTTATCGGCAATAAATCCCTGGTAGGGCCTGTAATATGAACCGTCGGTGGAAAATTCCTGCTCAATGGCCAGTACATTCACCCTGCTCAGGAACATGGTACTCTGGGGATCATGTTTGTCGCTTACCCAGTTGACGCTTATTATTCCGAGGGCATCGGGGTTTCTGGAAACAAATTCAATAACCTCTGCATTGCTGTTAACTGCAAAGAAATTGGAGCCCAACGTGTCGGAGATCTCAAAACGCTCCTTGAAATATCTTATGTTTCCTGATTTCGTATTGTCGAATATTACACTGATCTTTCCAAGCTTCGACTTATTATCCAGTTCTTTCCATTGGGTGACCCTGCCTTTAAAAATATCGGCAACATTGTTGAAGGTCATGAGGGTGTCGTGATTATCCTTATTGGTTATCAGTGCCAGGGCATCCCATGCAAATGCAACTGAGCGCACTACTATGAGCTGTTCCTTCAGCCATGCAATCTGATCTTCGGTCAGTTTACGGCTTGTAACCATCACTCTCGCGGTATCTCTCATGAATTGGTTCACTACATCCACTTCAGGCATGTACAGGGGCTCTATGAAAGCATTCTGGTACAGCGATGTAAAGGTATAAACCTCAGTATCGATCAGGGGCTGAAAGGATTCGTCTACAAGAATCCTGATATTTCCCCTGGTAGGAGTCTCATCAAGCTTCTGTTGCCCGCCTGATCCGCATCCGGCTGTAATAACTGCAAGTAATACGACGGCACTCAGGATCCTGATTCCTGAACTAAACTTATTATGAGTAGTAATATTCACAATATTCTCGGACTTAGGTATACAATTCCGGATTGCAATAATAATAAATTTTTGAAAACAATCAGATAAATTCATTTTAATATCCTTTCTGACAAATCTCTTATTAATATTCCCCGGAGAGCTTCTGACAACTTTAAAATCAGCAAACAGCCGGTTTTACTCATCTTCTTCATTATCTGGCTTGAAAAACAGATCCCTGATTTTAATATATGAGGTGTAAGCCCTGTACACACCGTAAAAAAGGCAGACAGCACCGAAAATGACAAGAATTGGTCTGCCGAGAGTCGAAAGGCTTGAGTCAAAAATAAAGATCAGAAATATACCGATGCCCAGGTAGAATAACACCATGAAAGCGCTCAGAACGGCTCCCATTTGCTGCATCATTTTATTTTCATTCATACCGAATTGTTTAGTTAACAAAATAACGAATAATCAAAATGAGATCAAAAAATATTTTTACCAAGATACGAATTTCTTACACTAAATTCTAATGTTTTTTAATGGATTTTAGTAACAGTGAGCTGTCTCCGTAGCTCAGGAACCTGAAATCCTTATCAAGAGCGTGGCGATAAATTTTTTTCCAGTCATTTCCGGTCCATGCCGACACGAGGAGCAGCAGAGTACTCCTTGGCTGGTGAAAGTTGGTTATTATCCCTTCAATCATCCTGAAGCGGTATCCCGGAACTATTATTATGCTCGTTGATGCTTCCAGCTCCCTGATCCCCAGATTGGTAATATGGTTTTTCAGTGCATTCAGGGATTCGCTGACGGGTATCTCCCTGCCTTCCCCGTAGGGTTCCCACTGGCTTACCGTGCTTTCAGAGCTTTCAGTCAGTCTGCCCTCAAGGGCTTTTACTCCAAGCCAGTACAGACTTTCAAGAGTCCTTACCGGGGTTGTTCCGACTGCAACAGTCCTGCCATGGTTTTCAAGAAGTTTTTCAATCGTTCCGGCCGTCACCGAGAACCGCTCGCGATGCATAGTGTGCCCTGATATGTACGGTGTCCTTACCGGCTGGAATGTTCCGGCACCGATATGCAGGGTTATGTTTGAACGACTAATTCCCCTTTTGTGCAGGGAGCCGAGCAATCTGTCAGTGAAATGCAGACCGGCTGTAGGCGCTGCCACCGAACCTTTTATTTCCGAATATACTGTCTGATACCTGAATCTGTCCTCGTTTTCATCTTCCCTGTTTATATAAGGTGGCAAAGGGATACGTCCCGATGCTTCAATTACCTCGCTGAAGCTGAGATGAGGATTTCCCCATGAAAACCTTACTCTCCAGGCTTCTCCCTCGCTGCAGATCCTTTCTGCAGCGAGGGAATCTGATTTTCCTCCTGCACTGAATTGCATAGCCAGAACTCCGCCTTTCCATTTTTTGAGATTACCGATTATGCATTTCCATTCAACCGGTCCCCGGGAGGACAAAGACAGTTCGTATGAATGGGGGAAAAGGGGTTCAAGGCAGAGAATCTCGATAAGAGCCCCTGATTCTTTCCTGAACAGAAGCCTGGCGCTTATAACCCTGGTATTGTTAAAAACCAGATGGCTGCCTGGCGGCAGATAATTCCCGATATTTCTGAATATATCTGACGACACTGCTTTCCCATCGTAAAAAAGCAGCTTTGAAGTGTCGCGTTCCGGCAATGGATACTGGGCTACGCGATCTTCCGGCAGATCATAATCATATTCGTCAATCTTTATATCCTGCATCTTGCTTCTGCATTATCCGCGGGGAATCTTCTGATTTCAGGCGATACTTCTTCAGGGAGTGTCGGACCGGGCAGCAAAAGTAATAATTTATAATCTTTCCGTGCAATTGAGTATATTTGCAGAGCAGCAGGCCGTTCCATCGTTCCTGGCCACAAGGCCGGGGAAGGAAAGTCCGGACAACGCAGAGCGCCATGCTTTCTAACGGAAAGATATCCGCAAGGGTATGCAGGTGTAACAGAAAACAACCTCCCTGGCTTCAGGGCCAGGGGAAGGGTGAAAAGGTGAGGTAAGAGCTCACCGGTCGCGGCGGTAACGCCGGGAGCCGTACACTCCATGGGTTGAAAGACCATGTATACCGGCGTCGAGGGTTGCTCGCCCAATGCCGGGGGGTGGGTCGTAGGATCCTGCAAGTGATTGCGGGACAAGATAAATGATGGAAACCGTCCGGAATATCTTTCGCAGATGACCCGGGCGGAACAGAATCCGGCTTACAGGTCCGCTGCAATAAAAAAAGAGGTCATGGCAGGACCTCTTTTTTTATTTTAGGTTGAATTTATTATGGGTTGAATATGTAATTACTTCAGTTTAAATACACTGTCCTCAATGGGGATATCAACTTCCACTTTCGTGAAGCTTATGACAATATCCATACCGCTTGTTGATGTAGTTGTCTTCATGGGAAGCAGTACACCATTTGTCTCGGTGTAATCCGAGGGATAGGTTTCAACCGTTATATCCATACCCTGCTGGTTGACCGTGGCAGATGTCTTCACAAGAAGACCGGAAGCTTTGTCGATGTACATCAGGGCGCTGGTCCCGTTGCCCAGATCAGCCTTTATCCTGTAAGCCTGTTTGCCGTTTACGCTTTCTTCTCCTTCAAGACTGAGTTTTCCTTCCTGGTGGTACTGGGCCATGTAGTTATTGAAATAGTTGTTGCGGCTTATCTGTTTCACCTGCTCGGGAGTCATTTCCATCGGGCTGGAGGAGCCGGTCATCGGATTCACACTGTATCCTTTTTCACCGTCAAAGACCTGGACCATATCCTGTCCGTTGAAGCTGGTTACCGTCTTGATCTTGTTGGGACTCTTCATCCAAATCTCCGTCGGCATTTCCATGCCCATGATAGAGGTCTTTGCAGAGATCCTGATCGTCTTGATGTCGCCGATCCTGTCGAGTTTATTTGCTGTTGTAAACTTTCCTATGATTTCATCAAGGTTCTGTGCATTCAGAGCGATGGCTGCAAAAAGAAAGCTTGCTGCAAAAATTAACTTTTTCATCTGTATCGTGGGATTAATATTTTATTAAAAGGTATTAATTGTCTTTCGCAATGCCGTAAGCATTTTCAGGAGCCGTTCCAGTTTTGAAAGCTTAAGCATATTGGCCCCGTCGGAGAGGGCAGTGGACGGGTTGGGATGTGTCTCAATGAACACTCCGTCGGCTCCCACACTTATTGCCGCTTTTCCTATGGTCTCAATCATCGCGGGATTGCCTCCGGACACTCCTCTTGCCTGATTGGGCTGCTGGAGTGAATGAGTAATATCCATAATGACAGGTACTCCGTTCTTCTGCATAAGGGGGATGTTCCTGAAATCAACTATCAGATCGTGGTAACCGAACATGTTGCCGCGGTCGGTGAGCATGATCCTGTTGTTACCTGCCCCCCTTACCTTTTCAACCGCGAATTTCATCGATGAACCGGAAAGAAACTGACCTTTCTTTATGTTAATCCATTTTTCGGTCAGGGCTGCCGTCTCCAGAAGATCAGTCTGACGGCACAGAAAGGCCGGGATCTGGAGTACATCCACATATCCCGCGGCAATTGCTGCTTCGGAAGGGTTATGTATGTCGGTTATAACCGGCACCGAATACTTCGACCTTACTTCAGCAAGAATCTCAAGAGCTCTTATGTCGCCTATGCCTGTAAAGGAATCGGCTTTGGAACGATTGGCTTTTCGGTACGACGACTTAAAAATAAATGGGATTGAATACTTGTCTGCAAGTTCGGCAAGACGCCCGGCAGTTGAAAAGACTATTTCTTCGTTCTCAACCACGCATGGTCCTGCAATAAGAAGGAAGTTGCCCGAATCGGTGTATTTCAGGCCCGGAATATCTGGCGCCTTGTGTTTCATTATGATGTAAATATAATAATATCCTTTCTTTTACAATCTTTTTTATCAATAATTGTATTTGTCATTCCACATGTTCCTCAGTCGCCGCCTGATCTCCTCCTCCCGCGGATTGGATCCGGGATCATAAAACCTGGTTCCGCTTATCTCACCGGGAAGAAACTCATCCTTTATAAAGTTGCCCTTATAATCGTGGGCATACCTGTAATCCTTATGATACCCCAGATCCTTCATCAGCTTCGTAGGGGCGTTCCGTATATTAAGCGGAACGGGCAGATCTCCTTTTTCCCTTACCAGGGCCTGGGCATTTTCAATTGCCATGTAGGCGGCATTGCTTTTAGGCGCTGTTGCAAGGTATATTGCCGTTTCCGACAGTATAATCCTCGATTCGGGCCAGCCAATCACATTGACCGATTCAAAGCACGCCTGGGCCAGCAGAATGGCGTTGGGATTCGCCAGCCCGATGTCCTCGGCAGCAAGTATCACCATCCTTCGTGCAATGAATTTTGGATCCTCGCCGCCTTCAACCATTCTTGCCAGCCAGTAAACAGCGGCATTGGGGTCACTTCCCCTTATCGATTTGATAAAGGCCGAGATTATATCATAGTGCTGTTCCCCGCTCTTGTCGTAAATAGCCAGGTTCTTTTGTACATGCCTGAGAACCGTATCATTGTCGATAATTATCTTCTCCGGGGCGGTTTTGTCCGATTCTCCGGCCACAACCAGCTCGAGCGCATTGAAAAGCTTCCTGGCATCACCTCCCGATATTCTGAGAAGAGCTTCATATTCAGTGATTTCAATGTCGAATTTCCCGATATACAGGTCTTTCTCAAGTGCCTTGTGGAGAAGACTTTTAAGTTCTTTTTCGCCAAGCGGATTCATTACATATACCTGACAGCGGGAGAGGAGGGGGGAGATCACTTCAAAGGAGGGATTTTCGGTTGTGGCTCCGATAAGCGTTATAATACCCTGTTCAACAGAGCCGAGAAGCGAGTCCTGCTGTGATTTGTTGAACCTGTGGATCTCATCAATGAAAAGGATGGGATTTGGCTGATTGAAAAACTGTTGCTTCTTTGCCTTTTCAATGGTTTCCCTCACATCCTTTACACCCGAATGAACGGCACTCAGGTGAAAGAATGGCCGTTTAAGGGTATTGGCAATGATCCAGGCAAGGCTTGTTTTTCCGGTTCCGGGAGGACCCCAAAGTATGAAGGAAGGTATATTTCCCGATTCGATAGCTTTCCTTAGCACTCCCCTGGAGCCCACAAGATGCTCCTGACCGCAGAATTCATCAAGATTCTTCGGCCTCAGCCTGTCAGCCAGTGGTTGGTTTGCCAGCATGGTTGCTTATTTGCCCAAAAATAATAAAACAATCGGGGAAAGAGAAACATGGCAATGCCGCATTTTTCATATCCTGACGTATCTATGTTTATTTTAGCTAATTTTCAACCCTGAAACTCTATATCAGTCTGATCATGAAACGCAATCTGTTCATAATCCTTATCCTTGTTTTTATTGTCGCTGGATGCAGACCTGAATCTTCCGGTCGGCCAGGCTCTTCAGGAAAAATGCTGACAGCCGACAGCGGCATGGTTGTCTCCGCCCATCCGGAAGGCTCAGGGATAGGCGTGGCTATACTCAAAAAGGGAGGAAATGCCGTTGATGCCGCGGTGGCGACGGGTTTTGCCCTCGCGGTCTGCTATCCCGAGGCAGGAAACATAGGAGGGGGCGGTTTTATGATAATCAGGGAAGCAGACGGGAAAACCGCTATGATCGATTTCCGGGAAAGAGCGCCGATGGCTGCCACTCCTGAAATGTTCCTCGATGATTCGGGTAATGTGGTACCCGGACTAAGCACTGAAACCTGCCTGGCTGCCGGTGTCCCGGGAAGCGTCGACGGCCTGCTGAGAGTTCACTCGAGGTACGGAGTCTTGCCGTTCAGGGATGTGATTCAACCGGCTATAGACCTCGCCAGGAAGGGCTTCCCGGTTACTGAAGACCAGGCAGCAGACCTTAACGGAAACAGGGAAAAATTTATACAGAGGAACAGGCGACTGCCTGCATTTGTCAAGGATACGCTGTGGATTGAAGGCGATTCCCTGCGGCAGCCTGAACTTGCTGCAACCCTCGAAAGGATCAGGGACATGGGAAGGGAAGGTTTCTATTCAGGGATTACTGCCCGGATGATAGTCAATGAGATGAAAAAGGGCAACGGCATTATCACGGAGGAAGATCTTGCCGGCTATACTTCTGAATTCAGGGATCCCCTCATTGGCGATTACAGGGGGTATAAGATCATTACCGTTTCACCTCCTTCAGGAGGTGGTGTGATCCTTCTCCAGGTTCTGGGAATGATAGAACCTTTTAACGTGGCAGACATGGGCTTTCATTCGATGGAATCGGTTCACCTGATTGCAGAAGCCGAGAGAAGGGCATATGCCGACAGATCGAAGTACCTGGGCGACCCGGATTTTTATGAAATACCGCTTTCCCGGCTTCTGAACGATGAATACCTTGAGGAGAGAATGAAAAGCTTCCGCCCCGATACCGTTTCACCGTCTTCCTCAATTCATCCGGGTATTATCGCTCCCGTGGAAGGCAGCCAGACAACCCATTATTCGGTTGCCGACAGGATGGGAATGGCAGTTTCGGTCACGACAACCCTGAATGCTACATACGGAAGCAGCATTGTGGCTGACAGCGCCGGATTCCTGCTTAACAACGAAATGGACGATTTTTCGGTCAAACCAGGTGTGCCGAATATGTTCGGACTTACAGGGGGAAATGTTAACTCGGCTGAGCCCGGTAAAAGAATGCTGAGCTCAATGACACCCGTCATCGTGGAAAAGAAGGGCAGACTGTTTCTGATAGCAGGCTCACCGGGAGGCTCTACAATACCTGCTTCAGTGCTTCAGGTACTGGTTAATGTGATTGATTTCGGGATGAATATCTCAGAAGCTGTTGATACAGGAAGATTTTATCACCAGTGGCTTCCCGACCGCGTAAACTGGGAAAGTGACGGCCTTCCTCCTGCAACGGTTGATAAGCTTCGTGCGGCAGGCCATGAAATGAACGAGAGGAAGAGTATAGGAAGAGTGAATGCAATAATGATAATGCCAAACGGGAAGAAAGCCGGAGGACCCGACAGAAGAGGCAATAATTCGGCTTTGGGTTACTAAAAGGCACATATTTGACATTTTTTGCCGAATTGATATAAAATATAGGGTCTTCGGAAAATAAAATTCATGTTTTACAGTTATTTTACTGTCTATAAATGTATTTGTGAAACAGTACTTGAATAGTTTCAGATATTTATGCAGTTATGAAAAAGCCTCTGCTGATAAGCCTGTTGGGCATTATCGTTCTGATATTTGCTCTTCCGTTTTTTAACCTGATCCGATGGACCTTCCAGGAGAAGAAGCCTCTCGACGTGCTTGTTCTCAATAAAACGGTGCCAACTCTCGACCGGATTCATCACAGGTCGCTGACATGGATACTCAATAACGATCGTTTCGTGAAAAAAGAGAATAAAGCATCCTATTCCTACAAGAAAGACTATTACGGGTTTGCTCCTACAAGACCCCTCAAGGAAAGAGGAAATAAAACTAACGAGTACCATCTTTCTGAAATGATCGACCTTCCCGATAAGACCGATGCAATCTATTTTGCCGATACTTACGGGGTGTTCTTCAACGACTGGTACGTGGGTGTCAATAAAAGCAGGCGCTCGAGAAAGATATACGGAGGCCTGAACAACACCGACTATCTGCTGGTCAATGAAATGAAAAACAGGAACAAGCTTATTATTCTCGAATACAACACACTTGGATTTCCGACTACAGAATTTGAATCCTACAGAACACAGGAAAAACTGGGGATAAAGGTCTCAGGATGGGCAGGCAAGTATTTTGAAAAACTCGACACCACTTCAAAAAACTTCCCTGTGTGGATGGCTGCCATGTACAGGAAAGAATATGGTGAGCCGTGGACATTCATAAAACCGGGAATAGTATTTCTGAGCGACAATAATATCCTGGTATTGGAAGAGGGGACACACCTCACTGATGCCAGGGCATATATACATACCGACGCTGAAAATGCCTCAAAATACGGATTACCCGAAACAGTCGCCTTCGACAAGTGGTTTGATATAATCGACCCGCTTCAAAGCAACGTGATTTCAAGCTTTGAACTTTCGACAACTGAAGCCGGAGATGAACTTCTCGAAGCCAGGATGCTTAAAAACAGTTTCCCGGCAGTTAGCTGCGATTCAACAGGAAGAGCTTTCTATTTCGCGGGTGATTTTGCCAACAACGATGTTAACTTTTGCCTGTCGCGGCTGAAGGGCTTCAACGGCATCAAGGGAATCAGCTACTCCGATAAAACGGGCGATCCACGCAGATTCTTCTGGCTGTACTACAAGCCGCTTGTGAAGACTATTTTCAATAATTACTACAACTCGATAAAGGAGTAAGGGCACAGGGCACAGGGCTCAGGGCTCAGGGCGCAGGGCACAGGGCGCAGAGCACAGGGCACGGGGCGTAGGGGAAGAACACCTTTGAGTCGTGCGTCTATTTATTGTTTCCAAACTGCAGTTTCATTGATATCCCTGCATATCTTATCCTCAGATCCATACTTGTAAGATCATTAACCGGCAGTTGAACAAAGGGTTCAACGAGCATGATGCCTGTTTTGCTGTAGGGGAAGGAATATCCGGCCGAAATGTTTGCCAATCCGAATAAGTCGGCGCTGCTGAATGAATCATATTCCTTTTCAACTTCAACAGTTGAAAACATTGTGGCGGAATAATGAGAGTCGGCAGAAGCACCTAATTCATTCATTGTGTATTTGTTGACAACATTGGCTTTCAGTTGCTGACTGATATAGAACAGTGAAGAGGTTCCTGCTGAAACAAAAAAGCCGGAACCTTTTCTTTCAAACAGGGTAACTACAAGATTCAGAGGCACTTCAAGGGCCACCATGCTTAAACGGCCTTCGTATGAGTGGGGAATGGCATTGGTACCGTCGTGCAGGGGGATATTATAGGACATTTTATCCATCTGGCCGCCGTTCTTCAGGCCGAACGACTGCATGGCAAGCGCGAGGCCCGGCCTGACCGATAACCTCCTGGTGATCTTCTGGCTGAGATAAAATCCCATTGACATACCGGAAGCCGGTGACGATTTTTCTCCTGCCTGGGCCATTAATCCCGACATGCCTGCCAGTATACTTCTTCCTCCGGAACTCTTTTCAGTATCAGTCAATGGCTCAAGAGTCTCTGATCCATCAGCGGGAATTATTGACGGTATGCTGTATTCAGGCCTTATTTCATCAGAAACTGCATTGTAATATAACTCATTTAGAGCTATGGCAGGAACAGGAACCGGAGAGATACCCGGATAATGGGATCTGCTTTCCGGTGTTTCCCGGATCATCTTGCCTTCACTGACGGTTTGAGCTGTTTTCAGCAATGTTTCCCCGTAAGCGGTTGAAGGAAGTATATCCTGATCTTTCGCTGCAGTCCGGCCGTCAGTGACTGTAGGTTCTGAAACGCTTTCAGGAAGCGGTGTATGTGTCGGCGGAGCAGATTCCTGAACAAGCCTGTCTTCGTTACTGCCGGCTGCTGATTCAACAGTTGAAATAAGCTCCAGGTCCGGCTGCCGTACTGACAGACGGTATGCAACAACTGCTCCAAGGCCGATTAACAACAGAACTGATGCCGCCCTTACCCAAAGAGGGAAGATGACCGCTCGTCTGCGTCTGCCTTTCTGCATTGCCACGAACGAGTCCCATCCCTCGTCGGTAAGGTGATCAGAATTGTAATTGTCGAATGCCTTTTTTATATTATCCCTGAGTTTGTCGTCAAAATTATTCATGGCTCCTATTTTCAGGGTTAAAACTCCTTGCATACAGTTTCCTGAGCGTCTTTTTTGCCCGGGAAAGAATAGTCCTTGATGCCGATGCGCTTATATCAAGCATTAAAGCTATCTCATCATGCGTATAACCTTCGATCTCGTACAGGTTGAAGATTATCCTGTAATTATCGGGAAGAAGGCTGAAAAGCGACAATATTTCCTTTGCCGAAAGCTCCGAATGTACCGGAGGATCTTCATTTTCTCCGGAAAGTACCTGGTCATTCAGAAGCATATTGAAAGACTGCCTTCTTGAGTTCTTCCGGTAGTTGTCAACGGAGGAATTGACAAGTATCCTTCCGTACCAGGCCATGAAAGACCTCGATCCATCAAAATCCGATATATTCTCAAGTACCTTCATAAAGCTGTCATTAACTACCTCCATTGCTTCCTCATGGTTTTTTGTATATCTGATGCAGATTGACATGGCGAAGGAGAAAAAGCGCTTGTAGAGAAGCTCCGTGGCGCGGGAATCCCCGGCCAGGGCCCCCCTGACAAGATCCTTGTCTGACATTGACTGTTCATCTTCTTTTCTCCTTTTCATTTCCATCATCCGGATTAAGCCACATCAAATTAACTTAATTCGGATGATTTTACTGCAGATTTATTCATATTTCTGCTTTACCGGAATACAAAACCAAACTGAACCTCAAGCCGGTTATAGCATGTAATGAGCTCATTCATATATCGTTCACTCCTATCATGTTCGTATTTGTAAGTGATCTTCTGATAGCGGTAACCCACGCCGATATTCACTGCATTACGTCTCCATGACGCGAGTTCCATACCTGCTCCGGTATTGAACATCAGACCTCCCTTCGATTCGGGGAAATTGTAATAATAGTATCGCCCGTCATCAAGTTTACTGAAGCCAAAGGACCATCCGCTCTTGATCCATGCAAAGGGCGACATCCGCGTTTTGAGCGGATGATACCTGAGATCGGCATATACAGGCATCACTGTAACATCAAATTCTTCATAGCCTGTACCGAAACCTATACTCAATCCATTTTTGAAAGTATAGGCATTTGAAAAGTGAAAACTCATGCTGCCGGTTTTTTCCTCGTCATTGCGGCCGGTAAGCGACGATGCTGAAAGCCTTATCGAATAGCCGTGCCTGTCAATAAACGGTTTTTCAATTCCCTGCACAGGCGAGCTTAGCGTGATATCGGATTTATTCAGGGTAATCACCTGGGGAGAAGTAATTCTCATCTTCAGGGAATCCGGACCGGCGAACAGTATGGTGCCGGTCAGATGCGAACCGCCCTTAAGTACCACGGTCTGTTTTTTGCTGTTTTGAGCAGAAAGTGATATGCTTAAAGCGATGATCAAGATAACCGTTATAATTCTTTCAGAATTCATATTTTATTCTTCCTTTCCTGTTATCTGGATCCGGCTTAGTTCCACTATGTTCTGTGGATCGGAATAGTCATACTGGTATATTCCTTTTTCTCCGACAAGCATGAGCGTACCTTTCATTGGAATGACATCATAGGTATTGAAATCGGGATAATGAGCTATTTTCCTGTTTATGATCTCAAGGGGATCCGATTTGTCGTATATCTTCAGTCCGGCCGTTCCGTCACAGATAAAAAGAAGGTCTCCGTCGATCCCGAGCCCGTGTGGGTTGTACATTGGATATGATTTCACCAGGTAGGGATTTGTGATTGAAGAAATATCAAT
>JAAYQC010000101.1 GCA_012519515.1 Bacteroidales bacterium | reverse complement strand
GTTTTCGGTTTTTAGAGGTAAGAAGTTTCAAGTATAATTTAAATTTAAGAAGGAGGAAATAACATTGAGTATTAAATCGCGTAAATTATTTGCGATTATCGTCATGACAGCTATGATCCTCACGCTGTTGCCGATGACGGCATTTGCCGCAACGGACAACTCCATAGATAGGGTGCCGAGCGTAGCGCCAGACCATACGTTTACTGCTGGAACGGCTCCCATCTTAAGGATTGCGGAGAAAAATGAGGGAGACATGACAACAACCCAGACTTTTAGATTATCCTTGACAAATGCCGAATGGGCTGCAGATCCAACACGGCTAAAAACCGAGGCAGAACAATTGCCTAAGGTCAACGCGCAAAATATTTTAATAAAAGAATTGTCAAAAACACTTCTTGAGGTAAGCTTTAACCCAAAAGCTAATGAGAAAACTGTTTTCAGGCTTCCCTTGATTACCAAAATGAAAGGTGCTGGCGAAGCAACAGTTTCCGTTGAGTCTTGGGATAGCGTAATTTCCAGCGGTACCTATCCCTTTGCAAACGCTACATCTGGCGCGACTATAGCATCTATTTCTAAAGTTGAAACTTTTGCCAGGAGCACTAAAGCCTTTGGGACTATTTTAATTGATGAAGCCAATGCAGGCACACTGAGCGCTGAAAATAATAAAGAGATAAGGATAAAGCTGGACCCGAAATTTAAGTGGATAATAACTGACGACGCAAAAGTCTCATTCAGTGGCCGTCTTTCCCCCAATAGTGCACTAGTAGGGAATATCGCGGGTGACGGCGAAAGAGAATTGATAGTAAAATATAATGCTGTTCCCGCTGGTGATAAACGTGGTTCAATTATAATTGAAGGACTGCAGATTCGCGCTGAGCGGGATGCTCCTTACGGTGATGTTTATGCAGATATTAGTGGCACCGAAATAACCAATCAAGAACTACTGGTTGCCAAGTATATTAGCTACAGTGCTGAAGCATCAGTTGAAGAAGTAAAGGATGTTGTGGCAGGAAGGCATAATAACAAAACTGCCAAGATTACCATTGAAGAAAATCTTGCTGGTGCCCTAATTGCAGGCAGGGAGTTAAGTGTAGTACTGCCGGATTGGGTCAAAGTAACAAAATTGACCAATAAAGGCTCCAGTAACGTAGATTTTAATCCTACTAAGGAATCAAGCAAAAACGCGTTCTATTTTGAGGTTAAGAAAACGAACGTAAATACAAAATCCAAGTATGTATTCGAACTTGAATTGAGCGTGGAAGCCGATAAAACTGGCGAAATCGTCGCTGAGTTCTTTGGCGCAGGTATGGAGAAGCAGGAAGTGGTCATTGCCAATGCTGTCGCTCCTGTGACTGTAGAAATTAACCCCACGGACCTGAGGATTGGTTTGCAGAATCAAGAGGCGCCGGACATTATCATCACCGAAAATGCTAGGGATAGAATTGACGGGGATGGGGATCTTTTCCCCGATGCCGAAGGGAACAAAGAATATTTAACCATTGGTCTGCCGGTTGGCTTTGAGTTTACATCTCCTCCCACAGTGGAGGTCATAGATGGAAACCTTGAACTTGCACCGTTAGCATTTTCACCCAGCACTATTAGCCTACGGGTCAAATCTAACAGCACAAAGCCTTCCACAATTAAAATCTCTAACATCAAACTGACCGTGAACCGTAGTGTTCCCGAAGGAGATTTCGATGTCCAGGTCGGTGGAGGCGCTATTGTTAAAAACCATAATAAAGACGCAACAAGTTCAACAGAAGGACTCTTTAACAAGGGATGGGTAGTAAAGACTCTGCTTGGCACAGTTATCACTCCCGCTCCAGGTGAGATCCGTGCTACCACAACATTCACTATCGGCAGCACAACCTACACCGTTGTTGAAGCTGCAGAGGCCGTGGAAAAAACCAT
>JAAYQC010000229.1 GCA_012519515.1 Bacteroidales bacterium | reverse complement strand
CCGTTTTTAAAAATTTCTCCATTAGAAGAAATTATATTAACTTGATATGGAAGACCACTTTCGAGTTCTTCTATTTTGCCATTTACTGTTATTTCATATTGTTCAAAAACTGTATTATCTACCTTTAGTGAAATTTTATCATCTAAGGCAGAAATTTGAGCTTTTTGAGATTCAATTTTAGTTGAATTATCTTCTATTTTTTGATTTTGAGTGCTTAATTCTACATCTAAAGTTCTATCCCCTACTTGAACCTTAGTACCAGACAAGTTAATACTTCCATCTTCATTGATAGTTGTAATTACAGAATTTATATCTAATTTTTTACCACTAATATTAGCGTTATCAGAAACTTTATTATTATCAATAGCTCCATCCGTAATCCCGGCATTATGAACTCCTCTTTCATCAAACATTATTGTAGTTCCATCTTCTCCACGAATTAAAAGTCCATATTTAATTTCATTACCTTTATTATATTTACCTAAAATTACTCTATTTCTAACATCTAATACATCAGTAGTATCATTAATCATTATTTGATTTCCTGTAATTTCCATTACACTATCTCTTGAAGAAACTGTAATAAGTGAAGTATCAATTACTCCTGCTGTTAATTTAGAGGCACTTAATGAGCTAATTTCAGCATCTCCAATAGCTCCAGAAGCTATAATACCTGAGCCAGCCGTAATTGCTCCAGCTTGAATTTGTCCGGCTCCAATAGAATTAGCAACTAATCTGTCAGCATCAATAGTTCCAGCCTTAATCGCATTACCTTCTATTGTATTAGCTTTAATATTCTCACCATTTAAATTAACTACATGAATTAAATCAGCATCTATTGTTCCTGAAGTAATGCTATCAGCATTCATATTTTTAACATTAATTTTTGAAGCATCTAAGACCCCAGTAGTAATCAATGTAGCATCCAAAATACCAGTATTGATATTTGAAGCGTTAATATTAGTTACATTAATTCTATTTGCGTCAATAGTTCCAGTAGTAATATTAGATGCGTCAATATTTTCAACTCTAATTAATGAAGCATCAATTGTACCTGTTGTAATATTTGAAGCATTTAAATTGATAACATTTACTCTATCTGCGTTAAGTGTTCCGGTATTAATATTTGAAGCGTCTAAATTAACTACGTTGATTTTATCAGCGTCAATCTGTCCAGAAGTTATGTTAGTTGCGTTTAAATTAACAACATCAATTATTTCTGCGTCTAACGTTCCAGTAGTGATATTAGAGGCATTTAAGTTAGTTACTGTAATCTTATTCGCGTCTAATGTTCCTGTTGTAATATGAGAAGCATTCAAATTCTTCATTACAACTTCTGTTCCATTAAGAGTTCCAATTAAACCCTTTAAGCCAGCTTCTAAGAAACTATCATTTCCAGAACCTGATCCAGCTTCTTCTGAGTTCCAATTACCAAATCTAGCTACCCCAGTTTCTTGATCAATCGTAAATGTTCTAGTATTATTATTATAACCGATAATACCTTTTGTTTCTATATTGTCTTCTGGTAATTTCATGTTTAGAGCGATACCAGAGTAAGTTTTTAATTCATTATTTTTTTTACCAAAAAACGCTTGAGGAGAAACAAAATAACTATCTCCAATAAGTGTTTTATTGCTATTCCATTCATTAACCCAGTCATAATCAGCTACTGTACTCATTTTTGACCATAGATAATCTTCTACATTAGGAGAAGGTTCTTTAGCAGTTAAAGTTCCTATAAAATCTCCAGGTTCATTTGTCATAGATGTAGTAACTGATAACCAATCTAATTCAACTTGAACATCTTGAGTTGTATTACTTGTCCAATAGAATTGGATATATGTAATATTGTTAGATTGAGGATATAAGAAAAATTCATCTTCAAATACTTTTAAGTCAATAAAACATGTAGCCCAATCTTGAGTATCTATTCTAGTTCCAATCTCTTGTGGACCAAATGTTTTTGTAACTGAATTAGTTTCTCCTACAAATGCGACTTTAAAAGTTTCAGGATTTCCTTGTTTAACTTTATATCTAACAACTAAATATCTATATGCCGTTATATCTAAACCATTATAAATTGGTATTTCAATATATGGAGTCTCAGCATTTAATTTATTCATTGAGAATAAAAGTGTTTTTGTATTTGTTTGTGAACAAGTAGTATTAGATAAATGTTTAATAGGAATGATATCAACAAAACGTTTAGTGAAACCAGACATTAAATATTTAATATGAACACTATATCCTTGCTCTCCTGTTGCTCCGGCGGGTCCTGCTGGTCCTTGAGGTCCAACTAAACCTTGTAAAGCTTTTGAAACAGTAAAAGTTAATATCGTTTCTTGATATTTTTTTGTTTCACTTATTTCATCATAGTATGATATGCTAACCTTAACAGAGTGATTTATAATATTGACAGATAAAGATGTTAGGTATAGCATCCATTTGTTATCAACTTTTTCTAAAACTGCT
>JAAYQC010000100.1 GCA_012519515.1 Bacteroidales bacterium | reverse complement strand
CTGCTCCTGTACCAGCACCAGCACCTGCTCCTGTACCAGCACCAGCACCTGCTCCTGTACCAGCACCAGCACCGGCTCCTGCACCAGCACCAGCACCAGCACCTGCTCCTGCACCAACACCAGCGCCAGCACCTTCACCAACACCTACACCGGCCCCGGTAAACCAGGCTCCGGTAATCGTGGTGAATTACTCATCCGAAAACCTTTCGGGTTTCGTGGGTGAGATCGATGCAAGTGCAAGTTATGATCCCAACAAGGATAAGCTGAGTTTCTCGTGGCAGGTCCCTTCTTATGTCTCAGTATCATCCTCCACGGGCTCAAAGATCAGGTATCTCAGTCCGGTGGTTACAGAAGTTCTGACAGTGGAATTCATACTGAAGGTAAGCGATGGCAAGATAAGCCAGTCAAAGACCATCCCCGTGAAGATTTTTCCATACAAGCCCGAGTTGAAATCGGCAGAAGTAATCAATATAGAAGCAAGCGGTTTTCAGGCTCCCAATTATCCGTACAACATAATCGACGGCAATATAGGAACCATGTGGTCAGCTGTAGGGGACGAGCAGTGGGTTGTGATGGAACTGAAAGAAGCATTCAGTATTCAGCATGTCAGAATCGCGTTTAAGCCCGGACAAAAAGGCGAGGTCTATTTTGATGTGCTTGGATCGAATGACAAGGTGAACTGGGAGCCTGTTCTGACTAAAGAAGCCTCGTGCGGTTTCTCAGGCGATCTTCATGTTTTCGACTTTCCGGAAGCAAAATCGCAGGTCGGATATAAATATGTAAAACTTGTCGGCCATGCCAACTCCTCCGACAACTGGAATTATATTTCCGAATTCAGGGTTTACGGCTACAGGCATATCAGTGACGCCAATTTTGAGAAACAAGCTGTTAAACTTTATCCCAATCCTGCCAGGGAATTAATAAAGGTTCGTATCGATGACGAAACATTCAATCCCGAGTTTGTCAGAATTATCAGTCTGTCAGGAAAGGTGGTCTATGAAGGAAAGATGGATCCCGGCCTCAGGGATCTTCAAATCCCGATCAGTTTCAAGGGAGGCACTTATATTGTCCAGTTTGGATCAGGCGACATTACTCTCGGATACCAGATGCTTGTGGTAAACAGCTGAGGCTCTGCGATTCACACCAGGCATACACGATAAAATCAACAACAAATTTTTATCGAATATCGATAATTTTTACTATGAATATCGACAAGTTTTTTACCTGAAACGATATCATTTTCAAACATTTTCGGTAGATTGTCCCGGAAGCCTGAAATGGTACATATTTTGTACTGCTTTTAACTGACTTAATTCTACTGGAAATGAAAACAATCAAATACATAACAGTCATTCTTCTCCTGTCAGCCGGGTTCCTTATGGCACCGGCAGGTCTGCATGCCCAGGACAACAGGATTACCAGGCAAGAAATGAAGAAGATAAGAGAGGCAAGACTCCGGGCTAATTTCAGGATTATCGACACTCTTCTTAAGCAGAAGGACTTTGTGCTCAAGGCCCAGTATCTGCAGAACAGGTATGGAGACAGGATAACAGTGACTCCCCTGCTGAACTTTATCAAGGTAGAAGGTGAGACGGGTGTACTGCAGACTGGCAGTACAATGAGTCTCGGCCTTAACGGAGTCGGAGGCGTGACTGCCGCGGGACGCATAGGGAAATGGCAGTTGCGGCCCGATGAGAAAAGACTGATCCATACACTGCAGTTCAGCCTGCTTACCAACATAGGACACTATGATGTCACTATGACCGTCAGGCCTGACGGTAATTCAAGGGCAACCATTTCGGGTATAGGGAATGACAAGCTCACATGGGAAGGAGAAATTGAAGTAAGCGGAAACTCAAGGGTGTTCAAAGGACACAACACGTTCTAACCGTTCTATACGGTATGCGGCCGCAAGACTGCATGACCGCACGACCAAACTAACACCACTGAAATTTCTCTTCTCAGTTAACAAAGAATTCGAATAACAGTGAGGCGTTTTTAATGATCTTTCCTGTCTCCAGTTCCCAGTAGGGATAAATGCATTTTACACTTTCTTCGTCCATTTTTCCTGCTCTTTATAGGACCAATTTATTATTAAGAGGGTGCGGTTCCAAATAAAATGGCCCGGATTTGATGACAGGATGAAAGCTTTACATTAACCGCCAAAATAATGTGACAAAAAAAAGTGCGCATCGCGCACTGCATATCACTTACCGCTAAATTGAATGATTTTGTGTGTTGTACTGGATTCGAACCAGTGACCCCTACCCTGTCAAGGTAATGCTCTAAACCAACTGAGCTAACAACCCGTTTTCAACGCAAAAATAATATTTAATTTCTATTATCAGCTATCCCTTTGCCTTAGTACGGCAATTATGAAAAATCAAATCCCGAAATATAGGCAGGAGCATCGTAGAAAACTTCCTTATCCTCATCGGTGAAATTCAGGAACCTGGTATAGACCAGCCCGGGTTTTGCATTCAGTATCCTGTTCAGAGCACCCATTCTGACCACGGTACGCAGCTTTTCAAACAGTTCGCTGCGGTCGTCGAGCCAGGTAAGTCCCGTATTGAATCCTTCGGCAGCACACACAGCCTCGAAGAGACTGGCAATAAGTTCCTCCCTTCCCTTTTTGCAGTAAATGCCATGGAATACAAGGTGCCTGAACTCTTCGGGATGAAACAGTCTTTTAAAAAAGGGCGCCCTGGGAAGGACCTTCATGTAGATCCAGCCCCACACACCCGGCATATCGTATACCTTGTACATTGAGGGAATGGCGTTAACCCCGGCCACTATCTCTCCGCCTTCCCTGAGAACATAGTATTTGTCGCCGTGAAAAATATGATCTGTACTGAACAGGGAGTAATCGCGGTAATAGTCGAGAAGCAACTCCTTTACCTGCTCCTTTTCCTCAGGGCTGCTGATTTTTGAGACCCTGGAATCGGGTTTGGGGTTGAACCTGCTGAAAGCAACCGTGAGAAACGACCTGATATACTCGTATCCAAGCTGGTGAATCAGGTTCTTCGATCTTTCGTTCATACTTTCAACGAAAGCATACATAATGTGCTTCTCGTCCTCGCCTATCGGTTTAAAATTAAGCAGATGAGGCTTGCTGAAGATGTCGAGCGTCTTTTTCTTGAAAGAATCGTCCTTTTCTGTTTTGATGATTACCTTCTTTTTTCTTTGGGAGATATCAGCCTGATAAACCGAATCAAAAGCAAGATATCTCAGATAGGATGAGGGATAACGCAGTTTTCCCTGGCCGGTTATCCTGTAACATGAACCAATTGTTCCCGTAACCTTGTTTTTCCTGTAGAGGGAAATGAATCTTATCTGGTCGCCGTATGCGGCAATGCGCGAAGGGATGTTTTTCAACTGAAATCTCAGTCCCCCTTCAGAACCCTGGACTGCCCTGCTTAGGATTTCAATCATCCCTTCATTGGCATGGTCAGAGACTTTGACCTCCAGATCTTTGTGCCTGATTATGGTTTTTTCAAACATATACCGTACGCTTCAATTATATCTTATTAACATCAAGAGAGCCAAATACCCTCTGAAGCAAGGGAGTTATCCTTGCCGCCACTTCCTTTCTTATCTTAAGTTCTTCTTTTTCAACTTTAGAGAACATACCGTCCAGGGCTTTCCGTGTAAGGTAATCATCGAGGTCGATGTTCACCGCTTTGAATCCGGCCAGTTTCCCGGGAATCGTATTGGCAAAGGAATTCCATTTTCCGGTAAGGGCAAGCCAGGAATCCTTAGTAGAGATATTTGCGACAATTTTCTTTTCGGTCGAAGCAGTGATCTTTGGTTTATAGAGCGAGACAAGAGCCTCAGATGTAGTGGCCTTGAGGTAAGTGGTTGCGGCGTTGTCGGCTCCCCTGAGGATGTTGAATGCATCGGCTATGGTCATCGAACTGATGCTGCCGGCGAATATCGGCGCCACTTCCTTTGCTGCATCCTCTGCAGCCCTATTGATCCTGAGTATGACATCCTCAACGAGCTGTTCCCCTCCGGGGATTCTTGAAATATTGTCAATAATTACCCCGGCTTCTTCCGGAAGAAGGATTTTGATGGTGGCATCGCCATAGTATCCGTTTTCGGCAGCAAGCCTCTCAGCCGAATTGCGCGCCCCGATGGTAAGGGCTTCCTTCAATCCCCTTGCAACTTCTTCTTCTGTAAGGGGAACGCTGGCTGTGGACTGAAGCACATTGAGAAGCTCCGCGCAGCCGGCAGAGATCATAAGCAATACTAAAAGAACAATAGCTCTGATCCTCATGACTGGTTTTTAAAATTTCCCTAAAGATACAAATTACAGCTAAAGTCATGATACATCAGGAAGCAGGGTTTTTGCAATTATCAAATCTTCAGGGTTGGTTATTTTAATATTTTCCCTGTTTCCTTCAACGATGCGGATATCTTCCCCTGATTTTTCAAGCACCATGGCGTCGTCGGTGAATTCGGGACAGAAATCAGTGCTGTAGGCTTTTTTAATCAAGCGCGAATAAAAGACCTGTGGTGTCTGGATAAGCCTCAGGCAATGCCTGTTAATCGGTATGTTGCCGGCATCCGTCACCATACGCACCGAATCGGCAGGGCTGACGGCGGGGATAGCGTTTCCGTAGAGGGCAGCAGTCTCAAAGCAATTCCTTATGGTGTTCGTGCTGACGAGAGGTCTAACCCCGTCGTGAATGGCAACCAGACTTTCATCGTCGACAAGCGCGAGCCCATTCCTTACCGATTCAAACCTTGTCTGTCCTCCTTCGGCAAGGGAATGAGGCAGCTTGAAGGAATGCTTCACTTTCAACTCATTCCATAAACTGAAGCGGTCACCCGGCAGCACGATGATTATTTTGATCTGGGGATCAAAGGAGTAAAAGCGTTCAGCGGTATGCATCAGGACAGGCTTTCCCGCTAGTTCAAGGAACTGTTTCGGGATAACTGTACCCATTCTTCTGCCGGTGCCTCCGGCAACTATCAAAGCATATAGGTCCATACAGGTTGACTCAGCTTTCAGTCCCGGCCTTCATTCACCGGGGGTATAAGAGAGGGCTTGCTGTTATAAATTATTCCTTATGTATACAGGAATCTCCTGATGCTTCTCTTGGGTGTCTTTGCAAACTCCTCGCGGTGGATCTTGAATTTGCTAACAGCCATGAAATCGGGAAGCCGCTCGTTGACTGATTTCCTGGTAGCCTCAAAGATGTCCAGAAGCTGCTCCTCCGATAAATTCTCGTTCTTTACGGCCTCAAGATCAGGATATATCAGTACTACAAGCTTATTATCCTCAGAAATGACAAGCGATTCGGCTACATAATCCATATTATTGTAGACAGCTTCGATCTCCTCGGGGAAGATATTCTTTCCGGAAGGACCAAGTAACATGCTCTTGCTTCTTCCCTTTATAAAGATATTCTTATCCTTGTCCATTATTCCAAGGTCGCCGGTATGCATCCAGCCGTCTTCATCGATGATCTCCGCGGTGGCTTTTTCATTCTTGTAATAACCCATCATCACGTTCTCGCCGCGGAGGATTATTTCTCCTACTTCCTTTTGCGGGTTGGAGGAATCGATGGTAACCTCCAGGGTGTCGACCGGTCTTCCTGAAGCCCCCAGTTTTGTGGTATTCCAGGATGCATAGATGATAAGCGGTCCGCATTCGGTCATTCCATACCCGACCGTGAACTTAAAGCCGATTTTTTTGAAGAACCTTTCGGCTTCGGGGTTGAAGGCAGCGCCTCCTATCACTACCTCCTTGAAACGCCCGCCGAAAGTCTCGGTAAGTTTCTGATTGATCTTCCTGTGAAGAATCCCGTTTATTCCGGGAATTGCCAGGAGTATCTTCATATGAGGCTTTGATATGACCGGGAGGAGCTGTTTCTTAAATATCTTTTCTATCACCAGTGGAACCGAGAGTATTAGCCTCGGGCGTATTTCCTTGAATGCCTGAACTATAATCTGCGGCGAAGGAGTCTTCGACAGAATTGTAATATGGCAACCGAAGGTGAATGGAAAAAGGAATTCGAAAGCGCAACCATAAGTATGGGCAAGCGGCAGGAATGAAACGAGAGGATCACCCGGGTCGAGGGGCATGTTTGCCTGGGCATATCTCACATTTGCCGCCAGGTTATTATGGGATAACATTACACCTTTCGAGAAGCCCGTGGTTCCGCCGGTGTAGCTTATCACCGCCAGTTTGTCGTTGCTTATATCTGAGAATTTAACGTCTTCCTTTTTCAGCTCCGGATATGCTTTCCGGTATTTTTCCTCCAGTGAAGCAAAAGTCTCTTTGAAGATCTCATCCTTTGCCGTTATCAGCGAGAAGTCGTCGACTGAAAAGACAGCCTGTATCTGAGGGATTCTAGCCGGATCAATAGTTTCGTAGATCTTATCGTCAGCAAATAATATCCTGGCATCCGAATGATTAATCAGGTTTGCCAGATCGTCGGGTTTGAAATCAGGAAGTATGGGTACGATAACGGCCCCGTAGCTTACGGTTGCCAGATAGATGATGCACCAGTTTGCCGAGTTTCTTCCTGCAAGGGCTATCTTGTCGCCTTCCCTGATGCCGGTTTCCCTGAAGAAGATATGCATCTTGAGCATCTTACCGGCAATCTCCTTGTATGATAAACCCTTTTCCCTGTAATTCGACAGGGCTTCTATTTCCCAGTTCTGGGTTATACTCTGTTCAATATAACCGATCAGTCGTTCTTTGATCATAATTTCAGGTTATTGGTCGGCAACAAAGTTACAACTTATATGCAATTCCGGGTGTAAAAAAAGCTATACGGAGTACATTACAACTAACAGTATCGTTGACAACAAGTTAACCATAGTGAAAAAATAATTGTACTGTTCCCTTTTCTTGCTGAAATAATTCAGTTTCCTGGCAAATATCCCGATGTTTGGGGCAAAGAGTACTATCAGAAAGGCAAAGAACTCTATTCCGAAAAAGACTTTGTCGAGACCTCCCTTTACGAGAGCAGAAAGGTAGACAATAATACACAGCACGAGAAGATAGAAAAGGTAGCTGATCTTCAGAAGGAGCGTTGATAATAGTCTGCGCTTGTGAAGCCGGTGGGGTTTCAGATAGGCGTAAGCCCCGGAAAATATTATAATAATAAAGAAAATACCGAGAACATGATTTAATATCTGATTGAAATTTGCCATATCTGCGGTTATAAATGTTTTTTCACGATTCCCTGAGTGACCATATCAGTGAGCTTGCACCCAGTACTGCTGCATTCTTCGTGCTGAGCTTCGAAGGAAGAAGTTTCACCTTGTCTTTGTAGATATGAAGGAGGTTCTCTTCCATCGACTTTCGTGCAGGCTCAAATATAAGCTCCTTTGCCTGGGCAAGTCCTCCGAAAAGGAATATTGCCTCGGGGTTGAGATGTGAGATAACATCGGCAAGCTTGAAGCCAAGGATGATGCCGGTGCGTTCGAATGCTGCCAGGGCTATCGGATCACCCTTTTTTGCCGCTGTGTTTATCATTTCAGCATCAAGCTGATCGAAGCTGAATTTTCTTAGTTCGCTGGGAGCTATGCTGTCGGCCATTACCTTGAGCAAGGTCCGTTTCAGTCCGGTTGCCGAGACATAAGTTTCGAGGCAGCCTTTTTTGCCGCAGTCGCATTCACGGTTGCAGAGCCCCGGCCTGATGGTCGTATGGCCGAGTTCTCCTGCAAAACCCTGATGCCCGTAGAGCAGTTTCCCGTTTACGACAAAACCGCTTCCCAGTCCGGTTCCCAGGGTGATGACCACAAAATCCTTCATGTTCTTGGCGCCTCCGTAAACCATTTCACCCACTGCTGCCGCGTTGGCATCGTTTGTTACCACAACCGGCAGATCAGAATGCCTGGCGAAAAGCTCAGCCAGGGGAGTGATTCCCTTCCAGGGAAGGTTGGCGGGATGTTCGATAGTACCCTTGTTTATATTGCCCATTGGCGCTCCGATTCCGAAACCGATGAGTTCCACATCATCTTCCGATTTCCTGTAGATCTGCATTATCTTTCCGTACAACGCGGCCACGTACTCATCGGCCCTGGGATACTGGGAAGTCTTTATCTTGTCTTCAGCAATGATGTTACCCTTGCGGTCGACTATCGCGAATGCCGTGTTCGTACCGCCTATATCAATGCCTGCTACTGCTTTCTTACGTGACATGTCTGAATGTTTTTACCCGATTTATCTGACTATTCCGGAATATATATATTTCCAACCTTTCTGGCCCTCTTCGGATGATCGAGGTCGACACCGAGAGCCAAACCGGTTTCTATAAGAATATTCCATCCGGCAGCTACCTGGAGGTATTCAGCATACTGACCTCCGTCGGGGATGACTATTGTCGGGAAGATGGTCGGTTTTGTCGAGATCGCTATAATATGAACACCAACTCCCTTAACAATGCATTCCATGAATTTATCCTGGTCGTCATCGAAAGGATCGACCCAGATCAGTACCTCATCCTTGTTCATTATTTCCTCGATGCCATGCAGTGCAAAGGTTCCCTCGAAGAAAGCCGATCTCTTCCTGGTTATCTCATTTGCCTTAAGAGCTATCTCCTGGGCCACTCCGTTATCGCGTCCTGCAAAATAAATGATATCGGTCTTTGTTAACAGTTCCGTAATCGATTTATCAATAGGGGAAGTAAGAACTTCTTTGGTTTGCCCGGCCAATGTGCTGAGACCTTCCATCTTCTCTCCACGGATATTCCTTAAAAGGGAATCGTAGAAGAGAGCCTGTTCGACAACCGATTTGCTGGCGGCTACTGCCTCTTCCTTGCCGCACGTGAGTACATGGGTGTCGTCGGCAAGCTTTTGGAGCATTGTATTCTCGTTTGCAGTGAGACCGAACACAGGCTTGTGATTTTTTGCCTTGAGAAAGTTAACAAGTCTGATAACCTCCTTGGTCTGACCTGAGTTCGATGACAGGAAAACGGCAAAGTCGTCAAGATTATATTCCATCGCCTGGGTACATCCTTCAGTGATTACCGGCATCAGGAAGTCTTTCTTCAGATTGGACCAGATGGCTCTTTTCGCGGGGAAAAGCCTGCTGCTTCCCTCGCCTGCTAGTAATAATCCCTTTTTGGCCGAGATGGGTTTCACGAAGCGTTCAGAGATCTTCGGGTCAAAAGAGCTGATAATACCGGGTGTTTCGAGCATTTCCCGGATAAGGGAAAAACCGCTGTATTTTTCTTCTTTGAGGTTCATGGAAATTCAGTTTTTAGTGAAAAAAATATGACAAATATTATTCACTGACCTGACAGGGAAAAGTTTTCCATGCCGGGTTCAGGCAAATTCAAGCAGTCCAAAATACTCAGGCCTGTGGAAATCGGGTTTTTCAGTGGTAACCGGATTCCAGCTGAGATAATGCGGTACGCTGAGTTTATCGCCACATTTGTAAAAGTTGGCTTTGAGCACATCCCCTTTCCTGCCATCGACAGAATGGAGGAAGAGGGTAGAAAAAGGGATTGCCAGAGTCAGCTTCCATTCAAAATCACCTTCTCTTTCAGGCAGGGGAAGGCTGCCGGCAGAAGCAAGATACCTGATTCCGGCAATTACCGACGGATCGGATCTCTTTCTGTCATGCCTGCCGGTACCTGATCCCATAAGGCAGGTGCCAATGGCATTGAACTCAAAATTGTAGTAAATCCCGTCATCTGAAGGAGCAACGAAAAACTCGACACATGAGTCTTCATATACTTCCTGGTTGGGCAGGGTCTTTTCTGCCTTGAACCATCTTTCCCTTACATGATATTTGAGAAGGAATTCATTCCGCGAACGGGCTGCTGCAAAATAGACTTCAGGCCTGTAATCAAAATTCTTCCAGTTCAGTTCTCCGATAGGATGAAGTTCGCAGCTGCTGTCGAGCAGGCGGGAGATCTCCTCCATCGGAAGCTGATCATGCTTATCATCTATACTTATGACTCTCAGGGTTTTCACAGGCACCGACAATGAATGACCGGTATGCCCTGACCGGTACGGAAGGCTTTCCGACCGGTCAGAGGTTACCGTTGAATTTAATATTATAGTTCGTTCAGTATAAGAGCTGCTGAACCCAGAACTGCTCCGTTGGATTCAGATATACCTGAAGGAAGTATCTTGACCGTATTCTTGAACAGTACGTAATTGTTCTTTTTGAGGTATTCCCTTACCGGTTTGAACAACAATTCGCCGGCGTTGGCAAGTCCTCCGAAAAGGAATATGGCTTCGGGGCTGGTATAAACTATTGAATTGATGATTCCCAGGCCAAGTTTCTCAGCCGTGTATTCCATAGCTTTCACAGCGATTGGGTCGCCCTTGGCTGCTGCATCGGCGATAGCCTTTGATGTCAGTTTCGAAGGCGGAATATCTCTCAGCGGACTGTCGGCCCTCATTTCGCTTATCATCAGAGATGCAGTTTTTACAAGACCTGTCGCGGATGCATAGGTCTCGAGACATCCCTTGCGGCCACAACCGCATTCCCTTCCGCCGGGAACCACGCAAAGATGGCCTACTTCACCTGCAAAGCCGGTGTGTCCGTAAACCAGCTTGCCGTCAACCACAATACCGCTTCCAAGGCCGGTACCCAGCGTGAGGACGATGAAATCCTTCATGCCCTTGGCTCCGCCAAACACCATTTCGCCCATTGCTGCAGCATTCGCGTCGTTGGTTATAGCTACTTTAATATTGAGTTCCTTTTTTACAAGGTCGCCAAGTGGAACGATTCCTTTCCATAACAGGTTGGGAGCATGTTCAATAGTTCCCCTGTGATAGTTTGCATCCGGAGCTCCGATCCCTATTCCAACCAGCTCAAGATCTTTCTTCCCGGCCAGTAGTTTCTTCACGTTGGCCCCAAGAGCCTTTACAAAATCTTTAACATCGGGATAATCGGTTGTCTTGAAATGACCGTCAGCAAGAACCTTACCTTCTGTGTCAACGATGCCGAAAACGGTATTGGTTCCGCCAATGTCAACACCTGCTACTACTTTCTTCATATTTACAAGTATTTAATTATTAATATATTGTTTAAAAATCGACATGATTGGCATAAGCTTGTTTATTGTTTCTGAAATATATAGGTTTTAGTTCAAATTCCTATCATCGGCGGGCAGCTGTTTTTCTGATCTGTAATTCATATTGTTTGAAATTAACCGGGGATAGCTCCCATGGATTGATAACCTCCCAGTTTTCCTTGATCTCTATCAGCCCCGGGTAATATGAAACAGGCTCGGGCTGACGGCGCAAATCGAAGTCGCCCGTGGTCCATTCCCGGTTGCCGTCAAGATCAAATACAGCCCGCAATTTATACTTGCCCTGGCTAAGAAGCGGAAATTCAATCCTGGCAGTGTCGATAAGATAAGTCTGCCTCAGCACTTCCTCCCTTTCATTAAGAAGCTGAATAATTTTTCCCCCGTAATGTCCTTTAATGTCGAGTATCAGTTTCCCGTACGATTCCGGACCCGGTACCGAGAATTTGGTGCCTGTTGAATCGGAATTTTCTCCATAAATACTGCCGAAAGCGGCAGAATCGCTTATGAAAAGATAGTTTTTACCTGATTCCAGTTCAGCATTCATGAACCAGCGGCACAAGGTCATGCTGTCGGGGCTGAAGGTAACAGGGATCCTTGTTCGCTGTTCCTTCAGGATTTCATAAAGATATATTGCCGAAGTATCGGGAGCCCGCATCGGAGAAGGAGCAGTGAAGGGTATCCTGACTACAGGCCTGATCTGACCCGACATTGAATGGGATATTTCATAGGGGATTCTCTTCGGAGGCCGCCCCCTCACTGTCCGCTGAACAGGTGCCAGGAACCTCATTTGCAGGGTGTCATATTTAAGGGTGGTAAGCCCTGATGTGTCGGTAAATGGAAAACTGATAACCGGTTCGAGGATAGGCTTGTTATAAATAGCCGAATCGGTAAGCCACACCGTTATGGAATCCCGCTTGCGGCTTTGCTCCATGAACCACGCTTCGTCGCTTTCCCCCGGTATTGAAAATCCGAAACCGAGCGAATCAGGAGGAAGGGAAAGAACAAAGGAAAGCTGGAAAGCCTGTTTTCGTGACGATGACGCGAGATAGTGCAATTTTTTCTGAGCCTGGAAAAGGATAAGAGGATATTCACCTGTAACCGGAGGCTTCTCGGGCACATTTCCGGAAGCCGGAGCTGCAGTCGCGGCAGAAGGAAGGGAATCCTTCGCGACGGGTAAATAGTTTTTTTCAGGTGTCACACTTACCGGATCATCGTAAAATGCAAATACTTCCTCCCTCAGGTTGTAATTCTTGCTGTTGTCGGCATCGATCAGTCCGTAAAGCCTGTAATTTCCCGGTCGCACATTGTCGATACGGTAAGAGCCGTCCGGAGCGGCGCGGGTTATATAATCCGGAATGGTTTTATAAACAGCTGAGTCGTCAAGTCTGCTGTAAAGAAGTATCAGGGTATTCTCCGGAGGGTCGAGGTTCAGCCCGGTGTACGCGTTTCCTGTAACTGACAGAGAATCGATGGAAGGGCCGGTGGAAAAGACAAACTGGTAATTGTTTATCGCGTTCCCTTCGTTAAGGTCGCGAATCGCATCCTGAAAATAGAAGGTGTAGGTGGTGCTGTCGCGGAGTTTGTCCTCGTACCTTATCCTTATGTTTTTGCCGCGGATAGTTATTTCGGGTTTCTTCTGCATCGGCGGCGAGACCATCAGTTTTTCATTTATCTGATTGAGTACAACATATTCGTCGAAGCTTATGACAATCTCCCTGCCGGTGAAATTGGTTGAACCGTTTTCGGGCACACTTTTGAGTATCACGGGTATTTCCCTGTCCCTGGGTCCGCCCGAAGGGGAACTCATCTTTGCACAACCGAAAGCCAGTAAGCTGATTACAACGAGGAGGGAGAAGTATCGGTACGCGTTATGGATCATAAAAAATTCGGCCTTTGCATCTGCAAACTTACATTTTTTAAGCATATTTTATACCACCGGGTAAGCCCGGGACAAAGGATAATGAAAAAACTTAGGGCAATTTTACCGATTATAACTAAATTTGCTGATTACTACTATTCCGCCTATGCATTTAACAGTTATCCCCTGGGATGTCAATCCCGAAATATTCCGGATAGGATCATTTGCCATCCGGTGGTATGGCCTGCTGTTTGCCTCCTCCTTTCTTTTCGGTTATATTATCATGGATAAGATATTCAAAAATGAAAATCTTTCACAGGATACTCTCGACCGGTTGACTGTATATATGGCGCTTGGAGTCATAATTGGAGCGCGCCTGGGTCATTGCTTATTCTATGAACCGAAATATTACCTCAGTAATCCCGGCGAGATACTAAAGATATGGCATGGAGGACTTGCAAGTCATGGTGCTGCCATAGGCATCCTTATAGCCCTGTGGCTTTTTGTGAGAAAGGAGAAAAAGGACTATACCTGGATCATCGACCGGATAGCAATTGTCGTTGCACTGTCAGGATTTTTTATAAGGATGGGAAACCTGATGAATTCAGAGATCTACGGAGTTGAGACTACCATGCCCTGGGGCTTTGTTTTCCTAAGAAACGGGGAGAATGTTCCCAAGCATCCCACCCAGATTTATGAAGGACTGACTTATCTGTTCATCTTCATCCTGTTGATGAGAATTTATTGGAAGAACAAGGGGGAACACATTCAGGGACTTCTTATCAGCCTTGCACTGATACTGATATTCACGGCAAGATTCTTCATAGAATTCCTTAAGGAAGACCAGGTCGATTTCGAATCGGGAATGACCTTGAATATGGGTCAGTGGCTAAGCATTCCCTTCGTTATTGCCGGCTTTGTATGGCTGTATGTCAGCCTGAAACAAAAGAAGAGACTGGTAATAAAAAGGAAGAAATAGAAGGGAAGGGGACCAAACTCCCTTTGTTAGCTGAGGTTCACCGGGATGACGGCGGACAACCTGGAAATCACTTCATAAGTATGCCGTTGAAAAGCACGTCCAGTATTCCGTTCAGCCTTTCCTCAAGGTTTATTTCACGCTTTTTCCAGAACAGCGGGACCTCCAGTCCCTTAAGGGTGGTCTGAACCGCCAGCGCGGTGTACTCGCTGTTTTTCACATTGAATATCTTTTTCCTGGCACCGTCATACAGTATCAGCCTCAGAATAGCCAGCTCTTCGCGGTCGTATTTTTCCCGTATCTGCTCTATGAAATCAAAGTGATCCAGATGCTTATCAAAGATGGCGCTATAGTAATTCGACAGTTTTTCGAATGAAGTCATTCTTACAAAGACATAGTTTCTCATCTTGCCGACAGGTGAATCAACCGATTTAATTGCTTTAGTAAGTTCACTTCGAAGTATATTGGCTTCATAAAGCACCACTGCCTTGAAGATTTCTTCCTTGCTTTTGAAATAGTAATAGACAGAGCTTTTCCCCATTTTAAGAGCCTTGGATATTTCCTCCATGGTGGTCTTGCGGAAACCGTAACGGCTGAAAATTTGTCCGGAAGTCTTTATTATCTTTTTTCTAAACTCCTCTTTATTAACCATATAGTAAGTACTATTATTAACTTTCCATCACGATTGCAAATTTAGAATATATTAAGTTCTTAGCAAAATATTCGAGGTTTTCGGTCGATAATTCGAATTATTAAAAAGCAAAAGCAATTCATCGGATAGGGAGCTGTTATCATCAACCCTATAATTAAAATATGGTTTCATGACTGGCAATAAGTCGTTAATTTTGTAAATTTGATACTCAAAACCAGTTTGCCGGGGATTTGATATCTCTCTGGCCAGGTTGATTATCAGGGAGGAAAGAAAAAACCATCTGCATACCTGGGGGAAGAAAGCATACCTGGTTTATTTTAGGAAAAACAATAATAATTAATATGGAAGGCGTAGTAAAATTCAATTGCCACTGGAATCAGTCGGGACCTGTAATCTCCGACGAAATGTACGAAATAATAAATTACTGGAGGGAAGTACTTTATAATATGGATATTATCGGAGCCTACGAGAATGGCGTGTGTTACGGCAATATCAGTATGAGGATAGGGAAAAGCAATCAGTTCATAATTACAGCTTCCGCCACCGGGGAGATTCCCGAGCTTGAGCCGGGTCATTATGTAAAAGTCAATTCATTCAATATCGATGAAAATGCGGTTCAGTGCACCGGACCGCTGAAAGCTTCGTCGGAGTCGCTTACACATGCAGCCATCTACCTTGCTGATCAGGGAGCTAATGCCGTGGTGCACGTTCACAGCATCGACCTCTGGAATGAGCTTATTTACAAAGTGCCGACCACAAATCCTTCAATGGAATACGGGACGACGGGTCTGGCCAGGGATATATTCAGGCTTTTCAGCGAATCGGATGTAATTGAGAAAAGGATAATAGTGATGGCCGGCGACAGGGAAGGAATCCTTACTTTTGGTCACGACATGGATGAGGCAGTGAATGTCCTGATGCAATATCTGAGGAAAGAAAACTGACTTTATCTGATACGCGGGTTGTTTTTAAGATGCATTCGCGACATTGATTCATGAAAAAAGCTAAATTTGGCAAACTAAAATGTTATCCATATGAAGACAAAAATCCTTATCCTTTCAATCGTACTCGGTTTTGCAGCTTTCTCATGCAAACAGAAAAACGCTCCTGTCGTGTCGGAATCACCACAGGCTGAGGCTGCTGCCCCTGCACCAGATTATCCGAAGATGATTATTGCAAAGGCTTTCGTAAAGCCGGGCAAGGAAGCTGATTTCATCAACGCCGCGAAATCGATAATTGAAAATTCAAACAAGGAAGAAGGATGCCTCGGGTACATGCTGTACCAGGATCCCTATGAAAAGACAAATTTTATTTTCGTGGAGAAATACAAGAATCAGGCAGCCATTGACTTTCATTTTGCAGCTCCCTACTTCAGCGAATTCGGGACTGTGACTGAAGCCTTGTTCAGCAAACCGCTCGAGATTAAAATTATAGATATAGCAGCAGAACAATAGTCGTCCTGTTAACGCGACAATCCGCGTAGAAACTGAAGCTGTTCCGTATCGCGGATTCAGGGGATAAAAAGAAAAACAAAGCCCTGGCGCGGATCAGCGGATGTCTTCAGGCAATGGAGGAATCTTGTCTGTGTACATCATCCTGTTCAGCGGAGACATATCTGAAGTGGATTTGAAAGGCCTGAATGGTGAAAGCCTTACAACCGCAGCCGATTTCACTCCACGGATATCGTCAAGACAGGCTTTCAGCAAATCTTCTTCAGGATCTCCAAAGGGCAGCAGGTCGACAGCATATTCACTGGCTTCGATATCGGGGCTAAGACCATTGGTAAAATCACTGAAATCCGCGGAGTTTGCTATCTTGAGAACCACAGGCTGCATTGCCCATCTATGTCTCGGATTAACAGTTCCTGCATTATCGATATAATCCTTAATAGTAAAGGAACCCACATTCTTGCCATAGGTATTGGTGCCAACCTGCTTTACTGTGATATAAGGCCTCAGGCCATTGATTAGCATTTCGGAAGCAGATGCCGTTTCGGAGGTTGTAATGACATATATTTCTCCAATTCCCAGTGAATTGATAGGCGTCTCAGGTGTATTCCCGGTAGCGGGAATCTTATCCTGGAAATGCTGGTTGAAATAATCCTGACCGTAGTTTGTAAGATAATAGCTAGTCAGAAGATCATTGAACTGTGATTTAGCAAAAACCAGGGAAGTATTCGTGGAATGGATCATGCTTGCCAGGTAAATTGCAGTACTTATATATCCGCCCGAATTGTACCTGAGGTCGAGGATAAGCTTGCTTATATTCCCATTCTTGAACCTTCCCATTACATTGTTTAGCTCAATGTCGTAGGTTGTGCCTATCTTCACATCGTAGGAGTTGGTGAAACCGTTGTATACGAGATAGCCCACTTTTATTCCATCGACATCCATGATGGTATCCAGAAGGATCGGGTTCTCCATGATCTCGATCGGGGTAAGCGCCACCGAGCGTCCGTTCAGCGTGAAAGTCGTCCCGTTGTAATCCGCGAACCCCATGGTGTAATTCACATTTGTAAAGAGAAGCGACTTGTAGTTGACATCGGTAAGCTGCTGATCGTTGATATGGGTGAAAATATCCCCGCGTTTCAGTCCTGCATCTTCGGCGGGAGAGTCCTTATAAACGTATCTTATTATACCGACAAGCTTATTGCTGGTATTATCAATGTAATAAAGCTTGAAGTTAATCCCGACCGTTTTGGAAACACCAGCCAGCCAGTCGTCAAGTTCGGTATAATTGTCGACAATAAAGCTGAATTTGTCGACTTCCCCGTACTTATAAAGAAGTTTGTAGAACAGGGCTTCAGGGTCGGAGCTCTTGTTCAGAAAAGCATTAAGGCTGTCCTTGTTCGTTTCATAGAGGGCCTTTGACAGCGAGGGAACCTGTTTTTCCCAGAAATAGTAGGTGGAGAGTGCGTTATAGATGAATTTCTTTTCATCGCTTGCTTCAGGGATAATAACAGGCGGAGGATCCTTCTTGCATCCGCCGGGAATCATCAGAACAAGAAGAAGTGCTAAATAAAAATATTGCAGACTTTTCATTGTTTACAGATTTATAGGCTAGTTACAAAATTAAATAAAATTCCTTATTCCAAATATCACTAATTCTCAGTTTATAATTATATCCCGATTATAGCCACAGTGTCAAATTTTATACCAAAATTATCCTTCTTCTTCCGAGAGGCTGCCGGCTGATGGATGCTCATTCGGGGTATGTCATTTCCGGGGAGTTTTGTGACGGGAATATGATACAGTAGTCCTTTTGGTCATGTCGCGCATAAAAGAAATTTGTTTTTATAGCGAATAATGGCAAAATTTTTGCGGGCATATGAGTAACTGAGCAAGTTGTTGAGAATGCTCAATATTTTAATGTTCGTCCATTTATTTCCAATACTTGTCAATTTGTTAAGTGAAAGTTTGGAATTTTTTATAATTTTATCGCTTTATATATTAAGAATTAATGTAATAACCTGATAATCTGTCATAAAATAAACATGAACATAATGAAAAAATTAACAGGATTTCTTTTGGCCGTTTTTATGGCTTTTTCCATTGCTTCCGGACAGGAAAGGAATGATGTGATTAAAGTTTACAATGAAGGTGCAAAGCTGCTTCAGACCGACGTTCAGGGTGCCATTACCGCGTTTGAGAACGTGGTAACTCTGTCGGAACAGGTTGGCGAATCGGCCAACGATCTGAAATCAAAAGCCACGCAGGTGTTGCCGGGATTGTATGTGAGGCTGGCCAATAATGCCATGAAAGAGAACAAGTCGGCCGCTGAAATAATAAAGGCTGCTAAACTTGCATCAGATGTCTCGGAAAAATATGGCAATGAGACAGGCAAGAACAATGCATCGATAATTCTGGTTCAGGGCTATAATAAAATGGGTACAGAATTATTTACAGACAAGGACTATGACAATGCCATTCTCGCATTCGACAGTCTTCTGGTCATCAACCCCGATTTCAGCAATGCCATATTCAACAAGGCTCTGATCTACAGGGCACAGAATAATAATGCCGCTTTTGAGGAAAGCATCGATCTTTTCCTTGGAAAGCTTGAAGCAGGCAAGGATGATCAGGCGATTAATCAAGCATCCACTCTTGCACTTGAGTATTTCCGGGCTGCCGGATCGCAGGCCAATCAGGCTGATAACACTGATGAGGCCCTGGAACTTCTTAATAAAGCTGCCAAATACGGGGAAGACAAGGATCTTTACTACTATTTTGCAGATGTTTACAATAAAAAGAAATCGTTTGACAGCGGTATCGAGTATGCCCAGAAAGGCCTTGCCCTCGAAACAGGAGATGCAGAAGCCAAAGCCAAGTTTTATTTTCAGCTCGGTCTCGGACAGGAAGGAAAAGGCCAGACCGCAGAAGCATGCGCTTCATTTAAAAACGCGCTGTTCGGTCCTTTTGCCGAACCCTCAAAGGCAAAAAGGACTAACCTGAAGTGCCAGTAAATCGTTTGTCTCATTTTTTTACGCCCTGACACCGGGCGAAATCAGATAAAAGAAGCAGGAATGACAAATCATCATTCCTGCTTTTTTTTTACAAATTGCAAGCCTGATCCCTGACCATGGGTTCCAGAGGTGTTTTATGGATTATGTCAGACCATCCGGCCATTTTGAACAGGGGCAGGGAGTAATCGCTTTTTGCACACTGCAAGCCTTCGGTCATTGCTGATCGCCACCATTCTTCAGGAATGGGCTTTGGGCGGCTTGTTACCCAGTCCGTAAACCCCTATGATTACTTTTAATATACTGCTCAACTTATGCAGTTCCGGAAGAACCGGAATTTCGTTCACGACCAAATTTAGGAATTTAATGACCAAACGGTATGATAAAATAAATTTCAATTATAAAGCCTCATTTTATTTAACTTTGCCATCTCATTTTATCAAAAGATGTTAAATGTTAAATTAATACCCGGGAAGAGTGACAAGACCTAAAACATGGATACCCGATAACAAGGCTGTTGAAAAGTTTGTCAGGACCATTTTCAGTCTCATGTTTCCCTTTGGTGAGGATATTGAAGAAACGGAGCCTCACGACAACGATGGTTCGGCAAGGGAACAATTGCTTATAGTACTCGATGATTTGACCGGCGACAGGGAAAAGGTCGAAGCAGATTTTTTGGCATCCCTTCCGGAATTAAAAAAAGTCCTTCTCAAGGATGCAGAGTTTATACTTGAGTCGGATCCGGCGGCAACAGAGCTGATTGAAGTTTTGGCTGTTTATCCGGGATTTTTTGCAATATTCTGCTACAGGATAGCCCACTCCCTTGCCGGTTCAGGCGTACCCCTTCTTCCAAGAATGATCACCGAATTTGCTCACCGGGAAACCGGAATTGACATTCATCCCGGAGCCAGGATAGGAAGCCCCTTTTCAATAGACCATGGAACAGGAATAGTTATAGGGGAGACAACCGAGATAGGAAAAAATGTGAAGCTCTACCAGGGAGTGACCCTCGGCGCATTAAGCGTCAACAAGGGAAAAGCATCAAGCAAGCGCCATCCCACTATCGGCGATAACGTGATCCTGTACGCGGGAAGCACGATACTTGGTGGTGAAACGGTTGTGGGAAGGAACAGTATAATAGGAGGCAATGTATGGTTAACCGAAAGCGTGGCTCCATTTTCGGTAGTTTATCACAAAAGCCAGATAGTTGTAAGGAACAATAATGATTTCAGGGAGTCCGGCAGTTTTATAATTTAATTAAAGGTAAAGACATTCATGAAGGCAGATTCAGTACTCGATCTTATTGGAAACACGCCTGTTGTCAGGATAAACCGGCTTTTCGATCCATCGCTGAACGTATGGTTAAAGTTTGAAAGGGCAAATCCGGGTGGAAGCCTCAAAGACCGCGTTGCCTTGTCGATGATCGATGAAGCCGAGAAGAAAGGATTGCTGAAACCCGGAAGCGTCATTATTGAACCCACATCGGGAAATACTGGAATCGGACTCGCAATGGTGGCAGCCTGCAGGAATTACAGGGTCATACTGGTCATGCCTGAATCGATGTCGCTTGAAAGAAGATTGATAATGAAGGCATACGGGGCGGAGTTCGAACTCACCCCAAAGGAAATGGGGATGAAGGGAGCAATTGAAAGGGCAGAGCAGCTGAAATCTGAAATACCCGGAGCGTGGATCCCCATGCAGTTCGACAATAAAGCCAATCCGGAAATTCACATGAGAACCACAGCCCGCGAGATACTGACCGATTTCCCGGAACGGCTCGACTGTGTGTTTGCATGTGTGGGTACGGGAGGTCACCTTACAGGATGTGCCAGGATACTGAAACAAAGCTACCCCCTGCTGAAGGTGTTTGCCATTGAACCTGAACTGTCGCCGGTGCTAAGCGGAGGGACACCCGGTCCGCACCCGATACAGGGAATTGGTGCCGGCTTTATACCATCCATACTTGACACCGACCTGATTGATGAAGTTGTCAGGATAGGGAAGGAGGAAGCTTACTCATTTACCCGCAGGACTGCCAGGGAAGAAGGACTGCTCGTTGGAATATCGACTGGAGCGGCTCTGGCTGCAATCTATCAGAA
This sequence comes from Bacteroidales bacterium, assembly GCA_012519515.1. Taxonomy (GTDB): domain Bacteria; phylum Bacteroidota; class Bacteroidia; order Bacteroidales; family VadinHA17; genus LD21. The sequence continues at coordinate 10,600 of JAAYQC010000100.1, read as the reverse complement.
AAAAGACAGCCTGCCTGACGGGTCCGTCATTCTTACATTCAATTACGACTCTGGTGAAAAGTATTTGACAACGGAAGAGTTGTTCTGAGGTCACGGGGCACAGAGCACAGGGCACAGGGCGCAGGGCACGAAGACAAGTCTTGCAGGTCTTGCAGGTCTTGCAAGTCTTGCAGGTCTCTTACAATGAGATATTTGACTACGCTAAACGCTAAACGCTAAACGCTAAACCCTAAACGCTAAACCCTAAACGCTAAACCCTAAACGCTAAACCCTAAACGCTAGCCGCGTGCCGCGTGCCGTTCTTCTCAAGCTTACAAGGGTTAAAATCAAAAATTAATTGCATATCCAAAAAACCTGTTTATCTTTGACCATCCGGTTAAACCAACTGGATAAACTAAAAGGTTAAAATATGACAGAAGTTGAAAAACAAACCGAAGACAGGATATTCGAATCAGCCACCGAGGTATTTATAGAGAAGGGCATGGACGGGGCAAGGATGCAGGATATTGCAAACCATGCGGGAATCAACAAGGCTTTGCTTCATTATTATTACCGTACCAAGGAGCGACTTTTCGAAGCGGTTTTTGAAAAAATGGCAAAATTAATCTTTAGCAGGTTTGCCCCCGTGTTAGATGAAAACGCTTCACTTGAAGACAAGATCAGGTTCTTTTACAGGGAACATATTTCCTTCCTCCAGAAAAATCCACGTCTTCCGGCTTTCATTCTTAATGAAATAAACAGGAATCCGGCAAGAATCAGGAAACTTCTCTGGAAGTTTAATATCAACGAATTATGGAACACCCTGGAAAAGCAGCATCACGATGAGCTCATCAGGTACAATATTACAAGGGAGACATTGCCCCAGGTCATGACATCGATAGCGGCAATAAGCGTTTTTCCCTTCGCGGCGCGTGGTATAATGGAAGTGCTTTTCGAGAAGTCAGGTCAGGATTTCAATAAATACCTGGAAGACAGGAAGGAATTTGCTGCTGGTTTTGTCATAAGGGCTATTAAAGGCTGTGAAACGGGAACAAACGTATAAAACAAGGGGAAACAAAGATAAAAGGCACATCATATGAACAGGTTAACACTCGTATTCATCTTTCTGGCAATCTCATGGATTGCGTCAGGCCAGAACGGAACAATGCTTACTCTCGGGGAATGCTACCGTAAGGCGGAAGCCGCAAGTGCACTGGCCGGGGAAAAAGATTCGTACCGTCAGATATGGGAATTCAGGGACAGGAATATATCGAGTGGCTGGCTTCCAACTCTCGATGTTTCCGGCAGCTTTGTCTACAATTCAGAAGTGATCGATATCGGCAACTCACTTGGTTCATTGCCGGTACCGGGTATTGCAGATGCTGTCAAACCCATGCCTCATGAGCAATACAGGCTAAATGTCGACATAAACCAGGTGATTTACGACGGGGGAGCCATAAAGGGAGCCCGGGCCATCGAGAAGGCTGATCTGCTTATAAATGAAAAGCAGTCAGAAACCGATTTGTACAAGCTGAGAAGCCAGATCAACACCTGTTATTTCAATCTGCTGCTTCTTGAAAGACAGGATGAACTTCTGAACAACTATCTCGATCTGATTACAAAAAGGATAGCATCCATGCATTCGGGAGTGGAAAACGGTGTGATCCTGCACTCCGATATCGACGTGATGACCACTGAAAAAATAAAACTTGAACAGCAGTTGAGGGAAAGCAGGATACGCGGGGAGTCGCTTTTCAGGATACTGTCGGCGTTAACTGCAACTGAAACGGATCCTGTCCCGGAACTGGTGATGCCCGTTTTCAACACCGATTCAACGGACGTGATTAGCAGGCCCGAGCTGGAGATCTTCGATCTTAGAAAAGATCAGCTTAATGCATACCTGCAGGTAATAAACAGCCGCAGAATGCCTAAAGCCTTTGGATTTGCCACACTTGGCTATGGGAATCCCCCCGGCAACAACTTTTTAAAGGATGAGTTCGCACCTTATTATATACTGGGTGCCGGATTAAAGTGGAACATCTTCGACTGGAACAAGGCAAAGACCGAAAAACAGATAGTAGGACTCCAGCATGTGATAATAGAAAACCGTCAGAACGATCTGAACGACAACCTTAACAGGATGCTCGAGGCAAAGAGAGCCGAGATAGAAAGCCTGAGCACTCTCCTCGAAACCGACCTCGAACTGATCAGTCTCCGCAAGAGGATAACCTCCTCCGCCGAATCGCAGTATGAAAACGGTACAATCACGGCAACCGATCTGCTGAACGAGATCAACCTGGAAAAACAGGCCCTAATAAACCATGAGATACACAGGATAAACCTGGCAATGGTGCAGGCCGACTACTATAATATAAGCGGAAAAGAAATAGAATGACCATTATCCGACATATCCCCGGGGGAAGGAGCCCGCAACGGGATAGCTTCATTTCCCCTTAAATGGGGAAAGAAGAAAGGGGGTCAAATTTGAATAACAAACTATCTAATAATATAATCATGAAGTATTTAACGCCGATCATCATCACCGCTGCTCTTATTGCAGGCTGCAGGGACAAATCAGGTGAAGCTGATGCCTACGGTACTTTTGAAGCCACTGAAGTAACGGTTTCTTCTGAAACCGGTGGACGAATTCTGACATTTCCTGTAGCAGAAGGCATGGAGATAGAGGAAGGAGCCGGAATAGCCGTTACGGACACAACTATCTTCAGGCTTCAGCTTAATGAGATCGACGCCGGAATGAATGGGATCAGGGCTAAGGTCAGTTCAATAAATGCAAAGAATGATATCCTCAGGCAGCAGATGCAGAACCTGAATGTAAATATCGAAAGGATAGAAAACATGATGAAGGATAATGCCGCCACCAGGAAACAGTATGATGATCTGACCGGACAGTTGGCTGTGATGGAAAAGCAGATAGCTGCAAACAACACCGAAAAGGCATCGGTTGCGGCGGAGTTGTCGGTGTATGAATCAAAAAAGGCAATTCTGACCGAACAACTCTCGAGAGCTTATGTGAGAAGTCCGCTTAAAGGTAGAGTTATTGAAAAATATGCCGAGGCCGGGGAGATCACAACAGCGGGCAGGCCGCTGGTAAAGATTGCCGATCTCTCGGTGATGAAGCTGAAGGTGTATGTCAGCGGAGCTCAGCTTGGCGATCTGAAGGTTGGCAGCGAATGCACGGTCAGAGTCGATGACGGCGACAAGGATTACATGACATTCCCGGGTCGGATAAGCCATATTTCGGAAAAAGCCGAATTCACTCCCAAGATTATCCAGACTAAGGAGGAAAGGGTGATACTTGTATATGCAGTCACTATCGAGGTGGTAAACGACGGTACAATGAAGTCGGGAATGCCCGGGGAAGCTATTTTCTGAGATCATGTCAAAAGCAATTGAATCATCGGGAATTTGCAAGACATTCGGGGACAGGCAGGCCCTGAAGGACATCATCTTTGACGTAAATGAAGGAGAGATATTCGGATTCATTGGTCCCGACGGAGCCGGCAAAACCACTCTTTTCAGGATTATAAGCACACTTATGCTTCCCGACAGGGGTTCCATGACCATCCTCGGACTCGACAGTACAAAGGGATACAGAAAATTGAGGGAAAACATCGGGTATATGCCGGGGAGCTTTAGTCTTTACCTTGATCTGAGCGTTGAGGAAAACCTGAACTTTTATGCATCGGTATTCGGAACCACGGTGGAAGAGAACTATGAGCTTATCAGGGATATTTATTCTCATATCGAACCCTTCAGAAAAAGACTGGCCGGCAGGCTGTCGGGCGGGATGAAGCAGAAGCTTGCCCTGTCGTGCGCTCTTATCCACAAGCCGCGATTGCTTGTACTCGACGAACCCACGACAGGAGTCGACACGGTGTCGCGCACTGAATTCTGGGAAATGCTGCGGAAGCTTAAACAGCATGACATAACCATCGTGATTTCGACTCCCTACGTGGACGAGGCAATGAACTGCGACAGAGTTGCACTGATACAGGACGGTAAGCTTATGTCGGTCGATAAACCCCAGAATATCAGGGACGGATTCTCACGCAAGCTTTTCAGCGCCAGGGCCGGCGACAAATACCGACTGCTGCTTGCCCTGAGAAATTACCCCGCTACGCTTAGCGTCTTTCCCTTCGGTGATTCCATACATGTGACTTTTTCTGAAGAAACACCCGGCAGGGAATTATCCGAACACCTTTTGAGGGCCGGCATTGCCGATGCCGTAATAAGCGAAACAAAAGCAGGTATCGAAGACCGCTTCCTGGAACTTATGGAAAAGAATGAATAAAGGAATCCATGAATCGAAAAACAGTAATAAGGGTAAGGGATCTGGTAAAGAAGTTTGGAAGTTTCGTGGCAAACGACAGGCTCAGCTTTGATGTGTATGAAGGTGAGATATTCGGTTTTCTCGGCGCCAACGGAGCAGGAAAGACAACAGCCATCAGGATACTGACCGGACTTCTGGAACCGACTTCGGGAGAAGTGATGGTCGCCGGTTTCGATGCCTGCAGGCAGCCTGAGGAAATAAAGAGGAACATAGGTTACATGTGCCAGAAATTCTCTCTTTATGAGGATCTTACCATCAGAGAGAACATAATGCTTTACGGCGGTATTTACGGGCTCGACAGAAAGACAATAAAGGAACGGACGGAACGGCTTCTCGACAAACTCAGATTCAGGGAATACGGCGATCGCCTGATCTCTGCCCTGCCTCTCGGATTAAAGCAGAAACTCGCGTTTTCCGTGGCAGTGTTCCATGAACCAAGAATAGTCTTTCTGGATGAACCGACAGGAGGAGTCGATCCGCTGACACGCCGGCAGTTCTGGGAAATGATCTATGAAACTGCCTCAGCCGGAATAACGGTCTTTGTGACAACCCACTACATGGATGAGGCTGAATACTGCGACCGGATATCGATCATGAGCGATGGAAGAATAGTGGCGCTTGATACACCTTCGGAGCTTAAGAGGAAATATGATGCAGGCTCGGTTGAGGATGTTTTCGTGAAGATCGCCCGGCCGGGTATGAAGTATTCCCAGGAAACTGCTGATATAAATGGATTGGGATGAAGAGATTTTTAGGATTTGTCAGAAAGGAATTCATTCACATCTTCAGGGATGTCAGAACCCTTGTTATAATATTCGGGATTCCCGCTATAATGATAATCCTCTTCGGATATGTGGTCAGCACCGACCTGAAAGACGCCAGCCTGGCTTTTCTTGACCTCTCAAAGGACGACGTTACAAGCGAACTTATTGAAAGGACATGCTCATCGGATTTTTTCAGGAAAACAGCTGACCTGTCAGGCTATCACGAAGTTGACAGGGTTCTCAAAAGCGGAAAGGCAAAGGTGGTCATTGTGTTCGGCGAGAATTTCGGAAGGAATCTGGAATCGGGCAAAAACGCCAGCCTAAGCATTATTGCCGATGGCTCCGAACCCAATACTGCAGCCCTGGTCTCCACTTATGCCAATGCCATAATCTCCGGATTCAGTCAGCTGTCGATGCCGGCAGGGCAGGCATCCATCCCGGTGATCGTGCCGGAGGTAAGAATGTTCTATAATCCGTCGTTGAAAAGCCAGTTCATGTTCGTCCCCGGGGTGATAACCATGGTATTGACGCTTATCTGTGCCTTGATGACTTCCATTACCCTGACAAGGGAAAAGGAGTTCGGGACTATGGAAGTTCTGCTGGTTTCTCCGCTGAAACCTGTTCAGATAATACTGGGGAAAGTCACTCCCTATTTCTTCCTGTCGATTGTGAATGTTGTAACAATACTTGTACTGTCGCGACTGGTATTCGGCTTGCCTGTAAAGGGCAGCCTTATCCTGCTGCTCGCGGAGAGCATGCTATATATCTTCCTTTCACTTTCGATAGGAATTCTGATTTCGGCCGTGGCAAAGACGATGCAGCAGGCGATTTTTATTTCCCTGGTGGGAATGATGCTTCCTACAGTTCTCCTTTCTGGATTCATATTTCCCATTGAGAACATGCCGAAGATATACGACTGGGTAAGTTCGGTTCTTCCGCCCAGGTATTTCATTGTTATCATCAAGAATATTATGATCAAGGGTACTGGCTTTGCACATGTCTGGAAGGAAACCCTTATCCTGATCCTGATGACGGTAATCATGATGGGACTTGCAGTAAGGAAGTTCAGTATAAGGCTGCAGTAAGTAACAGAATGAAAAATAAGCACAAGTCAAATGACGAAACAGGCACATGATAAACGATAAAAGATAAAACCGGGAAATGCGGACCATTATATTCCTGATAAAAAAAGAATTCCTTCAGATCTTCCGTGACAAGTTCATCGGCAAGGCCATCTTCGGCATTCCGATAGTCCAGATGCTTATCCTGGTGCCTGCCATCACCTTTGAGATAAAATCGGCCAGGCTGTGTATCATCGACAATGACATGACAGCGGAATCGCGCGGACTGATAAGCAAGCTCGAAGGATCGCCGTTTTTCAGCATTGTTCAGGCCACATCATCCGGGAAGGAAGCGAACGATCTTCTTTATGGAAACAAAACTGATCTTGTTCTTCATATTCCTCAGGAATTCGGAAGGGATCTCGGTCTTGGGAAATCCGCGAAAGTCATGGCTTCAGTAAACGCCATAAATGCCATGACGGCCCAGTTGTCGTGGGCCTATCTGTCGGGAGTAATACGCGATTACAATATCGACATAATCGTTTCGGCCAATCCCGCGGCGGCGGCCATGATGGCATCGCCTTCAATTACATACAGGTACTGGTACAATGAGATGCTCAATTACAAACACTATATGCTTCCCGGGATACTGGTGATCCTGGTGATGGCAATAGGATTTATTCTGGCCGGCCTTAACATGGTAAGGGAAAAGGAAATCGGCACCATAGAGCAGATCAACGTGACACCCGTTAAGAAATACCAGTTTGTGACGGCAAAGATGGTACCTTTCCTGGTGATCGGGCTTATTGATCTTGCCATTGGTCTTGGTATCGGGAAACTGTTGTTCGACATCCCCTTCGAGGGCAGTTTGTTTTTGCTTTTCCTGTGCTCAGCCTTCTTCCTGGTGGCAGCCCTGGGGATGGCGCTTTTTTTATCAACAATGTCGGGGACACAGCAGCAGTTCATGTTTATGGCTTTCTTCTTCATGATAATCTTCATACTGATGAGCGGGATATTCACCCCGCTCGAAAGCATGCCGGTGTGGGCTCAGAAGATTGATCTGCTTAACCCCGTCGCCTATCTCATGAGGATATACCGGATGATAATGTTGAAGGGATCGGCTTATGCAGATATTGAAAGGGATATCTTCGCGCTTGTTGCAATAGCTGTGGTTTTTACCGCACTGGCTATCAACAGGTACCGGAAAACAGCCTGAACATGGCTTCCCCCGGCCGCTTTCACGTGTTTAAAACCCGCTATTCGCTGTAGAGAGCAAAGGTCTGCATTACATTCTGCAGGTAGGTTTTTGAAAGAGGGATATCCATTACATCGGGATGATCGAGCTCCAGCCTTAGGTTGTCTTTATCTCTTCGTATTACCTTTACCTTTTCAAAATTGACCATGTAGGAACGATGGCAGCGCACTATCCCGGTTCCGGCGAATGTTTCCTCCATCCTCTTCATGGTCGCCCTCAGAAGATATTTTGACACCTTTCCCTTGTTGAGATAGCAAATCGTTATATAGTTTTCAGTTGCTTCAAGGTAAAGAAGGCTCTCCTTCTTGACAGAAAGCTTGAGAACAGATTTATCATCGTAAAAGGGAATCATATCCGGGGTGGGATCCGGCTGCTGTCCCTCGGCAAGTATCCTGATCTGCTCCTTCTTATCATGCCAGGAAAGGTACAGCCAGGCAAGCGAATACGGAAGAAGAAGAACCAGAGCGGTGTTTCGGGCCGACATCTTTACAAGGAAAATAAAGTCCCTTTCATCATTCAGGACGAATTTCTCAAACAGAGAATAGAAGAGAGCCATTGCAAGCACCTCGGCTGCTATCCAGATAAGAAACTGACCGAGGTTGATGATCTTCTTCTTACACACCTTGTACATGATTATCCTGCTGATGACAACCACCAGAACACCTGTTAGAATTACCAGGCTTGAATAGGTAAAGAACTGGAACCGGGTAAGGCTGAACCACCTGTCAGCGCCGAAGGGTGAGTAAATGTTGATGAACACAAGCGCGAAAAGCGCCGTGAAGAGAATGAGGTTAACAATATTCTTCTTCTCAATAAGGTAAGGCGCTATCGGTTTCTGGAAATCCGGCATGTGATCATTCTTGTTCAGCAAAAATAGGCTTTTTATTTTTTATGGCGAATTTCAATCCCGAAGCTCCGGAGACCATACAGGATTTCGTCACTCATTCGATGATTTCGTCCCATTCTTTTGATTTTCGTCACACACCGGGACAGGCTGGCACATAATTTTGCCGGCCTCATTTGCTATGAATTTCTTTGATGCGCAAAACGGAAAAATTAACAGACCATGGGATTCACAGCAATTCATACAGGCCTTGTTTCATCATTCGATCCGAATGCCGGCGAAATATCCCTGAACGCTTCGGGAATAAGGATTGTAAACACAGGTTTTGTATCGGACAGCCTTCCGGCTTACCATTTCAGCGGGGAGGATCAGTCAATAAAAGAGAATATTGAGTTCTCCTACCCGGTTTTTGTTCCGGCTTCAGAAAGCAACAAGCTTATTCTTCTGCTTCACGGACTGAATGAAAGATCGTGGGACAAATATCTTGCATGGGCTTATTACCTGGCTTCCGAAACCGGCAGTTATGTCCTTTTGTTTCCCATATCATTTCATATAAGCAGGGCACCTGTTTCGTGGAAGGATCCGCGAACAATGATAAGGCTGATCAGGGAAAGGATTCCGGTGATGGGCGAAATAAGGAATTCATCTTTCGCCAATCATGCCCTGAGCAGACGACTTGCCGAGGATCCGCGGAGATTTGTAATGTCGGGTTATCAGACTGTTGACGATATCATAAGGCTGGTAAGTCAGATCAGGGAGGGCAGTCATCCGGTGGTGCCGGCCACAGGCAGAATAAATATCTTTTCCTATTCCATAGGGGCTTTCCTTTCGGAGATATTGCTCATGTCCGACAGCCGGGGTTACTTCGACGGAACCAGGTTGTTCATGTTTTGTGGGGGATCGGTTTTCGGAAGGATGAATGCTGAATCGAAGCATATCATGGATAAACAGGCTTTCGAAAATATCTCTCACTATTTCAGGAATGACTTCGAGGAAGAAGTGGAAAAAAAGGATTCACTAATGGGACGTCTGGTTTCAGGGCCGCTGGGAATGGCCTTCCGGTCGATGCTCGACCCGTTCCGTTTCAGGCAGCAGAGGGAAAAACTACTGGCGGCTATCCGCGACAGGATATTCGCGATACCCCTGGTCGGCGATAAGGTGGTACCTCCGGAAGGAGTGATTGAAACTCTTGGGGCCGGATCGCATGTTGATGTTATGGATTTTGCTTACAAATATTCCCACGAGAAACCCTTCCCGGCAGATAACAATAAGATTGCAGACAAGGTTGATGCCGCTTTTGAAAAGGTCTTCATTCCGGCCTGTCGCTTTCTGGAATCAAATCATGAATAGGACTGCCGAGGGGTGCAGGGCGCAGGGCACACGACAATGTATCATGTATTATAGGCGATAGAACGGCGAGCGGCACGCGGCTTGCGGCACAGGGCACAGGGGGCAGTGACAGGTCTTGCAGGTCGTGCAAGTCTCTTACAATGAGGTTTTAGCGAAGGTTGCATCGGATGGATTCCCTCCAGTGGAGAGCCTGCCCCGCTCAAGCGGGGGGCTAGGGGTGGGTTTTGACTAAACAATTAGCAATTAGCAATTTACAATTAACAAATGATGCGTGGCTCAAGGCGCAAGGTCAACAAAATTGGACGCTAAACGTTAAAACTAAACGCTTGAGCTGCACCCCGAACCTCGAACCGCGTGCAGCGCACCGTGTACTGTTCCGTTATAACAATGTTATAACATATTTCGGGCTTTATTTCAGACAATCAGCCACATATGAAAGGACCGCAGGACACATCGCACAAGGCACAGGGCGCAGAGACTAAGAGAGGAAGGGACCGCAGGACTGCAAGACCGTAAGACCGCAAGACCGTAAGACCGCAAGACCGTAAGACCGTAAGACTGCAAGACCGTAAGACTGCAAGACCGTAAGACCGCAAGACAATGTATTACGTATTACTCTGAAAGGTAGTTAATACAGATTGTCGATGCCGGGAAAGAACCAGGAAAGTGTTTTATCGAGAATCCATGACATAGATTTATAGCAGATATGTTACTGGTATGGTAAACCGCGATAGAACGGCACAGAGTCAACGTTATTTAGGCATTGACTATTTCCCCGGAATCCTGACCCCCAAACTCCGAACTGAACCCTGAACCACTGGCCGCATACCGTTTTCCCCACGTACCGTTAGTGCTTAATGTATGATAAATTCAGCTCTTAGATTCCATGATTTCTGATAGTCTTTTCCATTGATGGTTAAAGTAAATTCCGTGAAATATTCACCCGATGATAACTCAACATTATCAGGATTATCACTCCATCTATATAGCATTAAT
>JAAYQC010000099.1 GCA_012519515.1 Bacteroidales bacterium | reverse complement strand
GTCTGATTTAAATAAGGCGGGAAAAGTACTAATAATTTACGGCAAAAAAAACCCCCGTTCGAAACGAGGGTAATTTATTGTCATTTAACTCTTTTTAAATTCATTAGCCGCAGCTAATCGCAGTCGCAGTTGAGGTAATTGCTATCCCAGCAGTGCCAGTTGGAATCACCGAAGAATTTCAGGCATTTGACTCTTCCATTCTTCAGTGTCGAGCTCCATTCGACATCCATTTCGAAGAATTCTGCTGTAGAGGAATTGTAATAGTAGATAGAATAATAAGCATTGAGAGAATTCTGTGTCACCCCGTATTCTATATTGCTTCCTCCGAAAGAATTTCCCGCTTTTGTAAAGGTATATTTCACGGAGACTGTTTTCCCTGCTTCTGCAGTCCAGTCTATTTTCACCATTTCAACCGGGTTTGCCGGGCTTTCATAAAGCTTCCACTGTCCTGAGGTTCCTTCAGGGTTGGAGTTGCCTTCAAGCCACAGGAAATCCTCGAACCCCCCGGCGCCTTCTTTCGTGATGTACATTTTCCATTCATTGCTTGATCCCTTGACCTGGCCCGTGAGCCTTGCCTGATAAGTTGTATTCAGTATTGTTGTGCTGGCGCTCCATTGCCAGGTTTTGTCGTCGGTATATACAGGCTGTTCGTCGGCTGTCAGCTGAAATGCATAAACAGGCACTGCCAGCTGAGTGTATATGATTACCTTCCAGAGCATGGCTGCTCCGGCGGCAAGTTCCCAGGTACTGTTCTCTGTGCCCTTGGTTAATGAAACAGAATACATGCCTTTGCCGGCATGGTCGAAATTGCTGAAATCAATGGTCATCGATCCGGCAGGAGGAAGAACGGGAGGATCTCCCTTGTCCTTTTTACAGCTGCTGAACTGAGTCATTAGCAGCGCTGAAACAATGAGTAAAGCAAAAATTCTTTTCATCATAATTGAATTTAATTTTAATTACATGATGCCTGCCCCCGCTCAGGCGGGGAACCCACATGACTGAAAATCATTTAAATACTTGTTTATATATTTGATACACGCGGGTTTCACATCTAACTGTATTTGGTTAACTGATTAACGGAAATATAATTTCAAAATTACGATAAAATGCAAAAATGGGGCCGAAACCGACTGATTTCTCAAGAAAAGTTTATTCACGGCTCTTTTTTTGTTTAATTCTTTTCAGAAATGCTTCATACTTCTTCCGCCGGAGGGGATCCTGATTATGTTTGCTTCAATTGCCGGCGCTTCTGAAAAATCAGATAACAGCGCTATGAAAAAACCTGGCATTAGTGTATTGCCGGGCTGAACCAGCTTTTCCCGTTAAGCGTAGAGATATCTTTTTATTTTCAGAGTGGCTGTTTTCTGAAACGGCACAGGCTGAAGGACGACCTTGTTGATCTGACAGAATTTGCTTACCCTCGCGTTGACATATCTCTGGAGTTCCAGCAGCAATTCTTCCTTCTTCTGTTCTAACTGCCTGGTCATGTCATCCTTGAAATCATAGTATTTCTTCTCAAGCTCTTCCATATTCATGTGTACATACGCGACCAGTTTGCCTTTCTGCTGAATGACGAGCGACTCGATCACAAACCTGAAATTGTTGATTATGGACTCAATTTCCTCGGGATAGATATTTTCCCCGCTTGAACCCAGTATCATATTTTTGAGCCTTCCCTTTATGTAAAGGTTTCCCTTTGAGTCGAACAATCCGAGGTCACCGGTTTTAAACCATCCGTCGTGTGTAAGAACCTCACTGGTAAGTTCAGGTTCCTTGTAATAGCCTTTCATTATGCTGGCTCCTCTGGCCCAGATCTCGCCTTCGCCTGTTTTTTGGTCGGGATTATTTATTATGAGTTCGATATCCTGTATTGCCGGGCCCGTGGAGTCGAATACCGAATTTGCGGGGTTGGCGCCTGCAAGCAGCGGCGACGTTTCAGTAAGGCCGTATCCTATGGCATAGGGGAATCGAGCTTCGATAAGGAATTTTTCTACTGCCTTGTTGAGTTTTGCGCCTCCTATCCCGAAAAATTTCAGGTGACCGCCGAAAGTCTTGTATAGTTTCTTTCCGGCAATTGCATGGAGTTTCTTTCTGATGAACGGAATCCTGTAGAGCAGTTTCAGCAGTTTCTTTTCCATGAAGGTCGGCAGTATCTTATTGAAATAGATTTTTTCCATGATAAGCGGCACCGTAAGCATAACCGTAGGCTTAACCTCTGCCATTGCCGGTATCAGCACCGATGGTGTCGGGGGTTTTCGAAGGTAATAGATACACGATCCTCCAAGCAGCGGAAGTATCAGTCCGAGAGTGTTCTCGTAGGTGTGTGACAGAGGCAGTACCGACAGGAATCTGTCGTTTTCGTCGACAGGCTGTATTACCTTGCCTTTCACGGCATTGAAACAGATATTCCTGTGAGTGAGCATTACCCCCTTCGAGCGGCCCGTGGTACCCGAGGTATAGATGATTGATGCAAGGTCGTCTTCACTGACATCGTATTGCCTGACCGGTTCGGCCAAAGGATCAAAAGATAACCCTTTATCAGCAGCTGAGATGACGGAATAATTGTCTGACAGAATAACTGTTTCCAGTTCTTCCGACTGAAATTCCTTGATTTTG
>JAAYQC010000255.1 GCA_012519515.1 Bacteroidales bacterium | reverse complement strand
CTGTCAGAAGACAAATTATTTTTCTGCTCCACAGTCAACGACAAAACAGAATTTTTTTGGTGCGTCAAATCGAACGATCAATGGACCAAAGTCCCTCTCGATTTTGGAGTCGAAGAAAAAGTCTACGTCCTACGGCACGAGATAGTAAGAGAAAAGAAGTCGATCCTCTTCCTGCTCGTTTCGGCGTCAGGAGAACCAGAATGCAAACACTATGTGTCAAGCTGCAATTACGAATCCTTTACCGTTGAAAAAACGATCGAACTGCCTTCGAACTTTTGTTACGGCAGCGACAAGATAAACGTCGTGTGCTCCGGCATAAGGGTTCTAAGCGGCGCCCAACACTTCTGCGTCTATCAAGCCGTTCGCCAGGAAAAACCGGAGACGCTCACGCTCAACGGTATTATTTTTGCCACAAAAGATTTAACAAAAGTTAAAGAGATAACGGTTCCAGACGTCAGCAGCGACACGTTTCCTTACCTTTTGTTTAATCCGTTCGTTTTCGTTATATCGCCCGATTTGCGTTACGTTGCGTATGGACTTCATGATTTCTGCCTGTACGACCTCGAGCTGCAGCAAAAATACCACTTGCGATCGCATCTTCCCACCCTTTATAGGCAAGCCTTTTCAGACGCCTGTCACAAACTAGCGGATTCCGATTATATGCATTTTCACCCCTATTACCTTTCGATCTACGCTAGCATATGGTCGGCTGGTTTTTCCAAAGACTCGCGCTTTCTGCTCGCGTCAGACCTGTTAGGCAACGTTTATCGATGGGACGTTCAAAACAAAAAACGAGCGCAGAAGATTACCAATTCGAAATATTAGAGAAACTTGCGGCGGAAAAGCAGCCTCCAACAACCTAACGCGTATGGAAGCCAACAGCCCGAGTTTTATAGAGGATCCGAACAATGGAACGCAACGACAATTCATCGCGCCTTAACGACGTTGGAGCCGTTGTGCCCGCGACTCCTGTAGGTCAAGAGAACGAACCGACGCCGAAATTCACAAGCAAGAAGCGCAAGCTTCTTTGCGTCGGCGTCCTCTTTCTGCTCGTCGCCAGCGTTCCAATCTACTGCTTCTTGGGGTCGTTTGAAGATGAAGAATTGCCAAGAACGCCCTACTTTTATATCTCAAGGGACGGCGTTTTATTTGATCTTTCAACCTTCGACCCCGCGATCGTCAGAATGGCGGTAACCAACTCAGCGGACGCCAGACAGGGCGGTTTCTCGTCTTTCAATATGCCCGTTCTCAAGAACGCCGTAACCGCGTCGGGCGTCTTCGTTACCATGCTAGAAAAACGCGAAAGGCAGGCAGTTGGAGAAGCGCAGCGCGAAAAACTTTCCGACGAAGCGCTTTCCGATGATATGCTGCGCGGCGACTCGTCGCCCCCTATGACGACTTACACGACTTTTTCAATTGAGACGCGAGACGGCGCTTCAGAAGAAGTTGTGTTGTCCGAGAAGCTCTTCGAATGCGAAACCGTGAGCGCTCAGGGCTCTAAATCCTTTGTGGAAACGCTCTGCATCCTATCCGAAGACAAACTCCTTTTCAGGAAGGGCTCCTTCGAGGGAAACTGCGTCGAGCGAAAAGAAGATTATTTTTGGTATGTCAAATCGAACGAGCAATGGACCGAAATCCCTCTTGATTTTGGATTTAAAGGGAACGTTCGTGTCGAGGGCTTTGAAATATTGAGAGAAAAACAATCGATTCTCTTCTTGCTGATTTCGGAAATCGAGAGAAAAGCCTACGTGTCCAACTACAATTATCAATCCTTCTCCATCGAAAAAACAATTGAGCTTCCATCAGACCATTGGGCCATGGACGCCGAAATAAGGGTCCTGAGCGGCGCGCGGCATTTCTCGGTATCCCATACCGTTAGGGAGGAAAAAACGGAGTCGAGAACGCTCTATTCTACTGTTTTTTCCACGCAGGACCTAACAAAAGTTAAGGAAATAACGGT
>JAAYQC010000217.1 GCA_012519515.1 Bacteroidales bacterium | reverse complement strand
CCGTGGCAGTCGGAGCCTCCTGATATCATTAAATTATTTTTCTTACAGAAATTTATATAGTATTCAGCTCTGTCCCCGTTATAGGGAGAAAAGCACTCTACTCCATCTATTCCAAGCTCTAACCAGTGCTTTAATTCTTCCATGGGCATAGCAGTATTTTTATAGTGATATGAAGGATGAGCAAGAAATATTTTTCCTCCGCTTTTCTTTGCAATGTTTATAACTTCCTCAGGACCTTTCAATTCAGCCTTAAGTCCCGAATCATAAACATCCCTTATGTGTTCCGGAATATCCTTGTGTATTCCTTTATCAATCATGTAGTTGGCTGACTTCCAGCCTCCTCTTTTTCTGTCATTCTCATACCTTTCAAAATCTTCAACGCTTACATTATCATATTTATTTGCAGCATATTTTATATAATCAAGGTTTGAGCTTAATTTGTTT
Source organism: Bacteroidales bacterium (assembly GCA_012519515.1). Classification (GTDB taxonomy): domain Bacteria; phylum Bacteroidota; class Bacteroidia; order Bacteroidales; family VadinHA17; genus LD21. Next base: position 1,206 of record JAAYQC010000217.1, on the reverse strand, counting down.
TGATTTGTCCGGTTCATCAGTTCAAGTAAGCCGAAGTTATTTATATCAAAGCCATATAAAGTCAGATGATATTCCCTTCCTTCATATTCGGTTGATAATTCCGTTCCGGGAATAAAAATTAAATTGTCCTTGTTTTTTAATATATCTTGCATATTTTTGATATTTTCAACACTATCATGATCTGTAAGAGAAAATATATCAATCTTATTTTTTATCAATTCATTTTTTAATTCTGTCACATCCCATGTGCCGTCAGAAGCAATGGTGTGCATATGCATGTCAACTTTCTTCATATTTGCCTTGTTTGATATAGCAGAGCTAAATCAATATTCCTTTCTTAGTATAGAGAATCTTCGTGTATTCGAGTGTAAAACATAGCTCTTACTTCTTCAAAATCTTTGGTTTGAGCCATAATCCACATTAATTTTGTAATTACTGCCTCAATGTTCATGTCATAAGCTTGGAGAACATTATATTTCTGAAGTGCCTTAACTCCTACCTCGTATAAGCCCATGTCACTTCCTTCAAACATTACTTGAGTAGCAACAACAATTATTTTCCCCCTTTTTATAATTCCTTCAAGTTTATTTAAAAAATTACGTTTATCAAGGAAAGGAAGTCCTCCCACACCATAGCTTTCAATTACTATTCCTTCGTATTTATTACCTATACAATCAAGTACATCGGCTTCCATTCCGGGAGCTAATTTCAATAAAAATATGCTTGGATATATTTCCTTATAAAATTGAACTTTTCTTTCTATATTATAATTGCTTATATATTTCGTTATGCGTCTATCATCTATTATTGCCGCAACGGGAAAATTAATGCTTTCAAAAGCGCTGTAACTTTTTGATTTTACTTTCCTCGCCCTTGTTCCGATTATTGCTTTGCCGTCAAATACTACATATACACCGCTTACACCCTCTTCTGAAGCAAATCTGAAGCTGTCCAACAGATTTTTCTTTGCATCGGTTATCTCAACATTTATAGGTTTCTGAGCACCGGTTACAACGATTGGTTTGTTTGAATTTTGAATTAAATAAGAAAGAGCTGCTGATGTGTATGCCAATGTATCAGTTCCGTGGGTTATTACAAAGCCATCATATTTGTTGTAATTCTCCTCTATTGCTTCAGTCATCATAACCCAGTGCTCAGGTTGAATATTGGTACTGTCAATATTTAAAAGCTGAATTGTATCCACAT
>JAAYQC010000098.1 GCA_012519515.1 Bacteroidales bacterium | reverse complement strand
GTAGGTGTAACACGCTGAAATTCAGTTGTTCTTTCTGCAGTCATCCATGGTTCTTCATCCAGAACCCCGTCAATGTTAATCGGAATGTCGGTTTTTCTGATAGAGATACGGTACTTGTCACGGTTAATGCCCCTTGTCTGACTCATGACGTAGGCTTCTGAAAAAAGCAGTAGAATAATAACAGAAATTGTTGTAAATCGTGGCATCGGATTTTAAATTTGGGTGAAGATAAAGAATTGCTTTGTTAATATTAAATTCTAATTTTATGCATTTGCCGGATAAATCTTGATTTTAGAGTTTTTTCACATTTTATGGGTGCCGGTTTTGTGATGATGTATATTTGAAATAAGTATTGATATGAAGATTTATGTTTCCAACGATGCAAATGAGCTTGGCTCCGAAGCCGCCAGTATGATTGCATCTAAACTGAATGAAATAATTGCCGCCAGGGGAGAGGCAAGAATGGTGGTTTCAACCGGCAGTTCGCAGTTTGAGATGTTCAGGGAACTGGTAAGGGAGAATGTTAACTGGCAGAGAGTTGAGGTTTTTCATCTCGATGAGTATATCGGGATCCCGATTACCCACAAGGCCAGTTTCCGGAAGTACCTTTATGAGAGATTCATTAACCTGGTTGCCGTGAAGCGATTTCACAGCATAGATGTGGAAAAGAATATTGACACACTTCTAAATGAACTGACAAGTTCACTCAGAAACAAACCGGTGGATCTTGGTATTATCGGGATAGGAGTCAACGGACATATCGCGTTCAATGATCCCCCGGCTGATCTCGAAACCCGCGAGGCATTTTTCAGGGTAAAGCTTAATAAGGAATGTAAACTTCAGCAGGTAAATGAGGGATGGTTCGGGTCGGTTGAGGAGGTTCCCGAAACTGCGATTTCAATGAGTGTATGGCAGATAATGCAATGTAAAACAATAATTTCGGTAGTGCCGCATAAGGTTAAGGCAGAAGCTGTCAGGCTGACTTTTTCTGAAAGCCCCGGCAAAATGGTACCTGCCACGATGCTGAAGCAACATCCCGACTGGCACCTTTTCCTCGACAAGGAGTCGGCAAGCGGGGTTATCAGATTGTGAACGGCATTGGTTGACTAATGATACAAATAATCAATGATGGAAAGATCAGGAGAAGTATCAGCCATTCACTATGAAACAGGCAAACCGGTCAGGATAAAATTCAGAGGCGGCCTGATCGCTTCGGTTAATGAAATTCCGATGTCGGAAGAGCTAAATGATGTTTTTGTTGCTCCCGGACTGATTGATAATCAGATCAACGGTTACAGGGGTGTTGATTTCTCAGATCCTGCTGCCGCTACAGGAAAGATAAGGATGGCTGTAGATGCCATAAGGGCGGATGGGGTGACAACTTTTTTTCCTACTGTGATTACCGGCCCGCATGATAAGCTTGTAAAGGTTTTCAGAAACCTGGCAAGGGCATTGCAGGAGGATGAGGAGGTAAGAACTTCAGTTGCCGGATTTCACCTCGAAGGGCCTTACATATCTCCCGAGACCGGTTATTACGGCTGCCACCCCTTTGAATTCATAAGGAAACCTTCGTGGGATGAATTCATGCAATATCAGGATGCGGCAGCCGGGAATATACGCCAGGTTACGGTATGCCCCGGAGCTGAAGGTGCCATGGATTTCATCGGCCGCTGCGTCAGGCAGAATATTATTGTCTCCATCGGGCATACAAATGCCTCCGCAGATCAGATCATGGAAGCAGCTGACCGGGGAGCACGTCTTTCAACACATCTCGGCAATGGCTGTGCAAACCTGATCGACCGTCACCGTAACCCGATCTGGCCGCAGCTGGCCTGTGATCTGCTTACTCCTTCAATAATAGCTGATGGGCATCATCTTCTTCCGGAGGAGGTAAGGGTGTTCTGCAAGGTTAAGGGTCCCCGTAATATTATCCTTGTTTCTGATGTAACGCATTTCATTGGAATGGACCCCGGCAATTATGTCTTCCTCGGCAGCGATATCGTTCTTTCCGCTGATGGACTTATAAAGAACCCGGTGCTGAATTGCCTGGCAGGAGCATCATTTCCTCTGAGAAACGGTGTCGGGAATGTGATGAAGTTCACTGGATATTCCATGGGTGAGGCAATTGACCTGGCCACTAGGAATGTTTCGGCGGCATGCAGGATTACTGACCGCGGCTCTCTCGAACCCGGAAAGCGTGCCGATCTGATCATTTTTCAGATGGAGGACTACAGGATGTCAATAAAAAAAGTAATCGTTAACGGAAAGGATAATTCCTCCGGGAGTAAAAACTGAAGCAGAAAAACCTTATGGCAATACTTGATTATGCAGTTCTGACAGGATATTTTGTCCTGATAACGGGATTCGGAATATGGATTTCCAGGAAAATAAAAAGCAGTGACAGTTATTTCAGGGGCGACAGAGAATTCAAGTGGTACATAATGCTTGGGCAGGCATTCGGTGTCGGGACCCATGCCGAGATGCCCGTAGCCCAGACAGGCGCCACATTCAGTAACGGATTTGCCACGATCTGGTACCAGTGGAAAAACATGCTCATAACCCCCTTTTACTGGCTTATTGCTCCCTTTTACCGCCGTAGTGAGCGTACAACCGTGGGCGAGATTATAGAAGACAGGTATGGCAGATCAATGGGGCTTGTATATTCAATCTTTGCAATAGTATTCTTTGTATTCAGCATGGGTGTCATGCTTCAGGGAGCAGCGAAGGTTATCGCTGTCGCTTCGGGAAATTTATTTAAGCCAAACGCGATAGTGCTCGCGATGACAGTGGCCTTTATAATATACAGCTTCGCTGGAGGCCTTATCGCCGCGGCTTACACCGACTTTATACAGTCGTTCCTGATTATAATCCTTTCAATCATGCTTATTCCTCTTGGCCTCAGGGAAGTGGGCGGATTTCATACCATGAGGGAGCTCCTGCCAGATCATTTCTGTGATTTGTTCAACAGCGCCAGCGGGATAGACGCTTTCACGATCGCGATGCTTGCAGTGAATGGTATTGTCGGAATAACTGCACAACCCCATATGGTGTCGATGTGCGCAACAGGAAACACCGAAAGGGCAGGAAGGATAGGCCAGACTTTCGGATCAATGATAAAGAGACTGATTACCATAGGCTGGGCCATGACCGGTCTCGTCGTTGCCGCCCTGGTTATAATAAAGGGAGTTGAGCTCCCAGATCCGGAAATGGCATTCGGCTATGCCTGCAGTGTGCTCCTTGTACCGGGGCTTGTAGGCCTGATGCTGGCCGCAATACTGGCGGCAAATATGTCGTCGTGCTCCAATTTCATGGTGAACACCGGTGCGCTTTTCACTCAGAATCTTTATAAAAAATACATCAATCCGGAAGCAGACGACAATAAGCTGCTGTGGATGGGGCGTTACTCAGGGCTCGGATTATCCCTGATGGCTGTCCTGTTTGCACTGGGGGTGAAGAATGTGCTTCACGGATTTCTTTTTGTGGAAACAATTGCAGCTTTCATGGGTATAATATTCCTTGGCGGTATTATCTGGAAAAGGGCAAACAGGTACGGTGCCGCAGCTGCAGTGCTGGTATCTTTTATTGTTTACTATACAGCAAATTACATATCGACCGGGGAACTCGTACTTGTTTATAAGTGGATGCCCGGACCCTTCGGACTGGCAATGCTTTCAGGATTCTTCGTGTTCTGGCTGGTCAGCCTGCTTACAAAGCCCGAAGACAGGGAGAGGATAGAAGGCTTCTTCGACAATATGAGGCGGAAATCAGATGCTGACCATCTGGGTCCCGACGGTCTTAAACCCCATGGTGAGCTGACGGGTGACGATCTGCTGCTCCTCGATCTTCCGGGTTGGAGGAAAAAGGAGAGGTGGAAGAACTTTTTCAGGCGCTACAGGGAGGATCTGGTTGGTTTTTTCCTGAGCTGGGTGATGGTCGGTCTGCTCATATTTATTGCCTGGGCCTTTATGCAACTATAAGCTCAGGAAGAAGAATGCTTTTTCTGAAATATCCTGACACCGGCAAATCCGATGACCTTTGTGCTCATCTCGGTCCGGATCGATGTACTTGACGGTTTGAACAATAAAAACTATCTTTAGCCGATCACTAATACTTTGTATCATGGGAAGAATAGGTATGACGGAAATAATTCTCATTTTGCTTGTGGTAGTACTTCTTTTCGGAGGAAGAAAAATACCCGAGCTAATGAAAGGTCTCGGCCAGGGACTTAAGGATTTCAAAAAAGCCTCCAGGGTCGATGATGAACCGGATAATACGAAGGCAGAATCCGGAGAGGACGACAAAAAGTCCTGAAATACATATCGTTTCAGGTAAAAAATTTATTGAATTACAATAAGCAGGTTATTGAATCACGATAAATTTTTGTTGTTATTTTCAACTTCCCCGGTTATCTGATTAAGTCAGACCTCAGCTTAATATCAGTAAATAAATAAAAAGATCAGCGGCAGTATAATTCCTATTGCTGTCAGAACTGCTCCTCTTCGTGTTATTCCGTTTTTTCCCTTTACAAGGAAAAGCCCGGTGACAGTCACGAACATCAGACTGAGGCAAAAGATGTCGCTGAAGTATTTCCACCATCTTCCCGGATTGTAATGGAGGAAGTTTATATGGTAAAACAGGGGTCGCTTGCTTATTCTCTCAATCGTTCCTTCGCCGGTGTCGGAGTTTATCCTTACCGAACCGTTGTCGACGAAGATGGTAAGAATGTTTCCTGAGGGATAATAGAAAGTTTTGTATTCCAGACTGCCGGGAATTTCTTTCAGGATCTCCATTGCAGCATCTTCATTGAAACTATCCCTCGATACGGGTATTTCGGTCCGGAATGACCTGTTGTCTATAATGTAATTGGGATTCCAGTCATTCTTGTGGTTCAGGGCAATTCCTGACAACGCGTAAATGATCGTCATGCCCGCGATCAGATATCCTATATCGCGATGTGTTATTCGGTTGAATTTGTTGATATTCATGGAAGAAAAATTTAAAAAAGGTCAGTTTGGGGCTGACCTTTAAATCAAGTAATTAAATAATTGCTACTTAATAACGGTGTGCTTTGAATAGACCATCATCAGATCGGCAAGTGCGGTTTGTGAAGCGAGTGCTTTTTCAGTTTCGCAGACATCGGTTCCGGCTTCAGCATGCTCGGCTGACGATGCATGGTCGCCGTGGTGAGTCTCAACTGAAGCTGCAGCGGGCTGGGTCAGTTTGCCTTCAACCTTAACTATACTTCCAAGAAGCTCGGTCGGGAATTTCGGCATTTCCTCTCCAGCCTGAATATAAAGCCTTATATCCGGATTGTCGCCGGTGATGAACAGTTTTTTCCCGCTGTGCATGCACACATGTACGACCTTGCCTTCGACGCTTATGTTTTTACCTACATATTCTGAAGGATTATCTATCAGCGAAGCAAACTCAACCTTTACAGGACCCTGTTCCCCGTTGTTCTGAGAGACTTCCCTGTTTCCGCCTGTTCCGCATGAGATCAGCAAAAAAGCGATTACTGAAAATGAAAATAACTTCTTTATCATAGCCCCGATAATTTTAATATATTTTTCAGGCGAAAGATATAAATAAATTTCCATATTTATCAAATTATCAGAGTTCTCATCCCTGGCTGTATTCCCTGGTTAGGAATTGCCACGCTTCCGGATGCCGGGATGGTTTTCCATAAGGATTTGTTTCTTATTATGAGTTTTATCACGATGTGGAGATTTATTGATCGCATGGAATAATTAGCCATGCCGGGATGTCTATTAGTAATAACCAATAAAAATTTATTGAATATGAAGAAAAATGTTACCATGCAGATACTGTCAATTACAGTAATGCTTGCTTTTCTTTGCATGCCGCTGGTTCTCAATGCCCAGGGCTCAAAGGCAAATTTCTCGGGAAAGTGGGCTTTTAACGCTGAAAAGAGCGAAATGGGCCAGGGCGGCGGAAGAATGGGAATGGGCGGCGGTGATCTCACTGTAAGCCAGGAAGCCAATCTTCTTACCGTTGAAAGAACACGTCAGGGCAGGGATGGTCAGACCATGAACTTCACCAGTAAATATACTCTCGACGGAAAGGAAAGTGTAAACACAATGGGAATGGGTGAGAGCAAGTCCACCGCAACCTGGTCGGCCGACGGAAAATCACTTAACATTGTGACCAAAATGGCATTTGAACGTGATGGGCAGTCGATGGAGTTTACAACTACAGAGACCTGGACATTGAACAGCCCTGCTTCACTCACAATTGTTTCCAAAAGGGACACCCCGAACGGTGAGGTTACAACAAAAATGGCCTACGATAAAAAATAGGGAAATCAGGCACTCTAACAGGAACCGCGAAGCGCCAGTGTGTTTCGCGGTTTTTCTATTTACTGGCAGTCATCCTTTCGTGATTGATCTCCTTGAGTTCCTCACCCCTTACAATGAATTCATCAGCGTTTTCCGGTGTCATAATGTAGACTGACTGTTTCGGCTTCAAGCCCTGTTCTATTATGATATGCTTATCGTTAGCATCACCGGTAACAACAATCTGCTTGGTCTTGTCCCTGGTATAAACAAAGGGAATACCGTCAGTTTCGGCGTGAACGCACTCCGTGGGAATATAAATTACATCGCTGTATCTCTGGATTACCACCTTGTTGCTTGTGGTCATTGCCGGACGGAGATCGGGATCGGATCCGTCAAACTTAACCATTACCTCGAAAACCTTTGAATCGGAATTATCAAGCTGTTCCCCGATATTGGCAACGGTATAAACCTTGCCTGTGAAAACCTTGTTGGGGAAAGCATCAACCTTTATTTCAACATTCTGGCCAGGCTTGACCTTTCTTATTTCAATTTCACTGATATAGATACGTGACAGAAGAGAACTGAGATCGGGCAACGTGGCTACAATCCTGTCGGCCATGTTTATTGTCGATCCTATCTTGATCTTTGTGCCCCTGCGATCCCTTTTATAGACTACCATTCCGGGCGAGGGTGCAGTGATGGTAAAGCCGGCAAGTACCTCTTCGAGACTTGCAACCCTTCTTTCGATCCTGTTATAATACATATTCTGTCTTATAAGGTCCCTTTTAACCTGGGCAAGCCTGAGCTCATATCCTCTCTTTCTCTGTTCAAGGAGTCTTTTCTGTTTTTCCAGGTTTATTTCAGCCTGTCTGATTGTGGCCGGCGGTTCGTATTTTGAGTTTTGGAGTGTTATTTCAGCCTCCTCCACGGTATGAAGCTGATTTCTTATGTTGTTTCTTAAATTGGTGAGCGTCACAGCTGTATCCATCTTTTTCATCTCGATGTTGTTCCTGTACTCGTTGAGCCTTTCACGCTCATCCTTCAGGGTGTTGTCGTATTGTGTCCTGTCGAGGGTTGCTACATAATCGCCTGTTTTTACAACTGTTCCTTCCGAGACCATATCAGTGATCCTCAGCGGCTGGGCACGAAAATCCCTTCCCCTGCTTACCTCAGGGGCTTTAATATCGATAGCATTTTCTGCTAAGATCTCGCCAGGTGTCGATATCGACACTTCAAAATCGCCTTTAACGGCCTCGGCAAACATAAGATTACGGTCCTGCCGGGAAGTTAACTTATTGAATACATACAGGGCAATCATTGTGAATACAAAAACTGCCAGGGTGATTATGATTGTCCTTTTCATCCGGAAAATATTGATTATGATCTGTTACAACATCGTATGTGAGAGCGAAATTAGGAAATTCTAAAATGCCATTCCCTTCATTTAAACTTCTTTAACAAATTTAACAATAATTTATACATATTCTGGCAAAATGATGGTCTGTATATGCTGAATGGAGAATGGAGAAAGCAGATGTGTTTTCATAACACGCGTAAAAATCCCCCCGGGAAGGGGGATTTGACAATGACCGTATCAGGGCCGGGAATGTCTTTGTTTATTTTTTGAGCATGCTTTCCAGGATGGATCCCAGGATATTTTTTCCCCTGGTCTGCTTTCCTGCAGTGCCTTTCAGGATATATCCGGCGACATCATCAATAATGCTGCCTGTTCGATTGTATCGAGAAGCAGCTTCAAATCCTCCTCCGAAGTCAGGGGATTGATAATGGTGATACGTAACCAGAGTTTCTCCTCCAGTTCGGTCCGGACAATGTAAAACTTACCTTCATTTATGATATTGCCGCGGATGGCGGCATTGAGCCGGTTGAGTTCCTCAGTCTCCATTCCGCCCGGATTATATCTGAAGCATACTATGTTGGCGTCGGGTTCGAGCGCGGACTCGAAGTTTTTTGTATTCCTGATCATTTCAGTGAATCTCTTTGCCAGGTTGTAGCGACTGTCGATATAGTTTTCAAAGTACTCGTTGTCGCAGTATTTGAATGCGGTATAAGCAACAAATCCGAGTGAGCTTTTTGTGCATTCGAGGGTTCTTTTTGCACTGGCATGCCATTCATGTTCACCCTGCTTCCCGAACAGATAAGATGCTTTATGTGCAAATGTCTCGTACGATTGATTGCCGTCGCGGAATAACACCATCGTGTTCGGCGCCGGTGAAAGCAGCATTTTGTGAAAGTCAATAACTATTGAGTCAGCTCTCTCTATTCCCCTTACAAGGTGGCGGTATTTGCCGGAGAAGAGTACTCCCATTCCGTGAGCACCGTCGACATGAAGCCACAGATTATGCTTGCCGCAGAAGTCGGCAATAGCATTAAGATCATCGTATGAACCGGTTGCCGTTGAGCATGAGTTGGCTACTACGGCGGCAGGCTGAATTCCTTTTTGAAGTGCTTCTTCGTAGCATTTTTCAAGCTGACAGGCACACATCCTGTTGCTTTTATCATAGGGGACCTTTACAAGAGCATCGTTTCCCAGGCCCATGATTTTCACGTTTCTGGCCACACTGTAGTGCGACTGGTCCGTAACCATGAATCCGATCTTCATTTCTTTTTGAACGCCATCTTCCCATATGTTATGAGGCGATTTTACCTGCCTGGCAGCCAGCATGGCAGTCAGGTTTCCCGTACTTCCGCCATGGGTGAAAATACCATCTGCATTATCGTCATAACCGATCATTCCTGAAAACATCCTGATAATACTCCTTTCCATTGCTATGGCAACCGGTCCCATTTCATATACCGCCGCCGCGTTGTTCAGCAGTGTTGAGCATAGCTGTGCCAGCGCCACATGAGGCAATGGCGATGTCACCTGGTGACCTAAATACCTCGGATGGTGAAGGTGATTTGACTTGTCAATAAAATCACTTATATAGTCGGTGAAGGATTCGGGATCGCCTGATTCAAGTTTTTGGGAATAGTATGCCGAAAGTTCATCCGGATCAGTCCGGGGCAAAACCGGTGTGTCGGGCCTGCTTGTAATTTCCTTCAGGTAATCGGACAGGAGGTCGATTATTTTATGACCTTCCTGCCTGAAGAGTTCAGGATCAAAAGGATCATTGTGATATTTTCTGGTGTTCATTCCGCAAAAGTGTGTTTGTATGCTTCGGCTGTGTATGTATGCCTTAGCGATGGAGGTCGTAAAAGTAATAAAAAAGTAGGATTATATGGAGGCAGAAGCCCCGGCAGCTTTATGTTTTTGATGCATCGGACAAATCAAAAAAAATCCCTTTATTTGGAAAACCCAAAAACCGGATGAACATGTTGAAAGCTTTTTTCGTTATGACTCTTTTTATCTTTCCCGGCTTTCTTGCAGCCACGGACAAACCCGGAACCCAGTTTCACGATTCTCTTAAACTTCATGCCATAAATGAAGTGGTGATAACTGCACGAAGGTTTAACTCTGTGATAATGAACACTCCCGATGCAGTAAGGGCGATTGATCTCAAATCGGTGGGAGAGTATCAGCTGAGAACATCACCTGAAGCTCTGGCTCTTACTCCCGGGGTTTTTGTCCAGAAAACCAATCACGGAGGAGGGTCTCCTTTTATCAGAGGACTTACTGGGAACCAGACACTTCTTCTTCTTGATGGAATAAGGATTAGCAATTCGACCATGAGATACGGCCCCAACCAGTATTTCAATACCATCGACCCTTTCAGCACGGGAAAGATTGAGGTGCTTCGGGGAAGTGGATCTGTTCAGTATGGCTCCGATGCTATCGGGGGAACAGTTCAGGCCTTCAGTCATGAAACAGGCTTCACCGGTGAGGCCGACTGGGGAGGCGGCGTGCTTGGGAGAATAGCCACCCATGGCATGGAACAGACACTTCATTCTTTTCTTTCATTCAGCAATAAAACAGTTTCGGCAAGGGCCGGTGTCTCGTTCAGGAAATTCGGGGATATAGTAGGAGGCGATACTACCGGCCGCCAGAGTCCCTCAGGTTATGATGAATCAGACCACTATTTCAAGACTTCATTTTTGCTCACACCCCGAACTTCACTTACCGTGCTTTACCAGAATGTGAAACAGACCGACATACCGGTTTATCACAAAGTGGTTCTTGAAAACTATATGATAAACGAAACTGATCCCCAGAAGAGGAAACTTGCTTACGCCCGTCTTAACACCAGCCTTAATGCCGGTATACTGAAATCGGGGATTATAACTGCATCATACCAGCAGACAAGGGAAGGAAGGTCAACCAGGAAGAACGGCTCGGATATTCTGAGGCGCGAGTATGACAAGGTCAGGACTTTCGGCTTGTCGGCTGAGGCTCTCGTATCGAATGGCGATATCTGGTCGGGAAACTTAGGGATTGAATTCTACAGCGACCTGGTTAACAGCACCCGAACCGATACAGATATTACCACCTCATCAGCCACGGCCAAAAGAGGTCTTTATCCCGACGGGTCGACTATGAACAGCGTGGCACTCTTTACTGTTCATTCTTTTGATTTGCCCCGGTGGAACATAACAGCCGGAGCCAGATTCAACTCCTTTGTCATTAATGTGGATGATATGGAACTTGGAATGACAGAGCTCAGCCCTTCAGCCCTGGTAGGTAACATTGCCTTCATGAGGAAACTTTCTTCAGCATCCAATCTTTTCCTTTCGCTGAATACCGGATTCAGGGCACCCAATATTGATGATCTGGGAACTCTCGGCATAGTAGACTTCAGGTACGAAACACCGAATTTCGACCTCAAGCCCGAAAGTTCGTTTCAGTACCAGGTGGGATATAAATACAACAGGAACGGACTGAAGGGAGAGATTTACCTTTACAGGAATGAACTTTATAATCTCATAACCAGGGTAAGGATAGAAGGACAGGAGATAGAGGGTTATCAGCTGTATACCAAGGAAAACAGCGAAAGGGCATATATTCAGGGAGCTGAAACTGCCTGGGATTATTTTCCGAAGTCGTGGCTTACTCTTTCGGGAAGCCTGACTTACACCTACGGGCAGAACATTACAAAGAATGAACCGGTCCGGCGTATTCCGCCTCTTTTTGCAAGAATGGCAGTCGAATTCAGACCGGGTAACTGGCGCAGCGGTATTGAATGGCTTGCTGCCGCAAAACAGGACCGTCTGGCACAGGGCGACATAGACGACAATCGGATCCCTGATGGGGGTACTCCCGGATGGAATGTGATTAATCTCAGCGGAGGCTATACATGGAAATTTCTGGCTGCCGACCTGAGTCTGCGGAATATCTTCAATAAGGATTACCGGTATCATGGTTCAGGAATTAATGGCTACGGCCGCTCCCTTTTCCTCACTCTTCAGGCAAATTTTTAGACTTTGGCCCGGCGGGAGATGATAATCATTATTTTTGCATTTTAATTCCTTTGTACATGGTAAATGAAATTAAGCTTGAAAACCTTGATAAAGGTAAATTCATAGATGAAAAGGTAAGAGAAATCTCCGCTGCAGTCGGTGACGGGATTGCCATCAATGCCCTTTCGGGCGGCGTCGATTCCTCAGTTGTTACAATGCTGGGGCACAGGGCACTGGGAAAGAAACTGAGGACAGTCTTTATTCAGAACGGCCTGATGCGCGAAGGAGAAGCCGAATTCATTGCAGGGATTTTCAGGAATCTGGGTGTTGATATTGAAATTGTCGATGCCAGCAGGGAATTCCTCGATGCCCTCAGGGGGATAAGCGATCCTGAGAAGAAGAGGGAGGCAATTACCCAGACTTTCTACAAGGACGTTTTTGGAAGAATAGTAAGGGAAAGCAATGCCAGGCATCTTCTTCAGGGAACCATCCTTACCGATATAGATGAGACGGTTGCCGGAATAAAAAGACAGCACAATGTATTTGCCCAGCTTGGAATAGATCCGCAGCAAACTTTCGGCTACCAGATTATTGAGCCTTTGATACAGCTGAGAAAGGATGGCGTAAGGGCTGTGGGTAAAGCCCTTGGTTTACCGGAGGAAATATTTGCTCGGATTCCCTTTCCCGGACCCGGCCTTGCAGCAAGGATAATAGGAGAGGTGACAGATGAAAAACTCGAAATCGTCAGGAAGGCAACTTCCGTGGTCGAGAGCATCCTCGGCGGAAGGGGAGCTTTCCAGTATATGGCAATACTACATGAGGACAGGGTTACGGGCATGCGAGACAGGAAACGCGATTTCGGAAGGCAGATCGAAGTCAGATGCTGGGACAGCGTTGATGCCAGAACTGCCTCCCCGACACGGCTACCCTACGAGGTTCTTGAAAAGCTTGCTGCAGACATTGTTGACAAGGTGCCAGGCGTGGTGAGCGTTACATACAACATCACCACCAAGCCTCCTTCAACAATAGAGGCTGTTTGATACCAGGGCAGGGCCGCAACAGGGCTGTCCTGTTCCCCGGGGCAAGACCGGACTGAACATTGAGGATCTCACGGTTAAGCTCATTTTATGCGCAATGACAGAAATACCATATTCAGGATATTCCTGACGGCTTTTCTGCTGACTCTGGCAGTGCTTGTCGTGGCATACGCCGGAATGTCGGACAGGATTAAAAGCAAAAATGAGCTTCTGAATTTCAAAAACGCCACGGCCTCTTCAGTAATGTCGGAAGACGGCCAGCTTCTCGGAAAATATTTCTACGAAAACCGGACAAATATCTCTTTTGATCAGCTGCCGGAACATCTTGTCGATGCCCTGATAGCAACGGAAGACGTCAGGTTCTACGATCATCACGGGACTGACGCAAGAAGTTTTCTGAGGGTGCTTTTCAAATCATTGCTGATGAACGACCGAAGCTCGGGAGGAGGGAGCACCATCACCCAACAGCTTGCAAAAAACATGTTCGGACGGGCAAGCGGCGGTTTTATGGCCCTACTGAGCAACAAGATCAGCGAATTAATTATGGCCAGGCGTATCGAAAAGGTTTACACCAAGAATGAAATTCTTACGCTTTACCTCAATACGGTTGCCTTCGGGGAAAATGTTTTTGGTATAGAAGCTGCATCAGCCCGGTTCTTCAACAAGTCCACCGTCGATCTTTCCATCGGGGAATCGGCGGTTCTGGTGGGAATGCTGAAGGCCAATACCTACTATAACCCGCGCCGGAATCCTGAAAACGCCAGGGCAAGGCGTAATGTGGTCCTGAGCCAGATGAAGAAATATAATTTTTTCGATTCCGCGACTGCAGATTCGCTTTCCCTTCTGCCCCTGGTAATCGATTACAGCCGCAAGGCCCGCTCCGAAGGCATAGCAGATTACTTTCTCGTTCAGGTGAGGAAGGAGGCTGAAGAAATCCTGAAACATATCAAGGCTCCCGACGGAAGTGTCCCGGATCTTGAAAAAGACGGTCTTGTGATAACCACCACCCTGAACTATGCTCTTCAGGAGTACGCGGTCCGTTCCTTCAGCGAGCATCTTCCGGTAATGCAGCGAAGGCTTGATGCTCAGTACAAAACCTCATCCGGGCGACGGACGCTTGGGCAGGTGACCTCCAGGGAGCTTGTAAGACTGGGACTTGAGAAGAGAGCTTCTGAAATGAGAGTTCAGGAGATATTTGACTGGAACGGCACTTATACCGATTCACTATCGGTATCGGACAGCCTCAAGCATTCGCTTACCCTGCTCCATGCAGGCCTGATGGCTATGGACCCGCAGTCGGGCGGCGTCAAAGCCTGGGTGGGAGGGATAGACTTCAAAACCCAGCCCTACGACCAGGTCCTGGCCACCCGGCAGCTGGCTTCAGTATTCAAGCCTGTGCTGTATTCCGCCGCACTGGAGGATGGATTTGAACCATGCCGCTATCTTGACAACGATTCCATAAAACTCTCAGGCTTTGAAGACTGGAGTCCCGAGAACTTTGATCATTCATATGGAGGAAAATATTCACTGTCGGGAGCTCTTGCCCGTTCAATGAACATTCCGACCTTCAGTCTATTTCTGGAACTTGGATTTGACAAGGTCAACGAGATGTGGCGAAAGATGCGCTTTTCATTCGAGCTTGTCAACACTCCTTCCCTTGCACTTGGAACTGCAGAGGGTAGCATAAAGGAGGTAGCAATAGCCTATTCATCATTTGTCAATGGAGGTTACAGGCTGGGACCATGGTGCGTAACTTCAATCATCACTCATTCGGGAGACACAATCTATTCAAGGGAAACAACAGGAGAGAAAGTCAGGATTATGACTGAACGAACCAGCCAGCTGATGTCGGCAATGCTGCAGAAAGCTGTAAGGGAAGGAACCGGAGTATCGATGAGCAGCGTTTATGGCGTCGATTTTCCGCTTGCAGGTAAAACAGGGACATCGCAGGATTATGCTGATGCCTGGTTTGCAGCATTCAATCCCGGATTAGTGATGGTTGCCAGGGCAGGAGCCTCATCCAGATCAATTCATTTCAACAGCGGATCAAACGGTTCAGGAAGCGCCCTGGCTCTTCCGCTTGTTGCACTTACACTTAAAAAAGTGAAGCAGAACCGTCAGCTCAGGGAAACCCTGATAAAGACTTTCCCGGAACTTCCACCCGATCTGGCAGGAGCCCTCGACTGTCCTGATTTCAGGGATGATAGTTTTTTTGATATCATTATTGATATCTTTGAGAAGGATAAAAAGGAATATTACGATACTCCTGAACGAAGAATTAAGAGAAGGGTTAACAGAATTATGAGGAATATTTTTAAAAAGAGAAGATATGAAAGATAAACTGCTCCATTCGCTGATTGTCGTCTGTCTGACAATATTGATAATGCCCGGTCTGGCATGTTCGCAGGACCTTAACTGGACTCAATTCAGGGGAAGCAAGCTTAACGGTATTTCATCTGCCGTAAATATTCCTGTCGAATGGAACGAAAGCAATACCGTATGGAAGACGGAAATTCACGGAAGCGGGCATTCATCCCCGGTCGTTTTTGGAAACCAGGTATGGATAACTACTGCCACTCCCGACGGCAGGGAACTCTATGCAGTCGGCATTGATAACAGGTCGGGAAAGATACTGCATGATATAAAGGTGTTTGAAGTTGAAGAAAGAATTGGCAAACACGGGATTAATACCTATGCCAGCCCGACACCCTGCATAGAAAAGGATTTCGTGTATGTACATTTCGGCAGCCTGGGAACTGCATGTATCCGAACCACTGACGGATCGGTTGTGTGGAAACGTACTGATCTGAAATGCAACCACGTTCAGGGTCCGGGCTCATCACCGATCCTTTATAAGAATCTTCTTATTCTTCATTACGAGGGAACCGATGTCAGGTATATTGTTGCGCTCGACAAAGCTACCGGAAAACAGGTGTGGAGAACAGACAGGCCGGAGGAACCCTATAAGGCCCTTGCCAACATCGGGAAGAAAGCTTATGTAACACCCCTGATCATCAATGTCAAGGGAAAAGATCTTCTGATATCAAACGGATCAGCAGTTTGCTGCGCGTATGAACCCCTTACCGGGAAAGAGGTATGGCAGGTTGTCGGAGGGGCTGAGTCAACCGTTCCCATGCCGGTGGAGTGGAATGGAAAAGTGTTCTTTTATACGGGTTCGGTAACAGCCCAGGCGGAGGAACATATACCGAAATGTTCGCTGTCAATCCCGACGGCAGGGGTGACATCACCGCGACGAATATCCTGTGGAAGAAGCGCGACGATCAGGCGCATACACAGATGTTGACTCCCGTGGCAAAGGATGGACTGATATATACTATGAACACAAGAAACTATATGATGTGCATTGATGCCGCGACGGGAAAGGAGATCTGGTCTCATCGGCTCAGGTCAGACCATAATGCTTCACCCGTGATTGCCGATAACCTTGTATGGTTTTTTTCGGTTAAGGGAGATGTGACAGCAATACGCACCGGACGCGAACTGGACATCGTATCCTCTTTCCAGATGGATTCGGGGATATGGGGAACACCTGCCTTTATCGGGAAATCGGTAATCGTGAGGACAGAAAAATACATTTGCAGAATAGGGAAATAGTTATTGTTTAATCGGTTAATACTTTCGGAGTGGAATGGTTTTATGAATTGCTCTGGAATGATTCGGTTGCTCATACCATCATTCTTTACAGTATAATAATTGCTGCAGGTATCTTCCTTGGCAAGATCAGAATATTTGGTGTTTCGCTGGGTATCACTTTTGTTCTGTTCGCCGGAATCCTCATGGGTCATCTGGGATTCACTGCCAACCACCAGGTAATAGAATTTATCAGGGACTTTGGCCTTATCCTCTTTGTTTTCTCCATAGGTCTTCAGGTTGGCCCGGGCTTTTTTTCATCTTTCCGTAAAGGAGGCCTGACGCTTAACCTTCTGGCCACGGCAATTGTGGTTCTGGGAGTTCTTACCACCCTGGGCATACATTTTGTCTGGGGCACACCTGTTCCGGAACTTGTTGGAGTGATGTCGGGAGCCGTAACTAATACCCCTGGTCTGGGAGCTGCCCAGAATGCCCTTGCACATGTGATGTCAGGATCGGAAGGGGCAGTGATTCCCGATATCGGACTCGGCTATGCAGTGGCTTATCCTTTTGGGGTGCTGGGGATTATTATCACTATGATATTCATCAGAAAGACACTGGGGATCGACACGAAACATGAGCTTGAAGTTCTTGAAGATGAACTGCATCCTGCTGATGCCATCCCTGAAAAGTTAAATATCCTTGTTACAAATCCCCTGATATTCAATAAGTCAGTTATGGAGATAGCAAAGATGCTTGGCGAAGGTGTTGTTATCTCAAGGGTGCTTCACCGGGGGAATCTTATTTCTGCCTCATCGGATACTGTCATTCATGAAGGCGATATAATACTTGTTGTTACCAGTAAGAAAATGGCAGGGAAGGTACTTCAGCTTACCGGCTCAGTCAGTGGGATGGATCTGTCGACCAGATCGGGAAATCTGGTCTCGCGACGGCTTCTGGTCACAAACAGGGAAGTGAGCGGGAAAAGCCTTGGTTCACTCAGACTGAGAACCCGGTTCAACATAAACATAACAAGAATATACAGGTCAGGAATAGAATTCATCCCCAATCCCAGGATGGAATTGCAGATGGGCGACAGGCTAACTGTAGTGGGAGATGAAAAGTCGATTGCCAGAGTGACGAAGGAGATAGGCAATTCAATGAAACGACTTGAAGAGCCTAACCTGATTCCGATTTTTGTGGGAATCCTTCTTGGCGTAATACTTGGGAGCATACCCGTCAATATTCCCGGAATGGCTCATCCGCTTAAGCTTGGACTTGCCGGCGGACCGCTGATAGTTGCAATCCTTCTGAGCAGGTATGGGCACAAGCTCTCTCTGGTTTCCTATACTACCACCAGCGCCAACATGATGCTTCGTGAGATTGGCATAGTCTTGTTCCTGGCCAGTGTCGGGATAAGGTCGGGGGAGAATTTCATCCCCACCCTGGTTTCCGGCGACGGGCTGATATGGATGGGATACGGTGCGCTGATAACCGTTCTGCCATTGCTGATTACAGGTTTTTTTGCACGAATCTCTCTGAAGAGGAATTATTTCGAGATTTGCGGCCTGCTTTCGGGAAGCATGACTGATCCTCCCGCCCTTGCCTATGCAAACGGGATTGCCGCTTCCGAGGCTCCGTCAGTAGCCTATGCAACTGTTTACCCCCTCGTGATGTTCCTGAGAATCTTCATGGCACAGTTGCTAATTCTGCTTTTTGTATAAAAGATACCCGGAAGAGATTTCCCCCGGGTTTCTTCTTTATTTCGAATTCTGTCAGATCCCGCTAAGCTGAACTCCTTCAAAGCGCATGGAAGGAATTCTTATGGAATCGTCTTCCCTGATATCGCTTCCCATCTCCTTCAGATTGAACCAGAAGCTGGTCATATTGCCGGATATGTTCATTTCATTGACGGGATGTACAATATTTCCGTTTTCAATGTAGAACCCTTCAATGCCATAGGAGAAATCACCGGTAGAACCGTTGCAGTTGCCTCCGATGAAACCTGTTATCAGAACTCCTTTCTTCATTGAGGCAATCATTTCCTCGGGTTTCCTGCTGCCTGTTTCGAAAACCAGGTTGGAACTGCTTCCCGATGTGGGTTTCATCCCAAGTTTCTTGCCATAGTAAGTGTCGATGTAATAATCCTTCAGCACTCCTTTTTCAATTATCGGGCGTTTCACTGACTTCAATCCCTCATTATCGAAAAGTCTCGAGCCCGGTGCTGACGGGATGTGAGGATCGTCGAAAACGGTGAGTATTTCTGATGCCACCGGTTTGCCCTGCATACCGGTCAGGAACGATTGTTTCTGGTAGAGGCTCGATCCTGTCAGAGAATCATACACAGGTGAAAGAAGATTTACTGCAACCCTGTTTTCCACTATCACTTCGTACAATCCTGAATTTATCTTTATGGGATCCGATTTTCTGAGGGCTCTTTCAAGCGCTTTTGATCCTATCCCCTCTTTCTTCAGTTTGTCAAAAAATACCTGAGTCTCATACCAGTAGGCATTCGGCCTTCCGGTGTTGCTTTTAACCGAAACCTCAGCAACAAGTTGTATAGCTGTTTTTGAGGAGCTGCCCCTGAAACCGTTGCTGGTGACCATAATGTCGCCGTAAATGCTGTCGTAATAGTATGAGCTTACCGACAGTATCCTTTCATCCTTGCCGTATGCTTCTTCCATCACCTTTCTGGCAAGACCGATCTTTGTCGCTGCATCGAGCGAATCGATGGAGCCGTCAAAAACATTGAGGGAAGGACCGCCTTCCTTATAATAAAGTTCCGGATCGGGAAGCGACCTGTATTCGTCGGCTGCAAGAAAGCGGGTAGATTCAATGGCTTCCTCCACAAAGCTGTGAAGTTCTTCCCTGTTCATCCTGTTGGTCGAATGGGAAGAGAATTTCTTGTCAACATAAATGCTGATGGAAAGACTGGCCTGGTTTGATTCCTTCAGACTGTCAATCTTCTGGTCCCTGATCTCAATTTCAGTGCTCCGGTTGTCATAAACGGAAACCGATACCTGTTCGGCTCCGCTTTTAAGGGCATGCTCTATGACATCATCGGCCAGTGCATATTTTTCATTTGTATCCATAATGTTCTTTTTTTCAGTTTAACGAGAATTTTTTATCCCACAGTCAGCTTCCTGATCTTCACTGTAGGCATACCCATGCTTACCGGAACTGACTGACCGTTTTTACCGCACATCCCGCCTCCGTTGTCGATGATCTTGTCGTCAGCAACCATTACAATATCGGCAAGTGCCTGAGGACCGTTCCCTATGACGTTAATGTCTTTTATGGGCCTGGTCAGCTTCCCGTTCTCAATAAGATAACCGAATTTCACGAAGAAGGTGAAATCGCCCTGCCCGATGTTGACTTCTCCATTGCTGAAATAGTCTACATAAATTCCCTTTTTTACGCTGGCTATGATTTCGTCTTTCTTATGCGGCCCGTTCTCCATGTAGGTGCTTCTCATACGAGGCATGGGGATATGGCGGAAACTCTGTCTTCTGCCGTTACCTGTTGACGGCACCTTGTAGAAAGCAGAGCTTATCCTGTCGTGAAGATAGCTTGTAAGTTTTCCGTTGCTTACCAGGGTGGTCTTTTCGGTAGGGCTGCCCTCATCATCGAAATTAAGGCTGCCCCGGTTTCCGGGAATGGTGCCGTCGTCGACAATGGTCACAAAGTCTTCAGCTATTTTCTGACCCATCTTATCACAGAAGACTGATAGGTTCTTCCTGTTAAAATCGGCCTCGAAAGCGTGGCCCATTGCTTCGTGGAGAAGAATCCCCGACTGGCCGGCTCCCATTACAACTTCCATCTCTCCGGCATCGGGCTTTACTGCGTCGAACAATTTCGATGTTCTTTCGACGACTTCAGCCGAAAGCTCATCAACAAGCTCGTTCGTAAGGAAATTGGGACCCATCCTTGATGACCTTGTGACATAGAAGTTCTCAATATTACCCTTGTCTTCCATTATGCATACTGCTGCAATGAGGATAATTGGCCTGTAGTCCCAGGCGAGAAGCCCGTCAGAATTGTAGAAAAGGATGTAGGATGTCTTGTCGTTGAGATATACGTTTACCCTGGTCACCCGGTTGTCGGCAGCAAAAATGTTGTCGTTCATTCTCTTCATGAAGGGGATCTTGTCCTTTATGGAAGTGTTCTCCCATGAGCCATTGATTGCATAGTAGTTAGGCCTGGTGTACTCTGTAACATCAGCGACGGAAACCTTTCCCGGACTGTCGGCGATGTTTGAAGCCGTCCGGGCTGCCTTAAGCATGGCTTCTTCAGACAGGTCTTCAGAATATGCATAGCCGGTCTGGTCGCCTTTCAGCACCCTGATACCCACACCCGACGAAATGTTGGAATAGGCGCTGTTAACCTGGTTATCCTCGAGAGCACAGGAGTGGTTGAGAGAATGTTCAAAAAAGAGGTCAGCATAGTCTGCCCCTTTTTCCATAGCTGCGGAAATTACTTTCTGCAGGGTTCCCGTGGTAACCTCAAAATGGTTGAGGTAACTTTCAGCATCCGCCGACAGCCTGACCGTCTTGCATGAATTCAGGAAAGGTGGAATGATGAGGGAACCCGCCGCAGTGATACCGCTGATCTTAATAAAGTCACGGCGTTTTAGTTGCATAATGAACATGGTTTATTTATAGTCAATTTTAAGTTAATTCCATAGGACAGTTCTCAATAATCCCAGAGAGAACTATATCGAACAGACGGCAGAATTCCGAAAATGATGCAAAATAGCCGGTTTTTTTACATTTTAGGCTTGTCGGGGCTCAAACCGGAGTTACACGGAATTCTTATGAAGAACTTATTACCGGGTCGTTCGGTTCAGTATCTTGCCCTGCTATTTTATCATAACCGTTGCAGATGCACTCTTCAGTCCCCTTGATTCTGCCTTAACGGTGAAGGAACCGCTTGCTCCCTTTTCAGCCTTTACAATTACCAGGCACATTCCGTTATAGGCTTTTCTGTATGAAGCCTGGAAAGGATCGTGGCTGGTGGCGTCACCATTGTCGACTGCAACGATTTTCCCTGGGCCCTGGATGCTGAAGTTAACCAGGTTGCTGCTGCGCGGTACCATATTGCCCTTCCTGTCTTCAATCCTCACGGTTATGAACACCAGGTCGGAACCGTCAGCAGCCACTTCATTACGATCAGCTGAGACTGAAAGCATTGAGGCTTTACCGCTTGTGACAACCTTGTTTTCAGCCCATTTTTCTCCGTTTTTGTATGCTACAACCTTCAGCTCGCCGGGTTGGTAGATAACATCATCCCATCTCAGCCTGTATTCGTATTGTCCTTTTTTTCGCTTGCCGAGCGATTTGCCGTTAAGGAACAACTCTGCCTCATCGCCCGATGTGTAAACATGAACGGGAGTTACCTGTCCCTTTCTCTCAGGCCAGTTCCAGTGGGGAAGTATGTGAGCCATGGGTAATTCAGGCCTCCATTTTGACTGGTAAAGGTAGAAACGGTCCTTCTTGAAGCCTGCCAGATCGATTATCCCGAAGTAACTGCTACGCGAAGGCACTTCCGTTACGTTTTGCATGTCGAGCAGCGCCTTAGCCTGTTCGTACCTTCTGGTACCGGGTCTTAATCCGGTGAGATCGCCTCCATATGGCGTCGGTTCTCCGATATAGTCAAATCCGGTCCATACAAACTCGCCGAAAACGCCGGGATGCTTGTCCTGCATCTCCCACTGCTGGTCGGGTGTTGAAGCCCATGCCGGATATGCAAGGTCGTAGGATGATATCTGGAATATCCCGCCTCCAGGAAGATTGTTGTTGAGATCACCTTCAACCACGGGGAAGAAGTATTCCCCTCTTGAGCTCACTGTAGATGCCGATTCGCTTGAGTGGAAGGGGAGGTTCTCATTTGCCTTGTGTGCAAAGAAAGCATCATAGCGTTGAAGCCGGTAATTGATACCGAAGACATCCACTGTATGCTGGAAACCGTTAGTGCCCGATTCGTCCCAATTGCATCCCACAGTGACAGGCCGGGTTTGATCTTCCGACTTGATTATCTGCCTGAGGCTTTCAGAAAGGGCGGGGTTGTTCTGGTCGTTTACTTCATTTCCGGAACTCCACATGAAAACCGAAGGATGGTTGCGGTCGCGGCGTACCATCGCCCTCAGATCCTCTTCGTGCCATGCATAGAAAAGCTTGTTGTAGTCGTTGCGTTTCTTTGGGGTTTTCCAGGCGTCGAATGCCTCGACCTGGACAAGAAAACCCATTCTGTCGCAAAGATCCAGCAGCTCCGGTGCAGGCGGATTATGGCTTGTTCTGACAGCATTGCATCCCATTTCGCGCAGTATCTCAAGCTGACGCTCTGCAGCCCTGGTGTTGAAGGCAGCTCCCAGGGCTCCCAGATCATGATGGTTGCAGACGCCGTTTACCGGAATCTTTTTCCCGTTGAGCAGGAAGCCGTCGCGGGCAGTGAATTCGAGTGTCCTGAATCCGAAATTGGTCCGGCAGATATCGCTTGTCTCTTCTCCATTAAGCACGCTTACACTCAGCCTGTACAGTTCCGGATTCTCCAGGTCCCAGAGGACGGGTTCCTTAACATTCAGGTCAACCCTGAAAGAGTGATTTCCGTTTGCCGGGAGCAGCGCTGCCGGAGAGCTGAATTCCGCGACCGGGGCTGATGACGCGTTTCCTTGTTTGTCGAGTTTATATATGGAAGCCTTTATTGCAGCTGAAACGGGTCTGGCCATATGGTTTTCCACTTCAGCTTTCACGCTGACCACTCCGTTTTCCTTTTTAATTTCAGGTGTGGTAACATAGAGGCCGTTATACGAAACATGAAGTTGCGAGGTCTTAACCAGCCACACGTTACGGTACAGACCTGCTCCGGGGTACCATCTTGAATCCCAGCTTTTGGTGTCAAGCCTCACCGCGATTACGTTTTCGCTGCCGAAGGCTACATAGGGGGTGAGGTCGAGCCTGAATGAGGTATATCCGTACGGCCATCCGCCGACATGCTCGCCATTGAGCCATACCTCGGCATAGGCCATTGCCCCGTCGAAATCGATATATATCCTTTTGCCCCTGTCCTCTTCATTCAGGGTGAAATGTTTTCTGTACCAGCCGATCCCTTTCCAGGGAAGCAGACCGGTGTTGTTCTCGAGAGTATCGCTGAAAGGACCTTCAATGGCCCAGTCGTGGGGTAGGTCGAGCATACGCCAGCTTTTGTCGTCGGCTGCCGGGGCCTGAAGCCCTGCCGGCTCCCTGTCGAAGGTGGCTGCATCTGTCGACGCGTTGAAGAACTTGATGAATCTCCAGTTCTGGTTGAACGACTCACGCGACCTGGGGGAATCCTGTGCATCCGCCGGGATTATGCTGCTGAACAGAAATGCTGCAATGATCAGAAAAAAAGGTAGTGATGGTTTCATCTGTATATAATTTTATTTTAATGGTATGATGCCTGCCTGTCGGCAGATAGGGAACCCACATGTTTGAAAATTATATTCATACGTGTTTGTGTATCCAATACATGTGGGTTTCATGTTACTTGGTTTAAATTTTTTTTAAAAATAGAAAATCCGGCGGAATTTGTTGCCTTGAAGGAGAGATTATAACTTGAAAGAGGGATATTATAATTCGTAATCTGTTCATGAGAAAATGATTTCTGCAGCCCCGAAGCTTAAGGATCGCAGAGAAAAACGCTTCATGGAAGGTGTTATATCATTTCCGGGATATGTTTTCGCGCTGAGTAAAGGGTTATGTCGGAGCCTGTGGCACATTTGCATTATCTTTTTATTTTTGTCAGGTTAACGTACATACAGCATGAAAACCACAAGCATCAAATGCGCTAACACATTTTTATATAATTTTCAGTATGTGATTCTCCCATTTGATAGGAGGAAGGCATCTGACCTTTAAAATAACATATACGGATGAATATGAAATATTTACGACTTGGCATCCTGATAATTGCTTTATTGTCTTTAGTTCCGGTTGTTGATTCCCAGTATCTTGCACCTGAGCAAAGGGTTTACACGCGACAGGATACATTAAGAGGATCGATTACACCCGAAAGGGCATGGTGGGATCTTACATATTATCACCTTGACATTAAGGTCAACCCGGCCGACAGCACGATTTACGGTTCCAACACCGTGAATTACAGGGTTAAATCGGCTGCCGACATTATGCAGATAGACCTTCAGCCGCCTCTTGAACTGACAAGGGCGGAACAGAATGGTAAATCGCTGAATTTTACCCGGGAGGGAAATGTGTACTGGATACGGATGGCAGAAGAACAGGAGCCGGGCAGGGTGTATTCACTGGTTCTTGATTACGGCGGCCAGCCAAAGGTTTCCCGGAGACCACCCTGGGAAGGTGGGATAACCTGGGAGCGCGACAGCCGAGGCCTGCCCTTTGTCGCGTCCTCGTGTCAGGGCGACGGAGCCAGCCTCTGGTGGCCGTGCAAGGACCATATGTACGATGAACCCGACAGCATGCTGATAAGCGTTAACGTGCCATCGAATCTGATGAACGTATCAAACGGCCGTCTGAGAAATGTTGAGAAACACAGGAACAATACCACAACATGGCATTGGTTTGTGGCAAATCCCATCAATAACTACGGAGTGAATATAAACATAGCCGACTATGCCCATTTCTCGGAGATATTCAACGGGGAGAAAGGGAAGCTTCAATGCGATTATTATGTACTGAAGGACGATCTAGAGAAAGCAAGGGTACAGTTCAGACAGGTGCCAATGATGCTGGCTGCCTTTGAATACTGGATGGGACCCTATCCCTTCTATGAGGACGGATACAAGCTTGTTCAGACTCCATATCTTGGGATGGAACATCAAAGCTCAGTGACCTATGGCAACGGATTCATGAACGGATACAAGGGCAGAGACCTGAGTGTTTCAGGCTGGGGAATGAAATTCGATTTCATAATTATACACGAGTCAGGTCATGAATGGTTCGCAAACAGCATCACTCATGAAGACGCTGCCGATATGTGGGTACACGAGAGTTTTACAAATTATGCAGAGAATCTATATGTTGAGTACTACTACGGCAAGGAAGCAGGAAGGGATTATGTTCTGGGCTGCAGGGGAAACATCAGGAACGACCGGCCAATAACAGGCGTTTATAATGTCAATGTCAGCGGGTCGGGCGATATGTACTACAAAGGGGGCAATATGCTCCACACTCTGCGCCAGATAGTTGATGATGATGAAAAATGGAGGGGAATACTCAGGGGACTGAATAAGGATTTCTACCACCAGGTTGTCAGGGGATCGCAGATAGAGAATTATCTGTCGGAAAAAACAGGTCTCGACCTGAAGCCCTTCTTTAACCAGTACCTCAGGGATGTCAGAATACCGGTATTTGAATATTATGTTCAGGGGAACAAGCTTAGCTTCAGATGGAATAACTGCGTCAGCGGGTTTAATATGCCACTGAGAATATATGTTTCGGGAGTACGGAAAGACATAGTTCCGACGACCAGCTTCACCACCATCGAACTCGACAGCGAGAATCCTGAAATCAAAGTCGATGCAAATTACTATGCCGGAATCCTGAACATGACGGGGAAGTGATTTATTTAAACCCGGTATTTGTTGCAGAATTGACTTAATGCTGGCGGGAGATGGAAATTTTGTGTAAATTTCCATTATCAAAATATTCCCCGTCATGAAGAAAACAGCCATAACTGCAGCAGCTATTGTTTTTTCTGTTCTTATATGCAATTCCCAGGAAAAACCTTTCCTTTCCGATATCTGGTCATATCTCGAAAATCCCGCGGTTTTTGAGCGAAACCAGGTTGAGGGACATGTTCCCATGGTGCCATGGTCCAATGCAGATCAGGCATTAAAGGGAAATCCTGAAAAAAGTCCTTACCGACTGTCGCTGAACGGAATATGGAGATTCCATTATTCCGATACACCGGAGGGAGTTGTACCCGGCTTTTTCAACGAAAGATTCAACGACAGGTCGTGGGATACCATCAGGGTGCCATCCAACTGGGAGATGAAGGGTTATGGCGACCCTTTGTTCAGAAATGTGACAACCCCTTTTAAGCCTGATCCTCCAAAGGTTCCAAGGGAATATAATCCGACCGGATCGTACCGGCGAACTTTCAACATCCCTTCAGCCTGGAAAAACAGGGAGATCTTTCTGAGAATGGAAAAAACCGCTTCGGCTTCCTTTGTATGGATTAACGGGCGCGAGCTTGGCTACAATGAAGGCGGTCAGGAACCTGCCGAATACAATATCACATCTTATGTCAGAAGCGGCAGGAACACGATTGCCGTTGTGGTTTACAAATACTCCGACGGATATTACCTTGAGGATCAGGATTATTGGCGTCTGGCGGGCATCTTTGACGATGTCTGGCTGTATTCGGCTCCCAAAACCCATATCTTCGACTGGGCAGCAGTTACGGATCTCGATGACAATTACACGGATGCAATGCTCAACCTGACGGTTGCCGTGAAGAACAATGACGGGATACCCGCGAATAATATGCAGATTCGTGCAACACTCTACGATAGTGAAATGAAGGCGGTGAAGACGATGCTTACCGGGAAATTCAGCGTCATGCCCGATTCGCTTACTGAGGTCGGGATAAGTGAAAATATAACAGCACCTGCCTTATGGTCGGCCGAAAAGCCAAACCTCTACAAACTGACTTTTGAGCTTATTGATCCTGAAGGGGTTACAGAAGCGGTGTCGGGTCGGA
Organism: Bacteroidales bacterium; assembly: GCA_012519515.1. Taxonomy (GTDB): domain Bacteria; phylum Bacteroidota; class Bacteroidia; order Bacteroidales; family VadinHA17; genus LD21. Next base: position 12,842 of record JAAYQC010000098.1, on the reverse strand, counting down.
TTGGTTTCAAGGAAACAGAAATAAGGGATCAGGTATTCTATCTCAATGGCAAGCCGGTAAAGCTCAACGGCATCAACAGCCATATGCAGCATCCCGTTACAGGTCATGTAATGGACGAAGCCACGATCAGAAAGGATATGGAGATATTCAAAAGGTTTAACATAAACTGTGTCAGGACTTCTCACTATCCCCCTGTGATAAAATATCTTGAACTGGCAGACGAGTATGGCATCTACATTGTTGATGAAACGGGCGACGAGGCTCATGCAACCGAGTATTTGTCGCGGAATCCCGACTGGGAGCAGATGTATCGTGAAAGATCGAGAAAGATGGTTCTTCGCGACCGCAACCATCCGTCGGTTCTTTTCTGGAGTGCCGGCAACGAAAGCGGCGAAGGGGATAATATTTGTGCAGTGATTGATGAAGGCAAAAAATACGATGCGACCAGGTACTGGATGTACGGTGGAAATGCAGCTCTTCATCACTGCGAAGATATAATCGGTCCGAGATATCCCCAGCTAAGGGATCTGTACACGAAGGTATTCAACATACCGGTTTCCGAGGATCCCAGACCTTCATTCCTCGATGAATACCTTGCAGTGACGGGCAACGGGGGAGGAGCTCTCGACGATTACTGGGAACTGTTCTACAACAATCCCAGAAGTATGGGCGGCGCCATCTGGGATTTTGTAAGTACCGGAATTAGCGAGAAGATAAGAACGCTAAAGGACAGTTCGCCAAACAATGTGCAGACCAATATTATGGGAAGAGCAAAGCTTGTTGCCGGCAGGGAAGGGAAGGGCATTGATCTTAACGGACACGACCAGTGGGTTGAGGTTTACAGGCATGAATCGCTCGAAAAAAGCTGGAATAGCCTTACACTTACTCTGTGGGTGTACCCGAGGGAGCTCAGTTCATCGTCCGGAACTCTCATCACCAAGGGCAACTGGCAATATGGTATCAGACAGGTGAATGACGAAGCTCTGGAATTCTATGTCACCACTCGGCAGAAAGAGACAGTGCAGATGCCTCTGCCTGATAACTGGAAGAACAACTGGCACCATGTCACGGCTCATTACGACGGTTCAGCCATATTTCTCACAATCGACGGGGTTGAAAGCAAGCGCGTACCCCTTTCAGGAAATATACGAAACACCCCTTTCCCGGTCAATATAGGGAGGGATGCCGAAATACACGGACAGGAAACATCTGTTTACATCTGCGATGCAGTTATTGACCAGGTGGGAATATTCCCTGAATTCATTTCAGCGGATAAGCTTGGCAAACCGGCAGCCGGAACAAGGCAGCAGGCTGAACTGTGGCTCGATTTCGAGGAAGAAAGTACCGACGGGGAATTCTTCAGTTACGGAATTGGTGCCAGAACTTACGGATCAATCTGGCCCGACAGACGTCCGCAGCCGGAGATGTGGCAGATTAAAAAATCGGCCCAGCCGGTAAGCGCAAGACTTGTCTCGGCTGAAAAGGGACTGGTGGAAATAACAAACAGATATCTTTTCACGAACCTGAATGAGCTTGATGCCCGCTGGTCGCTTCAGCGAAACGGGGATTTGCTTCAGGAAGGAAAATTGGAAATAAATCTTGAACCGGGTCAGAAGAAGGTGGTCGGAATACCTTTTGCAAAGCCTGAAGCAGAGGAAGGAGCCGAATATTTCCTTAACCTCAGTTTCCATCAGAAAGAAAATGAACTTTGGGCCGATGCGGGATATGAGATTGCATGGGACCAGATGGCGCTTCCATATCATATTCCGGCAGATTTGACATCAAGGGATGAAGGCATGGCGCTTACGATGCAGACATCAGGAAATGATCTGATTGTCAAAGGCAGGGATTTCGAATATTTGTTTGACGCTTCCACTGGATCGCTGAACTCAATGAAGATAGCCGGCAGGGAAATGATCCGAAAAGGCCCGCGACTGAACGTCTGGAGAGCTCCGCTTGCAAACGAGACCGATTCGTGGACCTTCTGGTCGTCGAACAACAAGCATAGGACAGACGGTTACGGCAGGATGGCAGCAACAGAATGGTATTCGGCAGGCATTGATAAAATGAGCTTCCTTCCCGTATCATTTTCCTATGAGAATTCAGGGGATACTTCCGTAACTGTCAGATCGCGAAATATTTATTCGACCTCCAACGGGAGAGCTTCTTTCATCGACGTTTCGGAATACATTATCGACGCTTCGGGCACGATGCTGATACGGAATTCGGTAATCCCAAACGGACAGATGCCTTCATGGCTGCCGCGTGCAGGGCAACAGTGGATACTGAATGGCTCCCTGAAGAATATGAGATGGTTCGGACGCGGTCCCCAGGAAAACTATCCCGACAGGAAAAGCGGGTATAGGGTGGGTATATATGAATCGACTGTGCAGGATATGTATGAACCTTATCTGATTCCCCAGGATTATGGACTGAGAACGGATAACAGAATGGTTAGGATAACGGGTGATGACGGTGCTGGCCTTGAGTTCAGAGGTGATAAGTTGTTCAATTTCAATGCATATCCCTTTTCGGATGATAATCTTACAAAGGCATTGTACACTTACCAGCTTCATCCCTTCGACGGCATTACGTTCAACTTCGATTATGCCACCAGCGGAGTGGGATGCACGGCAACGGGCGTCTTTCCCGAATACCAGGTTATGCCGGGTAGATTCGATTTTGTTGTAACGGTGAAGCCGGTAATTCCCCGCGATTATCAGCCGAATCTTCCCTGAAAAACTTTGCAGGGCTTCATCGCTGCTGCCTTTGGTGTAGCTGATGTAGCCGAGGTAGTGACTTGCTAATGGAAGTTATTGAAAGGGTTGGTAAATAACAACGGAATTTGTTAAATTTGGGTAGCTTAATGTCTGTTGGTATGTATACTTACACATTCGGAGGTAAGAACGGTACAAGACATGCTCTTCATGAAAGTAGCGACCTGGTAGCCGTTCGGACAAAAAATTCGAGGGATCTCGATACTGCCGTTATCTCTGAAAAGGGAAAGAAAGCGCTACTCAGCCTCAAACTTGTTGCCGAATTCCCTGAAGCCGATATAACGGTATTCAGGACAAAGGCGGCGGCAAAGGACAGGATTGCTGTAAGGAATAAGGTAAAATCGGTTCTCAGGAAAGAACCCGAGCTCAGGTTTGTCGGAAAGGTTCTCGTTGAGGAGGACGGCAAGACCGTGGTTCTCTATACCGAAAATATCTTCATTAAATTTCACGACGATATAACGGCAGACAAATGTGAAGCGATCCTATCGGATAGTCATCTTAAAATAAAACAGAAAACTGGCTTTGCAGAGAACAGCTATTTTGTTAGCGCACCGGAAGACACAGGGCTTAGGATTTTCGGGATAGCTGAATCGCTTCTTCAGATGAAGGAGGTCGAACTGTGTCATCCTGATCTTATCAGGAAAAGGGGACTGAAAAAGATCGATCCCCGGCAATGGCACCTGATGGCAACAACTATCGGCGGCGTCAGGATCGATGAAGGAGTCAGCGCCGATATGGCCCATAAGTTTACCCTCGGCGAGAATGTTACGATAGCTCTTATCGACGATGGTTTTGATATTGACCATGCCGAGTTCAACAGTCCGGGAAAAGTAGTCCATTCGCGCGATATAGCGTCGAACAGCAATAACCCACGGCCGCAAAACGGCTGGGATAACCACGGAACTGCATGCGCCGGTGTTGCTCTTGCCGGAGGAAGGGAAGCATCAGGAGTGGCCCCGCTTGCCCGCCTGATGCCCGTCAGGCTCAGTTCAAGCCTTGGATCTATTGCGGAGGCAAACGCTTTTCTATGGGCTGCCGACCACGGAGCCGACATAATATCATGCAGCTGGGGTCCGGAAGACGGCAACTGGTCCGATCCTGCCGATCCCGTCCATACTACACTGGTAGATCTCCCCGACAGCACGAGGCTTGCTATTGACTATGCCGTTGCAAAAGGACGGGGAGGAAGGGGATGCGTGATAACATTTGCAGCTGGTAACGGTAACGAGGATTGCCGCTTCGACGGCTATGCAAGCTGTCAGAAAGTGATGGCCGTGGCCGCATGTAACGACAACGGCAAAAGATGCATCTACAGTGATTACGGAAAGGAGATATGGTGTTCATTCCCAAGCAGCGACCTGGGATATGAACCATTCGAACACCCTGAACCACGGACACCGGGACTTTTTACAACCGACAGAACGGGAAAGCCAGGTTACAATCCGGAAGGCGATTATACCGACAGCTTCGGAGGAACCTCAGGCTCATGCCCTGGCGTTGCGGGAACTGCCGCCCTGATACTGTCGGTAAACCCCGGTCTGACATGGAAACAGGTAAAACAGCTTATAAGGGACAGCTGTGATAAAATTGATACGGAAGGAGGTAATTACGACCCGGACGGACACAGCATATTCTATGGATTCGGACGGGTGAACGCGGAAAAAGCGGTTATCATGGCTCTTTCGCTTAAAACGGCCTCGGATCAAAGTAGGAAGCAGAAGCCGCGTACAAGGAATTCGGGTGTAAACCGAAAAATAAATGCATAATAATCATCAACACCATGAGCAGACAGATTATTTCATCGAAGGACATCTTAAGAATGGGCCGGACACACACGGAGAACAAGACCGCCGGTCAGCAATCATTGCAGCTTAGCCCTGATACCTACACTGACAGGTTGTTTAAATACATCCCGGCTGAGCTTGTGGCAGGATACATCTTCGTTCTCGGAATGATGGAAAAACTGACAGAGGCCGGAGAGCTAAGAGCGCTTCAATGGTCGTTGTTCGCGGTCTTTCTTATCCTCACTCCTCTTTACCTGTGGAGAGTGCAGAAGGTTAAAAAGATCAGCCAGCATATTATTTCCGCGTTCTCCTTTGTGGTGTGGGTGTTCGCGCTGGGAGGACCATTCGCGCTCTGCAACTGGTACAACCCCGTTCACGGGGCAGTGCTGCTGCCGCTGTTCACTATCACTGTTGCAATAGTGGAAGCAAATTAAGGCATTCTTTTGTCTTTTGAACCGAAAGATATAATAAACCACGTATGGCGCTTTGATGAGAACTCGTCATTTATTATCTTTCAGCCACATATTGACAGTAGTAATAATAAATTATAGAATCATTCTATTAAAATCAAAATTATATTATGATGAAAAAGAAAGTATTATCAATGATCGTGGCAGTTCTGGCTGCCGGAACTCTTTTACTTAACGGGCAGACGCAGGCCGGAAGTGTTCCCGAGGTAATCATGTCGGGATATTCCGCTAAAAACTTCAGCGCCGATCCTGTTTCGGACGGTGATCTGGAAACCATACTGAGGTGCGGAATGAAGGCTCCCAGCGCACGTAATATGCAGCCATGGAGGTTCACCGTAGTAAAAAACAGCGACCTGATCAGTGAAGTATTGAGGGGACCGGCTCCGGGAAATGTTCTTGTTATCATTTCGGGGAGTGAGGACAAGCAGCTTGCCATGTTTATGGAGTACGACTGCGGACTCGCGACCCAGAACATGTATATTGCAGCCCAGAGTCTCGGACTCGGAGTTCATATCTATGCCGCTCCGATAGCAAATATCAACTCAAAGAAGGAAAGTTTCGGGATTCCTGAGGGTTTCAGGGCTGTTGCAGCGCTCCGGATAGGGCATATTGACAGCAGTGTGGATGCAGTGTCGTCGGCTTCGCCCCGTAAGTCATGGGAGGAAATGGTAAATTTCAAAGATTAAACCATGGCGAAAAGTCTTACAAAAGTATTATTGGCTGCTGCCATCATTACTGCTTCAGTTGCAGTGCAGGCAGGTAGGGGGCAGGGTATCTCCGGACAGGATAACCCGCTGATAGTAAGGAAATGCAATGATTTCAAAATCACCGGCAATGGAAGCAGTGAGCAATGGAGGAAAACCGAATGGGTGAATCTTACTCATCAGGGGTCGGATTACATTGATTATGTCACCAGGGTAAAAGTGTTGTATTCGGAAACAGGAATTTATTTTCTTTTCGATTGTGAGGATAAGAAGCTGACAAGTACTTTCAGGGCCGATAATCTCAATCTTTGGGAAGAAGATGTGGTTGAGGTTTTTCTCTGGACCTCCGAAGATTTCCCGGTTTATTTCGAGTATGAACTATCCCCGATGAATTACGAGCTGCCTATTATTGTTCCCAATTACAAGGGGAAATTTCTTGGCTGGCTTCCCTGGAATTACGAAGGTGACAAGAAAGTAGTCCATGCAACATCAGCAAGGGGAGGGGAGAAGGCCGGCGGAGCACAGGTTGATGGGTGGATGGCCGAGTTTTTCATACCATACAGGCTTCTGGAACCCCTTCCCAAGGTTCCGCCGCAGTCAGGAACCAGATGGAGGGCAAATATGTACAGGATAGATTACGACAAAGGAGCTTCCCATTTTTCATGGAAGAAGACAACAGGCACTTTCCATGACTATAACAATTTCGGGACTTTTGTCTTTGAGTAAAGTAGGAGTACTGTAACTTTTACTTGCCGTTCCTCAGCGATCCTTCAATAAGGCTCCTGACATCGGAGTTCCGGGCGTAATCGATGGCTGTTTTTCCCTGACTGTCCTTCAGTCCGGGATTGGCTCCTCTTTCCAGCAGCATTCTGACAATGTCGGTGTGTCCATTCATTGAAGCCACCATAAGGTCGGTATATTTCATAGTTCTAGTCGGATCAATCCTGGTATTCTTCTTCAGGAAGATCTTAACCACGGCAACATGACCGCTTCTGAAAGCCTTGATAAAGGCAGTCGCCCTATCTGAACCGGCAATAATATCATCGATCGGTCCTTTGTGGTCGGAAATATTGACTGCTTCAAGGGCTCCGTCGTCGCGGGTGGCTATCCTCGCGGTAATATTGTCGCTGAAGCTGAAATCCTTATTGTAACCACTGTACAGTTTTTTGTTGATGCTGTCGGCTATTTCGTCTCTTGCTGTTATGACAAGCGCCCTTGTGCCGTCAGTGTCGAGCGAATCGGGCCGGGCACCCCTTTCAAGAAGGGTTTGTACTATGGGAGTATGGCCGTTCATCGCTGCCAGAAAGAGGGCGTTTGATCCGTCGGACGATTTAATGTTTATATCAGCGCCGTAGGCAATAAGCATTTTTGCATAGTCGGTTTGTCCGAGCATGGCAGCCGTCATCAGGGCGGTAGTCCCGCTGTTGTCGCTCAGGTTTACATCTGCGTTGCTGTCAAGAAGAAGCATTGCAGCATAGGTGTTCCCGAAGAGTGATGCCTGGATCAATGCAGTAGTCCCGTTCCTGAAATCCTGCATATCGGGATCTGCACCGTTTTCAAGAAGCAGGCTGACTATCTCTTCATGCCCGTTCTGCGATGCAAGCATCAGCGCTGTATAACCGTCGGCTGCCTGAAGGTCGGGCCTCGCTCCCCTGGCAATAAGCATCCTGGCAACTTCGGGGTAACCGTTCTGCGATGCCATCATTAAGGCATTTGTCCCGTCAAGTGCCTTGATGTCAGGATCAAATCCCCTTTCAAGCATCATTTTTACAATCTTGTCGTGACCGTTATAGGCGGCAAACATGCCCGAGGTGGCGCCGTCGATTGCCTGTATGTTGGGATCGGCTCCCCTGCGAAGCAATATCCTGCATGCCCTCGCGTAGCCCTTGGAAGCTGCATACATAAGCAGACTCCTGTCGTACATGTCGGTGTAATTTACATTGGTCATCGACCGGGCAAGTTCGACCGTGGATCTTATATCCGCAGCCCTTTCCTGCCGGGCAAGAGATTTGACTCCGGAAGCGCCCTGTCCATAAGTTTCGGAAAGAAGAAACATCATCGAAACTACTGTCAGCGTTAAGAAATATTGTATTTTCATATATCCGCGGAATAATTTTTCTGGTATTCAGCCAATAAACAAATAAATAGCCTGAAAGTTCTTTCTTACCCGTTGTGAAACTGACAAACTATAAATATACAAAAAATCAGGGAGGAAATCAATAGCGGATTATTTCGTGAAACAGCCGGAGGAGCTTTTAAGAATCAACCGCCCCGTGCTGTGATTCCTCGCCAGGAAGCTTTGCAGGGTTCAGAAAAATCAGGAAGAAGATCATGGCGAATGAAAGCTCGTGAAGCTCACTGTCGCGGTACATCCCGATAAGAAGTATCATCAGGGTAACTGCAACGATGACAATGATATGGTGAAGCCGGGGAAGAGGCACGCAGAATTTGTCATTTAGCTTTCTTATTGCAGGCACTTTCAGTACCAGCGGCTTCCAGAACAAAAAATAAATGCTGAGAACAAGGAACAGCAGACGCGAAAAAATTATCTTGTTGACGCTGTGTCCGCCAATAACCAGGTTATGCAGGTTTGTTTCTGCCTGCTTGTTGTGCTTGAGAAAAAATTCGCTGCTTTCGATTCCGAATATCCTTTGTCCCCAGCTGATTTCATCACCGGCGGCAAAGAAAAAAAGGAAAGCCAGCAGAGCCCATGTCAGCACACCCAGGTTATTCTTTACAGACCGGTAGGAGAATGCCCGCCAGATGCAGATTATACATGCGAAAAGCAGAAAAACCACGGTCGTGTATTCAACAAATCCATCTTCCCTGACAAGTTGCTGAAAGGTTTCTTCATCGGGCAGAAACCTGAGGTATAATGCATAGATGATTATCAAAAATAGGGCAGAGCTTACCAGAATCTCAATGCCCCGTATAGTTCTTTCTTTATCCATTTGGGGTGAATTGATATTTACAAAAATAGAAAAAATAATCATAACGGTCTGCAGACAGACTTTAAACCGGTCTGCTCAATCATTGTTGCCGGCTTGAATAATTCATGCCTGGGTTTATGAGACCCCGTATTATCTGTTTACATGGAGAAACTAATTACTTGAGCAATACACTAAAATCTGCTTAACCGGAGTTATAATTGTTGAATATTTTGATTAGGGAAATAAACAATTGTTTAAGTTTTGATATTTACGGTACTTTCGTTCAAAACGAATAATTAATGTTATATTAATATAATTAACAGTACTCAATTAGAAAAGAAAACTTTTGTCAATGACAGACCTGTTTTTATCACAATCCATTATTGTGATTGATAAGTTCGATTTATTATTAGAGTGTAAAAAGTATTGAACAAGTGGATATAGCCTCTTTGAAGTTTGCATTTTGGGCAATTGTGTCAGTTTTTATATATTATTTTCTGCCTTTCAGATTCAGGGTGGCTTATCTTGTCATACTGAGTTGTTTATTCTGTGCTACTTATGACATTTACCTCCCGGTTTATCTTGCAGTTTATGCGGCGTTAAACTTTTTCATTGCACAAAAATTACCCTCTCATCCGTCCAAAAAAGCATTATTTCGCCTGGGCATTGTTTTAAATTTAACCCAATTGATATTGATCCGGTATGCGTCTTTTGCAATCGATCCAATACTGGAGTTGTTTGGCATAGATATTAAGGTATCTGTATTATCAAGCATTATAATACCAATTGGAATGTCCTATTATACACTTCAGGGCATAGGTTATCTCATAAATGTAAAGATGGGTTGGGAAAAACCGGAGAAGAATTTTCTACGCTTCTTTCTTTATATCATATTCTTTCCAAAATTTATTTCAGGTCCTATTGAGAGATCAAATCTATTTCTGCAGCAATTTCCACTTAAAAATGAATTTAACTCTTCAAACATTACTGAAGGGTTCAGATTGGCGTTGCTGGGCTTTTTTAAGAAAATAATCATCGCGAACCATCTTGGCAATTCGATATCTCAACTTTATTCCTGTACTGATGATTATATGGGTTATCAGATAATTGCGCTTATCCTGTTACAGCCATTATATCTTTATTTCGACTTCTCAGGTTATACAGATATTGCTCTCGGATTTGCAAGGGCGTTTGGAATAAAGCTTTCTCCAAACTTTAACAAACCTTTTCTTTCAGAGAATATGACAATATTTTGGCGCAGATTTCATATTTCACTTTCTTCCTGGTTTAACGATTATGTTTTCAAACAAACAAGTTTCAGATTAAGAAGGCTCAAGGGAAAAGCTACAGTGATTGCTGTTTTCCTGACATGGATTTTATTTGGAATATGGCACGGGGCCGGGTGGAATTTTATGGTACTGGGTGTTTTACAGGCTTTAGCTATATACTATGAATTCAGAACCAAAAATTTCCGGAATAAACTTTTTTCACTGATCCCGGGCTATTCCCGGCAGTTGGCAGGAAGGCTGTTTACCTATTGCTTTTATGCATTATCCCTTACTTTCTTCTTCGCTCCTGACCTGCCATCAGTTTGGCGGGTCTTTTCGGAGATTTCCAGTCCTCTTGAAATACAAAAGATAAGCTTGTTGAACAAGTCATTACTTTTTAGCATGGCTTTAGTGGTTATTTTCCTATTATATGAAGTTTTACAGAATGATTTTAATTCAGTCTACAGAAAGATCCATATGTTATGGGTAAATAATAAGGCTGTCAGAATAATTGTTTATTACGCAGGGTTATTTCTGATTCTTACCCAGTTAGATGGTAATGCATCATTTATTTATGAAATGTTTTAATTAAAATGAGGTCTCTGTTAGGATACATAAAAAAAACATTGGTTTTTCTGGCGCCTTTCCTGGTATATCTCGTGGTCTATATCGCTATAGATCCATTCATGGTCATTTTCAAGTATGATGATTTTAACAGGAGGTCACACATACCCAAAAACCGTGATTATGTTTCGTCAGAGGTTTATATGAGGAACAGGGAAAAGGAAAAATATAATTCATTTATATTCGGCTCATCAACAGCCTTGTTTGTTCGTCCCAGTATGTGGATGACATATCTTCCGGATGCAGCAAAAGTCTTTTCATTCGATGCCTCGCGTGAAAATATAATTGGGATCTGGTCCAAGATAAAGTATATTGATCATATGAATGACAGGATTGATAATGCGGTATTCGTGATAGATTATAATTATGCTTTTGACAAACTGGATAAAGAAAATGTTCTTTTTGTTAAGCATCCCCGGATATACCGTTCTTCGTGGTGCAATTTTCAGTATTTGAATTTGCTGAAGATATTTGATGTTAATTTAGTCCGATCCATGGTAGTGTATGGTTTAACGAATGAGTTCAAACCTTACATGTCTGATTGTTTGCTGAATGAAAGGTCGTATATTGATCTTGTTACAAACGAATATGTAAATTTCAGCATTCAGGAGGAACTCAATACTGATTCATTAAGATATTACGAAATACGGCAGGACAGATTTCCTGAAAGAAGCGGAAAAGAGTGCGAATACAGGCAACAAATAACCAATGATCATATTGAAATGCTGAAAGAGATAAAAAGCATATTTGTAAAACACGGTACGGACTATAAATTTATCATATCACCCAACTACCAACAGCTTTCTTTTAATAAAGACGATCTGGAAATTCTCCGGTCTATCCTTGGTGCCGATCATGTCTTTGATTTTACAGGAATCAACAGTATCTCGGATGAGAAATCCAATTTCTACGATGCTCTCCATTTCAAACCATATGTAGGAAAGCAACTTCTTGACATAGCCTATAATATTCAACCAGGCTTAAGCAATTATCTGTAGAATAGATAATTGCTCGCTGCAAGAGATTCTTCCCGCTGTCAGGCTGGCAACGACGCCCTGACAGGTCGGTATATGCAATTGGTCCTCTACACCAGGAGTGCGAAAATACGCGCCGCGGTGACTCAAAGGAAATGTACTTATAACCGAAGCGTCAGCAATAATAGGTTTTCAGATAATTCATTTAATGCCAGGATTCTAATAGCTATATTCTTCTCGGAGACGAATAGAACCAATTAAAATAAAACGTGTTATGCGGTTGAAAATATGTCCTGGAATCTTGAGCGTATTACACCTTATGTTTAAGAAGGTTAAATTCACACGAATTTTTGTCGAATAATAATAAGCCAGTTATTGTTATTCGATAAATTCTTTACCTGAAACGATAATAATTTTGACAAAAACTGCCACGCTTCATACACTCAACCGTTTTCATTATGAACATATCACTGATAGCAAACATGAATATTTCCTCAGACTATGAAAATCATAAAAATAATATCCAGCCCATTCATAAAAAAGTGCGAATTTGGCATACAGATGAACACTGATGCAGTAATGCTGAAATATGGAACGATTTTTGTGTAATTATCCATAGTGTAATTAGGCTTTAACCTTTTTAAGGCCCTGATGCACATAACGATTAAGCTTATATACATAATACTATGAAAAAGGCTGCTCTGATGATTTTGGCATCAATAATTTTTCTATCATGCGGGAAAGAAAACAATGATATTCTTATTGGGAAATGGAGGCTTGTAAAAGGTTATGATATAATGGCTGGTGGTGATTACGACATCCCTGACGAAGACCAAAGATTTGAAGAATATACTATGGACAATATAAGAATTCAATATGACTTAAATGAAAACGAAATATCCAGGTGTAATTATTCAGCGACAAATACCTCTGTTACAATTTTTGGGAAAGAGGATGGTGGAGATGAATGGAGCTTCACTTATCAGTATTGGTTTCAACATGATACTCTTGCAATAAAACATGATGGAGGTTGGGAGTACTATAATGAGTATTTTATCCGTGTCAGATGATGATGTAATTCGCTGAAATTAAAAAGCAAATCAAATTCGGTGTACCAAACCTGGTCATTGTATCTGGTCTGGTTTGTATAATGTTATCAGGCAGCTCCACATATAACAGGATCTACTGGGAAGAGGGTATTAAAAGATTTTAACTCAAATATAACTGTAAAGACCGGGACGAGGTAATGGATTTTGTCAGAATCAACATTCATAACCGCAGAAATCAAACCAGGAATAAAGCTGAGAAGTT
>JAAYQC010000097.1 GCA_012519515.1 Bacteroidales bacterium | reverse complement strand
TTACTCCGGCTATTCTTTCAGGTCTGATCGTTCCCATCACCTTCCGTGATGCCATACACATCTTTTCCCATATTTCATCCGTATCCCAGATACGGTATGCCGGATAAAAGGGATCGGGCCGGGTAGCGTTGGGAAATGATTCCGAGGCGATGATGCTGCCACGGGCATCAATCGCAATAACCCTTATGTTCGTTGCCCCGCAGTCAAAGACAATTGCCGTATCGCGCTGCATCTGTCAGGCTCCCTTTAGAAATGACATTGATGCCCCGGCATAGATCAGGCCCAGGGCATAGGCGGCAAGGGCTATTATGACCAGGATCCCGATAAAAGTGAAATACTTCTTCAGATTCTTTATTCCACTGTCAAGCTTTTGCTGGTCATTGTTCTGAACGGCATCCCTGATGTTTTTTGAAAAACGGAAAAGATATAACACCGGAAAAAGGGATATTGCTCCGGCCACGAAAAGAAGAAGAACCACCATCGATTCGGGGATGCCCAGGCTTGCCTTCGTTGTGCTGAATGTTGTAAGGAACATGCCTGTGGCAATCCCGGCAATGATGAACAGGCCGATAAGTATGAAGCCAAGTACCGAAAGGAACGTGGTCCATATCCTTATGGTATTCAGGTTTTTCAGGTTCTCGCGACTGATTACAAGCTTCCTTTCCTCAGGAGGTGTTTCCATTGTCTATAAGTGTTGAAACCTTGACTTTCAATTCAGGATGCGTTCGGGATAAACATTATCCGTAAAGGGGACCGTAACTTTTGCATGCCCTGTAATCCGATCCTTCCTTGTCCATTCCGAAAGCATTCCATGATGCCGGTCTGAAGATCATATCCTCAGCTACGTTGTGCATGCAAACCGGGATTCTCAGCAGGGAAGCAAGCGTTATCAGGTCGGCTCCGATATGGCCGTAGCTGGAAGATGAATGATTGGCTCCCCAGTTTGCCATTACCGAATATACATCGGTGAAGGGGCCCTTTCCGGTGAGTCTGGGTGTAAACCATGTGGTCGGCCATCCGGGATCGGTCCGGTCGGTGAGTATCTTGTTCATTTTTTCAGGAAGATCAACCGTCCATCCTTCGGCTATCTGCATCACCGGTCCCAGTCCTTTGACCAGGTTAACTCTCGAAATGGTAAGCGGCATCACATCGACGGTGGTGAATTGCGATGAAAAGCCTCCTCCCCTGAAATATCCTTTGCTACCCGGCGACCATTGGGTTGCATCAAGGCAGGCAACCGCATCTTCGGGGGTAATTTCCCAGAAAGGCTTTATACAGGCTTCTCCGTTTCGTCGTTCTTTTCCTGAGAAATCAAGTGCGGAAGCTCCTGAATTAATAAGGTGAATGATACCGTTTGCTGCAAGCCCGCCGGGTTTCATGCCTGTAACCCTTTCAATGGCGGCGGCGCTCCAGTATGTCCGGATATCAGAGAACATCTGGGCCGTGTTTGTAAGAAGATAGCCGAAAAGCATCGGCACTCCGTTCATGGCATCATTTTCCGTTGCAACGAGGTAGGGCGGCCTTGTTCCGTTCCAGTCGAAGGAGGAACATAATATAGCCTCCATGAAATCGCCGTTGGGCATGTGGTCAGTCCACTGACGCTGCCCCTGGAAGCCAGCAAGTATGGCATTGTGACCAAGCGATTCCTCACCAAAGCCAAGCTTTTTCAATACCGGATTCCCGACCATGAGGTCGCGGGCTATCAGGGCCATTTTAACGACAATCTCCCATTCCTGGTCTTTCCTCTGCCTCGATGAGGGCTTTTCATTGTAATCCTTGCCTTCCCTGCAGTATTTTTTTGTCCAGGCCAGCGCTCTGGAGTATTCTTCCCCGTCATAGATCTCTTCATTGATCCTGCGTACAAATTCGCTCATATCAACATATTCGTTCCTCATCCCCAGGTATTCCTGAAAGAAATCATCCCTTACTATTGAACCGGCAATTCCCATTGAAACCGAACCCATCGACAGATACGACTTGCCTTTCATGAAGGCTACAGGCAAAGCTGCTCTGACAAAGCGGAGTATTTTCTCCGAAACATCCTGAGGTATATTCCTGTCGCCCGCATCCTGAACATCCCGTCCGTAAATACCGAATGCCGGAAGTCCCTTCATGGCATGCCCGGCCAGCGCTGCCGCAAGATAAACAGCACCCGGCCTTTCGGTGCCATTGAATCCCCAAACGGTTTTGGGCATGAGCGGATCACTATCAATAGTTTCGCTTCCATAGCACCAGCATGGAGTTACCGTAAGGGTCAGACCCACCCCGCTTTTTCTGAATTTCTCTGCACAGGCTGCAGCCTGTGCCACTCGTCCGATAGTGGTGTCGGAAATGACACATTCGACAGGCTCCCCGTTCGGGTACCTCAGGTTATTGCTGATCAGGGCGGCCGCGGATCTGGCCATCCCCATGGTCTGCTCTTCAAGCGACTCTCTTACTCCCCTTTCGCGGGCATCTATCACCGGACGAATCCCTACTTTGGGCATGTCACCGATGACTGTCTGATAGTTTTTGTTGATCATGAAATCGTTCTCTGACATATTAGCTTTTTTATATGATTTTTGGTTAGAATTGTTACTTAACAAATATAGTTTTTTTTGTTGTTTCAATGCCGGCATTTTAAAATATCAGATGCAGTATTCCCGCCCGCCCGGTGCTGAACGATAAAACAGGCTCCTGCAAAAGGGACCTGGAAACAACTCAACTATTTTTAGTAAATTTGTAATTCATTATTTAGATATGCAAACGGGGAGAAGATTGCCGGAATGGCTGAAAATGCAGAGGGCAAGCGGGGAAAACTATTCCAGGGTGAAGAGGATAGTGGAGAATAACAAGCTCCACACCATCTGCAGCAGCGGTAACTGCCCCAACATAGGCGAATGCTGGAACGCCGGCACTGCCACCTTTATGATCCTGGGAGATATTTGCACCAGGGCCTGCAGGTTCTGTGCAACACGAACAGGCAAACCGCTTCCTCCCGATCCGGAAGAACCGGCACGCCTCGCTGCCGGAATCAGATTGTTAGGGCTGAAACATTGCGTTATTACCTCAGTCGACCGCGATGACCTTCCCGACCGGGGCTCATCATTCTGGGCCGAAACAATCAGGATGATAAAACAGGAAAACCCGGGAATAACAATGGAAACGCTTATACCCGATTTCGACGGTGTGGAAGCTTACATAAAGCTTGTAACTGATTCTTCCCCCGACATCATCTCCCACAACATAGAAACGGTAAGAAGGCTTACTCCGCTTATCAGGACAAAAGCCCGTTATGATACCAGCCTGAAGGTTCTCAGAATCCTTTCTGAAAACGGAGTGAGAACCAAATCAGGCTTTATGGTCGGACTTGGAGAAACCGATCAGGAGGTGGCTGATACAATTAAGGATCTTCGTGAGGCCGGTTGCAGCATACTGACAATAGGACAATACCTTCAGCCCACCATGGATCACATGGAGGCCGTAAGCTTTGTCACCCCCGGTAAATTCGATGAATACAGGAAGATGGCATTGGCTGAAGGTTTCAGTTATGTTGAAAGCCATCCCCTTGTAAGGTCATCTTTTCATTCTGAGAAACAGATGAACCATAATTAAAAATAACTATATTGTAATGCATTAACAGATTTTTTCTAATTGAGTTATAGTGTTTTATATCAGGATATTGGAGTAAAAAGCTACAAAGAAGCCTGGGATTTTCAGGAGAATGTTTTCAGAAAGATAATCAACAGAAAGACCGGCCTTCAGGAAAGCAATCCCGCCGCCGGTCCGGCTCAGCCCGGAGTACTTATCCTTGTAGAACATCCTCATGTTTATACCCTGGGTAAGAGCGGATCGGAGAATAACCTGCTGATCGACCATATCCAGCTTCAGGCAAGGGATGCGGAATTCTTCCGGACAAACAGGGGAGGAGATGTTACCTATCACGGGCCGGGACAAATAGTCGCTTATCCCATTTTCGACCTTGAAGAAATAGGTATAGGCTTGCGCGAGTATATCGGCAGGCTCGAAGAAGCTGTAATTGTTACGCTTGGTTCCTTTGGCATCAGCGCATCACGAATTAAAGGCGCCACAGGTGTATGGCTCAACGCGGAACAGGGGAAACGGCCAATGAAGATTTGTGCCATTGGAGTAAGGGCAAGCAAATATGTGACGATGCATGGTTTTGCCTTCAATGTCAATACCGATCTGACATATTTTGACTATATTAATCCATGCGGCTATACAGATAAGGGTGTTACTTCGCTTGAGAAGGAACTTGGTGGGAAACAGGATATTGAGCATGTTAAATTGCTTGTAAAGCAGAACCTCCGGGAGGTTTTTGACCTTAAATGGATAAATTGAAAGAGAATGAATAAAAAATGGGTGATAAAGGAGAAGGGTGATCCGGCGGTTGTCAGGCAGCTTGCAGATGTTGAAAACATATCGGAAACCATTGCCAACCTTATGGTACAGAGAGGAATTACGACCTCCGAAGAGGCAAAGGTTTTTTTTGAACCTAACCTGGAATACCTCCACGACCCCTTTATGATGAAGGGGATGACAATTGCTGTGGAAAGGATTTCGACAGCAATAAACAAGAATGAGAAGATATTGGTTTACGGCGATTACGATGTTGACGGAACCACGGCTGTAGCCCTTGTGTATTCCTTCCTCAGGGAACAGTATTCAAATGTGGAATACTATATTCCCGACCGCTATAAGGAGGGTTACGGTGTATCGCTTATGGCAATTGATTTTGCCCAGGATATGAATTGCAAATTGATGATCACTCTCGATTGCGGTATCAAGGCTGTCCATAAAGTGAAATATGCCCGGTCGAAGGGAATAGATGTCATTATCTGCGACCATCATTACCCGGGCGACGAAATTCCGGACGCCGTTGCTGTTCTTGATCCCAAACAAACGGGATGCAGCTATCCATACAAGGAACTCTCGGGATGCGGTGTGGGTTTCAAACTCATACAGGCCTATGCAAAGATCCATAACATACCATTCAGTGATATAAGCGGATATCTCGACCTGGTGGCCGTGAGCATAGCTTCCGACATAGTGCCTGTTACGGGAGAAAACAGGGTGTTGGCCTATTTCGGCATGAAACAGCTGAATGATGCCCCCCGGACCGGACTAAGGGAGATAATCCGTGAGGCGGAAGTGAACCGCACCCTCACAATCGAGGATGTGGTTTTCAAGATCGGCCCCAGGATAAACGCGGCGGGAAGAATGGAATCCGGAAGAAAAGCCGTTGAACTGCTCGTCGCGAACGACACCCGGAAAGCAACCGGAATAAGCAAGGAGATAAACAATTTCAATATAGAAAGGAGATCTGTCGACAGGTCAATAACCACTCAGGCCATGAGGATGATCTCGGGAGATCAGCGCCGGCTGAATGCCAAAACAACGGTTCTTTACAATCCCTCATGGAAAAAGGGAGTAATAGGAATAGTGGCATCACGGCTAATCGAGATCTACTACAGGCCAACAGTGATACTTACCGAATCGAACGGCTTTGCAACCGGCTCGGCACGCTCGGTACAGGGTTATGACCTTTATCAGGCGATCGAAGCATGCAGCGACCTGCTCGAAAGCTTCGGCGGTCATATGTTCGCCGCAGGTCTTACCCTTAAAAAAGAAAACATCACTCCTTTCATCGAAAGGTTTGAACAATATGTGAGTGAAACGATCAGCGAGGATCAGCTTATGCCCAGGGTACTCATCGACTCCGAACTCTCATTCTCCGAGATAACTGTTGACTTCTACGGTTTTCTGAACATGTTCCAGCCATTCGGACCTGAAAATATGTCGCCGGTATTCGTTTCGCGGAATGTGTACGACACCGGAAGCGGACGCATGGTAGGTTCAAGCGGCGAACATCTCAAGCTCGACCTGTGCCATGAATCAACAGGCAGTCTCAGTTTTCCCGCCATTGCATTCGGCCTGGCTGAACACTACGATGATATAAAAACCGGAAAGCCATTCGACGTCTGTTATTCAATAGAGATGAACGAATTCAGGGGAAAGCGTAATCTTCAGCTGAATATAAGGGATATAAAACCGGCAGGGAAAAGTGCTGACAATCGCGCATCTTAGAATCTGACCCTTGCCTGAATTTTCAGTTCGCCTGTGTTTTTACCTTCTTTGGAACCGGATGAATTCCCGAAGGCAAACTTGATCCTGATATCGGAATACTCCGAAGGCTTCACGGAGACCATTACATAGCTCCGGCTCCCGTGGCCCCATAAGGCAGGAATGCTGAAGCTGTGAACCAGATCGTTCTCGTATGCATAGATCCTTGAATCCCAGTCACTGGTTCTCACAATGCAGTGCCTGAACCACACTGTTGCCGGCAATGCCCTTATCCGCCAGCTGACATCCTGAAGCATTGTTATTCCTCCTGAACCTGAATGGATTACCCATTTACGATCTATCCTGGTTGTCAGAGTAAGATTTTCGGAAGGCAGGTAACGGAATGATAACTTTAACAATGATGTTTTAAAATCATACTGTTTCTTTACACCATTCGATTCACTCCGGTCGTTCATCGATTGCCTCTGACTGTAAACAGCTTCAAATGACATTCTTTCGGAGGGGAGGTAGCTTAGCCTGAGTTCTCTTCTTGCGGTGTATGACGGGGCGGAGCACCTGTACTTTAGCCAGGGATGAAATTTCAGGTCAACGCCGGCGCTCAGGAACAGGTGCCTGGCAGCCTCAAAAGTGAAATTGCCGAAGAGACCCCTGGAGTTGTCACCCGATGAACTGCTGAACAACCCCTTGCCATGGAAACTGGTAAAGCCCGGATCATAATGACTGTAGGCCATGTTTATCGATAACCTGTCGGAAGGCCTGAACGATAAACCCTGGACAAATGCCTTCCTTTTTTCAGAGTTAAATGCTATTTCGCCGTACAAAAGCAACTTTCCCGGCATGTACCTGTAACCGGCAGTGGCAATCTGGTTGATCCTCCCGCTGAAGTCATACAGCTCCCGAAGAGAAGGATCGTTGTTCATAACCGGAATGGAAAAGCTGTTTTGTGACCAGAGCAGGTTAAGCCTTAATGATTTGATATCAGTCGTAAGGCTTATTCCGTATGAAGTTTCGGTAACTGCATCCTTTGAGGCCAGCGATGACGCCGTTGTATGAAGCCCTGTCCGCTGGAAGTTTTTAATGCTTACCTGTTCCGGATTGCCCGTGGTATCAGTAGAGGCATCAATCCGGTTCCGCGACCAGAAAATACTCATGCCAGTTTTTCCGCCGCGAAGCTGAACGGCAGCTCCCCTGAAGAATAGATTCTCATCCGTTGAAGTGTAGGGTCTTATATCATCACCTCCCGACAGATAACCTGTCTGCGTCAGCGAAAATCCCATCCTTAGACCGGTGTTTATTCCCGTGCCCAAACCGTACCTTGCTCCGAAATCGCCAACTATTACCTTCCTTACAAATCCTTTTCCCTCCCAGAGCAGACTCGCGGAAAGAAAGTCCGGAACAGGCTTTTTCCCCGGGAAGAGTTTTTCCCCGGCATCTTTTTCTGTCGTTATGTTGCCTGAAAACTGTCCTGCACTGAACCTGTACCTGGCCAGCATCTTCCACGATCCGCCCGGAGCCGAAGTGTCAGCTGCAGGATGCCTGACAGTAAAATTGGTAAGTATATTGTTTCTCAGCCTTAAGGGTTTTTCGGTTTCCTGCTTGTCATCCGTCAGCGATACAAAGGGAGCAACCATTCGTGCCAGCGATGCACTGAAACCCGGAACTGCAGCAATTTCATAAACCGTATAGACAGTTCCAGTCTCGCGGATGTAATCAGTCAGGGCCTTTACCTGGAAGTCGGTAAGGAAAAACAACCTTGACAATTCCTGCTCGTCAGCCGTATTGATCCTTACAGGCTTTTCAGAGAGTTCAAACAGCCTCAGGGCATATTCGCCTGCCGCATCAGCATCCGTGTCATACTCCGACAACTCCTCTGCTATCTCCGTAATGACACCGGGGATCTTATCCTCCTGAGGGTAAACCGCTCTTACCGAGATCAGCAATACTGATATAATCACCCGTGCTTTCATCCGTCTCATCTGAATGAAAATATGAGCGAAACGGCAGTTGATATCCCCAGCCTGTCGTGTGTGCTGAATCCGAGATCGATCTGAACGGGCTTTAATTCGTATCCGACACCGAAACAGAAGCAGTTTCCCGTGCTGCTGAATCCGCCCCTGAGACTCATATTGCGCACAGGATCATATTCAAAGCCCGCCCTGATGTCCGGTCCTCCTTCAGTCGACATTTCCGTTTCGGCGGAGACCTTCAGTTCACTGCTCAGTATCAGTCCGGCTCCAACCCTTAACGACGAAGGAAGACGGTCGTGCCTGAGTGTCTCCGGAACCGGATTGAAAACATGGATTCCCAGGCTTGCCTGCTCGGATAATCTTATGTGCAATCCGGCCTCGAACGACAATGACCTTCTTTCCCTGTATTCGCCGGCCGTTTTCTCGGCGAAGAAATCTGCCTGTATTCCGCCGGAGATTTTTTCAGAAAGCCTGAGGCCGCAGGCCAGACCGGCCGAATGCCTTGCCAGATCGCGGTAGCCGAAATGACTGTAGATCAAACCAAGACCGGCATTCTCGAGAGGAACGACAATGGCCGCCGTCTTTGTTGCCAGCTCACTGATGCCAAATCTGTTATGGTAATTTATTCCGGCAGCGGCCGACGGGTTGAAGGGCAGAAGAGCCTGATTATGGAAGGAGGACCAGAATCCCGGTTTCATGACGCACGACCATCCCATCCCTGTTTCTACAGCTCCCGCGGCAGGAAAATAAGGATCACTGCCGGAGGCTGAGGAAAAGAGAAAAATAAAAATCACCGAAACAGATATCTTGTGCAGCGAGTACAAACTGTTTCATTTTACTGACACAATTTATGCAATATTTCTGAAAACAGGCACAGGAATGGTGATTTTTTTTGGAATCCTCTTTTCTCTACTCCCTGTGATTAAAAAGAAAACTTATAAAAATCAGTTGGTCTTGTACGGGTATTTGATCTTCTTCAGTTCCTCGTTTGCCTCAATAATCTTCTTTTTGAGACCTTCCTTGAATCTGACAACAGCTTCCATTACAGCCGGATCGCCTGTACCGATGATCTGTGCCGCCAGTATGCCTGCATTCTGGGCGGCATTGATGCCGACCGTCGCCACCGGTATCCCCGGAGGCATCTGAATAATAGAAAGCATTGAATCCAGTCCTTCAAGAGAAGCTTTTACCGGAACTCCTATTACGGGAAGGGGAGTCATGGCGGCAATGACTCCGGGAAGGTGAGCAGCCATCCCTGCAGCCGCGATTATTACTTTTATGCCTCTTGAGGCAGCTCCTTTTGCAAAAAGTTCAACTTCTTCGGGAGTGCGGTGAGCTGAAAGGGCATTTATCTCAAAGGGAATACTGAAATCGTTGAGTACCTGAGCAGCTTTCTCCATTACGGGCAGGTCGGATGTGCTCCCCATTATTATACTGACAACTGGCTCCATCTTATTATTTTCATTTAACTTACTGATGAGTACAAAAATAAGTTATTATTTTCATATTTTCGCAGGGGTATTTTAAGCAGATTACCGGATCATGACAAACACCGAAATACAGATTCTCGACAAGAAATTCAGGGAATACATCCCTGAGGATGTTATTAACAACAAGGTCATTGAGCTTGCCGAACGGATTAATTCCGATTTTGCAGGCAAGGAGGTTATCTTTGTCGGAGTGCTGAACGGGTCGTTCATATTTGCAGCCGACATTTTCAGAAGAATCCGCCTGAAAGCAAGAATCACTTTTATTAAACTGGCATCATACACGGGTACAAGCTCGACGGGTGAGATAAGGGAACTGATTGGCTGGAACGAAAACCTGAAGGGCAAATCGGTTATCATTGTTGAGGACATCGTCGATACCGGAGTCACGCTCGAGCATACGGTCGATAACCTGATAATACGTGATGTAAAGGAGATCAGTATTCTGACTCTTTTGCTCAAGCCCGAATCCTACAGTAAAAACATTACTATAGACTATGTGGGCTTCGAGATACCGAATGAATTCGTGGTTGGCTACGGTCTCGATTACAATGGAGAGGGAAGAAACCTGCCTTCAGTGTATTCACTTGTTCAGTGATTATATTTTCAAACTTATTTAAATAAAAATAATACCTATGGTTAATTTTTTGATTTTTGGTCCTCCCGGATCAGGTAAGGGAACTCAGTCGGTAAGACTGGCTGAGAAATTCAACCTAACACATCTTTCAACCGGCGACATGCTCCGCGCTGAAATTGCAGCCGGAACCGAACTCGGAAAGAAAATGAGTGCAATAATGTCAAAAGGCGAGCTTGTTCCCGATGAGGTCGTTATCGAAATGATCGCGGCCAAAATCGACGGAGCAAAGGATACCGCAGGTTTCCTGTTTGACGGATTTCCCCGTACTGTTGCCCAGACAGAAGCTCTCGAACAAATGCTTAATGAAAGAGGAATGAAGATCGACAGCATGCTGGTGCTCGACGTTGATCATGACGAACTGGTGAAGAGACTGATCCTCAGGGCTGAGCTTTCAGGCCGTCCCGACGACAAGGACCCGGCCGTGATCGAAAACAGGATCGATGTTTACAAGGCCAAGACAGAACCCATAATAGATTACTGCAGGAAAAGAGGCATTTACCAGCCTTTGAACGGAGTGGGATCGATCGAGGACATCTTCGAACGCCTTAGCTTACTTGTCAGGGAACATATTAAACAGTAATGGCAGGCTCTAACTTCGTCGACTATGTGAAGATTTATTGCCGCTCGGGCAACGGAGGTCCCGGATCCGCCCATCTTCGGAGAGAGAAATTCATGCCGAAGGGCGGACCTGACGGAGGCGACGGAGGAAGGGGAGGCCATATAATACTGAAGGGAAACAGCCAGATGTGGACTCTCCTGCATCTGAGGTACAAACGGCATATATTCGCGGGTAACGGCGGCCCGGGAGGGCAGCAGCTCTCCACCGGGGCCGACGGAAACGACGTTGTTATCGAGGTGCCTCTCGGCACTATAGCAAAAAAGGAAAGTACAGGGGAAATTCTTTTCGAGATAACCGGTCATGACGAGGAAATGATCCTGGCCAGGGGAGGAAGGGGCGGACTGGGAAACAATCATTTCAAGTCGGCTACCAACCAGACTCCGAGGTACGCACAGCCGGGAGAACCTGGTATAGAGGACAGCTTTATTCTGGAACTGAAAATTCTGGCCGATGTCGGACTTGTGGGCTTTCCAAATGCAGGAAAATCAACACTCCTGTCGGTGGTGTCGGCTGCCAGACCCAAAATTGCCGACTATCCCTTTACTACCCTGGTTCCTAATCTGGGAATGGTATCCTACCGCGAAGATAAATCCTTCGTGATGGCCGACATCCCGGGAATAATAGAGGGCGCGCATGAGGGCAAAGGTCTGGGAATAAGATTTCTCAGGCATATCGAGAGGAACTCTATCCTCCTGTTCATCATTCCTGTCGACAGCCGTAACATCATGGATGAATATGACATCCTTGTCAACGAACTTAAAATGTATAATCCCGAACTTCTCGATAAAAAGAGGCTTCTCGGCATCTCAAAAGCCGACCTGGCCGACGAGGAGATCAGGAATGAACTAAGAAAGGATCTGCCCCGGCTTCCCAGGGTGTTCTTTTCAGCTATCACGGGTGAAGGCATAAGCACTCTGAAGGATATGATATGGAAGATGCTGACAGCTTATTGATGCCTATGGAACAGATTGATCAGCAGCTGTTTCTATTTCTCAATTCGGCTAATTCACCATTCTGGGACGACATTATGTTCTTTCTCAGCATGAAGCTGGTGTGGGCACCCCTTTACCTTGCCATTCTCGTTTGGATGGGAATGAAATTCGGGAAAAAGATCTGGATACTGCTGCTATTGATTGCACTGGCAATTTTTCTGTCTGACCGTATTTCTGTTCTGATCAAGGATCTCGTCGCCCGGCCGCGGCCCTGCCATGAAACTTCCCTCCAGGGACTCGTGCACATGGTCAGGGGAGTCTGCGGCGGCAGCCACGGATTCGTATCATCACACGCGGCCAACTCATTCAATGTAGCCTTCCTGAGCCTTCTTTTATTCAGGAAAAAATGGTACACGGTTTTTATAATCCTGTGGGCTTCGGCAGTCAGCTACAGCAGAATATACCTGGGAGTACATTACCCGGGCGATATCGTGGGGGGCGCAGTTCTCGGAGCCTTTATAGGATGGGGAATCTGTAAGTTATTCTCATTGTACGAAAGGAAAACCCTGGTGAAGGTTTAACATAAGACAATGCAGTGCATTATCATGCCTTCGGGCGATCCCTTTTTCAACCTTGCAGCAGATGAATTCCTCATGAGGAATTCGCCCGGGGAATATTTTATCCTCTCAATCAATGAAAGGTCGCTTATAATAGGAAAGCACCAGCTTTCCCACAGGGAAACCAACACAAGGTTTGTAACTGAAAATGAGATTCCGGTGATAAGGAGAATCTCGGGAGGGGGAACCGTTTTCCATGACCCCGGAAACCTGAATTTTAGCTTTATTCTTAATAGTACTGAAGGCAGGCAGGTCGATTTCAGAAAGTATACCCGGCCTGTGATCTCTTTTCTTGCTTCTCTGGGTATCGACGCCCGTTTTGAAGGAAAGAGCGATCTGAAGATCGGAGGGCTCAAGATCTCGGGCAACGCCGAGTATGTTTTCAGGAACAGGGTTCTTCACCATGGCACTCTCCTGTTCGAGGCCGACCTCGATTTTCTGAGGAATTCAATCAGGAAGGACACTTCAAATTACGGGTCCGGGGCGGTTCCTTCTAATCCCTCGCCGGTTATCAACCTTGGAGGAATACTTAAAAACGTAGCCGGTACTGAGCGTTTCAGGGATTTGATGCTGGAATGGTTCCTCCGGAATTACCCGGGTGCGGTCGTTTCGACCTTGTCAGAGACGGAGAAAGAAAGAATTGCCGGACTCGCGGAAAGTCGCTACAAAACATGGGACTGGAATTATGCCTTTGGACCGCCATATGTCTTCAGAAACCTCTTCATGTTCGACAACAGACAGGTAACATGCGAGCTGTCGGTGAAGGATGGAATTATAGATGAGTGCTTGATAACAGGACATTCCGGACTTGAAGAGGCATGCCGGAAGCTCCCGGGATGCAGGCACATGGTGGAGGATGTAAGGCAAATTCTGGATAAAGAGAATGGCTTTTGCCCTGGATTTGATATCTTTAACCTCTTTTAAGTAAGGAAAACTGCTTATGGATGCTCTGAAATCGATTTTCATATGGTTGACCGGAGTGATTATGATTGTTGTGTTTTTCCCGGTCACCTTCCTGATCTGGATTTTCACCCTTCCATTCGATAAAAACAGGAAGGTGATCCACCGGCTTCTTAACCGGCAAAGCAAAATCCTTGTAGGACTTACTCCTATATGGAAACTGATCATCGAAGGAAAGGAGAATGTATCCGGCAATGTACCTTATGTTATAATATCAAATCATCAGTCGATCCTTGACATCCTGTTTATTAACTGCCTGTGCTACGACCTGAAATGGGTTTCGAAGGTAGAGAACCTGAAGGTACCTTTCGTGGGATGGTACCTGAGAATGGCCGATTACATCATTATCAACAGGGGGAACCCTGACAGCAAGGAACAAATGATGGAAAAATCGATGCGGTCGCTCATGCAGGGCATCTCGGTAATGATGTTTCCCGAAGGCACAAGGTCGGTTACCGGGGATATAGGATTTTTTAAAAGAGGTGCATTCCAGATGGCAATCGATGCCGGAGTGCCTATCCTGCCGATAGTACTCGACGGATCGGGAGAGGCTCTTCCGAAACACGGACTTGTTTTCACTACAGGCCACAGGGTTAAACTGAAGGTCTTCGAACCGGTTAACCCCGACTCATTCGGGACCACCGATCCTGATGTACTTTCCTTGAAATTTAGTAACTTTATGATCAGGGAACTAAACGAAATGCGACGAAACTCCTGAAATGGCATACGACCTTTCATACCGCCGGGTGCTCCACAGAATGGGTTATTACAACTATCAGAGAGGACTTATTTATCATCATTTTGATGAAGAAGGAAGCTGGAACAGTCACCTTAACAACTGCAGGGCTTTTATTATGAAGGCATTGAAAGTATATAAGCCATCCAGGGTGACGGTTCTTGGAAGCGGCTGGCTCCTCGATTTTCCACTTAGGGAAATATCCGACACCGGAACGGAAGTATACCTGATCGATATAGTCCATCCGCCTGAAGTCAGGGAACAGGTCAGGGAACTGAACAAGGTTACCCTGATCGAGGATGATATTTCAGGAGGACTAATTCATGAAGTATGGGAGAAAGCCCGAAGAGTATTCTTATTCAACAGGCTTAAATCGCCCGACGAAATAAATGTAGCTGAGTTCAGTCTGCAGTTCGATCCGGGTATGCTTATTTCACTGAATATCATGACTCAACTGGAATTACTTCCCCTTGAATTCCTTAAAAAAAGATCGGGGGGAGATGAAGAAGCCAGGCTCAGGTTCAGACAAAGGGTCCAGGAAAACCATTTGCGATTCCTGAAAAAACACAAGTCGGTCCTTATTTCCGATATCTCCGAGATAATCACGGAAAGTTCCGGTAGAATAAGCGAAAAACCTTCAGTTCTGGTTAAGCTGCCTGAAGCGGAACATACAGAAGAATGGACATGGCATTTTGAACCGAAAAGACCGGATTACTTCAGGAAGAAATCTGATTTCAGGGTGAAGGCATTGATGTTTTGAAATGGATCGGCAGAAGATAAGGGAAATATACCAGGGACTGAAGCAGGAACAGGAACAGGAGCTTTCGGAATTAAAGAAAAAACATCTTCTTGTATCACTGCTCAGACTTCTGGTTTTCATTGGCGGAGCTGTCCTGTCGGTCCTGACTTTTAACCATTCGCTAATCGCAGGAACTGCCGTACTCTTTTCAGCAATAGTATTATTTCTGTTCCTTATCAGGATATTCGGGGATCTCACTTCGGAGATCACGATAGCCGAAAACCTGATAAGGATTAACGGAAACGAGATCAGGGCTCTCGACGGCGATTTTTCTCCATTCAACGGCGGAGCGGATTTTATCGATCTGGGACATGATTTTTCGGTCGATATCGACCTTTTCGGCAATTCTTCCCTGTTCAGTTATCTGAACCGGACAGTGACGGGTTCGGGTAGAAACATGCTTGTGACCTGGCTGCTCGATCCATATAAGCTTAGAAATGAGATATTACCAATGCAGGAAGCAGTGCGGGAACTGGCAGCGAAGCTGGAATGGCGCCAGAAATTCATGGCATGCGGACTGGGAAAGCCTCTTGACGATGAAGAAATAAATAGTCTGAGGGAATGGCTCGGAGAAGATGAAGATTCGATTGCATCGCCGTTTAAAAGGATTGCTTACTACATCCTCCCGGCAGCAGCGCTTGCATCCTTCGGATTGCTTATAGGAGGAATCATGCCATTTTCCGCCTTCATGCTGATTTTCCTTGTCAACCTTGGCCTGACAGGCCTGTCGTTTGGCAGGACAAACAGGATTCATGATATGGTTTCACGAAAACATAATTTTCTCTTTTCATTCGGACAGCTTGTTTCAGCTTTCGAAAATGAAAGTTTTAATTCCGCCATACTGCTGTCAGTTAAGGATAAACTCTGCTCAGCCGGCGGGTCAGTTGCCGGAAAGATAAGGGATCTGGACAGACTGATCAGGAAGTTCGACAGCAGACTTAACATGATTCTAGGATTCCTTTTAAACGGTTTTCTGCTCTGGGATTTTCACTGCATAATCAAGCTTGAAAAATGGCGGAAATCGGCAGAGCAGGGACTTCCCTTATGGCTGAGCCTCCTCGGCAAGGCAGATGCCCTCAACAGCCTGGCTAATTATGCCTTTAACAACCCCGACTATTGCTACCCTTCAATAAGCGAGCGGGAACCTGTGTTTGAAGCAGTTGCCCTGGGCCATCCCCTGCTTCCCCGCGATACACGGGTATGCAATGATTTTTCAGTCAGTGAAAAGGGAATAGTTTACATTATAACCGGCGCCAACATGGCGGGTAAGAGCACCTTTCTAAGAACTGTTGCGGTTAACATGATACTGGGGATGACTGGAGCCCCGGTGTGCGCCCGCAGCATGAATCTTGCTCCCGTAAAGCTTTTTACAAGCATGAGGACAGTCGATTCCCTGAACCATAATGAATCCTATTTCTATGCTGAGCTAAAGAGACTTAAAATATTGAAAGAGAGGCTTGAAAGAGAAGAAAACATATTTTTTCTCCTAGATGAGATACTCAAGGGTACTAACTCGACTGACAAGAGCCTTGGCTCAAAACAATTCCTGGGAAAACTGCTTGAGCTGGGAGGAACAGGATTGATCGCCACTCATGACATCTCCCTGGGGGAAATGGAGCAGGAACACCCGGGAAGGGTCCTGAACAAATGCTTCGAAATCGAAATTGATGGTGAAAATATCAGCTTCGACTATCTTCTCCGTGACGGAATTACCCGGAAGATGAACGCTGCTTTTCTCATGAGGCAGATGGGGATTGTCTGATTGTCCACCATTTATTAACAACCTATAGCGCTGTTCACAATCATTTGATGTGTGGCTTAAGAGTCAATTAATCAGATGAAATATTTCAGACCGGCTTCTGAGGTGCCTTCAGAGCGAACAAAAGCAGGTCGTATTGTTGAAAATTAGAACTGACGACTAATATCGAATTAATTATATTTGCGCAAAAATTCCGGAAAATGACAGTTGTCGGATATTCAGAGGAACATATAAAGACTCTTGAGTGGCGCGAACATATCAGGTTGAGACCCGGTATGTACATAGGAAAACTGGGCGACGGCTCATCGCAGGATGACGGTATTTATGTTCTTCTGAAAGAGGTGATGGATAACTCAATTGATGAATTCATGATGTCCTTCGGAAGGAAGATCGATGTGTCCATCAATGGGAACGAGGTAAGAGTACGTGATTACGGCAGAGGTATTCCCCTGGGAAAAGTAACGGAAGTAGTTTCAAGGATGAATACAGGCGCCAAATACGATTCCAAGGCTTTCAAGAAATCTGTAGGCCTTAACGGTGTCGGTGTCAAGGCAGTGAACGCGTTGTCGGGCAAATTCGTGATCAAATCCTTCCGCGACGGACAGGTTAAGGTGAGTGAATTCGCACATGGGCTGATCGTAAATGACTTTCCTCTTGAACCGACAAGTGAAGAAAACGGCGTTGAGGTTATTTTTCAGCCCGACGAGGCAATGTTCGGACAATACCACTTTATCTCGGAATACGTGGATTCAATGCTTAAAAACTACGTATACCTGAACACCGGACTTGTAATCAATTTCAACGGTACCAGATTCCAGTCGAAGAACGGCCTTGTTGACCTGCTCAACGAAAATATGAACAAGGAGGGCCTGTATCCGATAATTCATCTTACAGGCGACGATATTGAACTTGCTTTTACCCATGGTTCACATTACGGGGAAGAATATTACAGCTTTGTAAACGGGCAGAATACCACACAGGG
This sequence comes from Bacteroidales bacterium, assembly GCA_012519515.1. Taxonomy (GTDB): domain Bacteria; phylum Bacteroidota; class Bacteroidia; order Bacteroidales; family VadinHA17; genus LD21. The sequence goes on along the minus strand of JAAYQC010000097.1, from coordinate 19,783 downwards.
CGGAACCCACCTTGCAGCTTTCAAGGAGGCTTTCGTCAAAACAATTAATAATTTCTACAAGAAGGACTTCGATCCTGCCGATATCAAGGCGTCAATAATTGCTGCAATCAGCATAAAGGTTGAAGAACCTATATTTGAATCGCAGACAAAGACCAAACTGGGTTCGAAAGACATGGGTCCCGAAGGACCTTCAGTAAGAAATTTCATCTTCGAGTTCATAAGGAAACAGCTTGACGACTATCTTCACAAAAACCCCGAACCTGCCAGGATCATCCATCAGAAGATTCAGGATTCCGAAAAGGAAAGAAAAGCAATCTCCTCGATCAAGAAGCTTGCCAGGGAAAGGGCAAAGAAGGTAAGCCTTCATAACCGCAAGCTGCGTGACTGCAGGATACACTTCAACAGCAACGATGCACGCAAGCTTGATTCAACCATCTTCATTACCGAGGGAGACTCCGCCAGCGGTTCAATAACCAAGTCGCGCGACGTGGAAACACAGGCAGTATTCAGCCTGAGAGGCAAACCCCTTAATACCTACGGCCTTACAAAGAAGATCGTATACGAAAACGAAGAGTTCAATCTCCTTCAGGCTGCACTCAACATTGAGGACGGACTGGAGGATCTGCGATACAACAATGTGGTAATAGCAACCGACGCCGATGTCGACGGGATGCATATAAGACTGCTTCTGCTCACCTTCTTCCTGCAGTTCTTTCCCGACCTTGTCAGAAAAGGACATGTATATATTCTTCAGACACCGCTTTTCAGGGTGAGGAACAAAAAGGAAACAAGATATTGCTATACTCAGGGTGAAAAGGAAAAGGCCATTAAAGCACTGGGACCATCGCCCGAGATAACAAGGTTCAAAGGCCTCGGGGAAATTTCTCCCGATGAGTTTAAAAATTTCATAGGAAAGGACATGAGGCTGGAACCCGTGAGGATGAAAAAACACGACACCGTGCATAGCTATCTCGAGTTTTACATGGGAAAAAATACCCCTGACAGGCAGGATTTCATTATTGAAAACCTGAGAGTGGAGGAGGATCTCGTCGAGCAGGAAGTATAAAGAATTTAACAGAATAAGAAGAGGATGGAAGATCAGGATCTTGAAATGAACAGGCCTGAAGAGAGAGGTGATATTGCTCAGAGCCCGGCTGCCATGCATTCGGTGACGGCATTGTCGGGAATGTACAAGGACTGGTTCCTCGATTACGCTTCATACGTCATTCTCGAACGGGCAGTGCCTCATCTTTACGACGGACTGAAACCCGTTCAGCGGCGTATCCTCCATTCCATGAAGAGAATGGACGACGGCCGCTTCAATAAGGTGGCTAACATTATTGGCCATACCATGCAATTCCATCCGCATGGAGATGCTTCAATAGGAGATGCACTTGTCCAGTTAGGCCAAAAGGACCTTCTTGTCGATACCCAGGGCAACTGGGGTAATATTCTTACCGGCGACGGTGCTGCAGCTCCCAGGTATATCGAAGCGCGGCTGTCGAAATTTGCTCTCGAAGTGGTCTTCAACCCTAAAACCACCGAGTGGAAACTCTCATATGACGGAAGGAACAAGGAACCCGTGACTCTCCCTGTCAAATTCCCGCTTCTGCTTGCAACGGGAGCAGAGGGAATTGCAGTGGGGCTTGCTTCAAAAATACTTCCCCATAATTTCAACGAGATCATCGACGCATCTATCCTTTACCTGCAGGGTAAGGAATTCGTCCTCTGGCCCGATTTCCCCACGGGAGGCCTGGTAGATGTTTCAAAATACAACGACGGACAAAGGGGTGGGGTGGTAAAGGTAAGAGCCAAAATAGATAAAATCGATAAGCGAACGCTGGTAATCACCGAAATCCCTTTCGGTAAAACGACGTCGAGCCTTATCGATTCAATAATAAAGGCCAACGATAAGGGAAAGATTAAGATCAGGAAGATTGATGACAACACATCATCGAATGTGGAGATAGTTATCTATCTGATGCCCGGCGTCTCGCCCGATAAAACCATCGACGCCCTTTACGCGGTAACCGATTGCGAATGCTCCATATCGCCCAATACATGCGTGGTCACCGGCAACAAACCCTCGTTCATGGGTGTCAGCGATATACTGAAGATCTCCACCGACAACACTGTTGAACTGCTGAAAACGGAACTCGAGATAAGACTTTCCGAACTGATGGAAGAATGGCACATGTCATCGCTCGAGAAGATTTTCATCGAGGAAAGGATTTACCGGGATATTGAAGAGTGCGAAACCTGGGAGGCAGTGATAAAGACAATAGAGGATGGCCTGAAACCTTTCAGAAAGAGATTGATGAGAGATATCACCAGGGATGATATCATCATGCTCACCGAAATAAAGATAAAACGGATATCAAAATACGATGCCAAAAGGGCGGATGAGCACATCAAGTCGCTCGATGCCGCGATGGAAGAGGTCAGAAACCATCTTAAGAACCTGATTCCATATGCAATAAACTATTTCAGACAGATAAAGAAGAAATACGGAAAGGGAAGGGAAAGAAAAACAGAGATCAGAAGCTTCGACACCATCAATGTAACAAAGGTGGTTGCAAACAATGCACGCCTCTATATTAACTACAAGGAAGGCTTTATTGGCACCGGACTCAAAAAGGATGAATTCGTATGTGAGTGCTCCGATATTGATGATATCCTTGTGATTAGAAAGGACGGAAGCTATCTTATCACGAAAGTGGCAGATAAGGTTTTCGTGGGAAACGACCTGATCTATGCCCAGGTTTTCCTGAAGAATGATGAACGTACTATTTATAATATAGTGTATCAGGATGGCAGGAATGGCCCTTACTATGTCAAAAGATGTGCCATTTCGGGACTTACCCGCGACAAGGAATACAACCTGACAAAGGGAACTCCGGGTTCAAGAATCCTGTACCTGAGCGCCAATCCCAACGGTGAAGCCGAAGTGATCAAAGTTCATCACAAGCCCAAGGCAAGAATCAAAAAACTGATTCTGGAGTTTGATTTCAGCCAGCTGGCCATTAAGGGCAAAACAACGATGGGAAATATCCTGACCCGAAACGCTGTTAATAAAATAACACTGAAGGAGAAGGGCCTTTCGACACTGGGAGGGAGAAAGATATGGTTCGATGATGCCATATACAGGCTGAACAGCGATGGAAGAGGTATCTTCCTCGGTGAATTCAGCGCCGACGACAAGATACTCGTGATCACCAAGAATGGCAACTTCAGAACAACGGGATTCGACCTTTCGAACCATTTTGAAGAAAATATACTGATAATAGAAAAATATCGCCCGGGAACAGTGTATTCCGCCGTTTACTGGGATGCAGAACAGAAATTCTATTATGTCAAGAGATTCATTATTGAGGAATCTGAAAACCCGCTTTGCTTCATCAATAAAGATCCTGAGTCGAAGCTTGTAAGCCTGACCGAAGTAGAGTATCCCCGTTTTGAGATCCAGTTCGGGGGTAAGCACAAGGAACGCAACAACGAGATAATTGAAGTTGCCGAGTTCATAGGAGTGAAAAGCTACAAGGCAAAAGGTAAGCGTCTTACCAGCTTTATGGTGGATAACATTCAGGAAATTGAACCTGTGGTGAAAAAGGAATCAAGACCTGTGGCCGTGATTGAACATGAAGAGGAAGAAGAGAAAAAGCCACATGAGGGGAAACCCCCGGATCCCGCACAGATGAAGCTGGAACTTTGATGCAAAAACCCGACAAGATATTTCTGATCGGATTCATGGGAAGCGGTAAAACGACCACGGGTAAAAAACTGGCTTCCCGCCTCAACTGGAAATTCATCGACCTCGATGAATTTATTGAGGAAGATAAAGGAATGCCTGTTGCTGAAATATTTGAGACACAGGGTGAAGACTGGTTCCGTACTGTTGAAGCGGAAGCCCTCAGAACAGTTACGAAAGCTGGTAATACAGTCATTTCAACGGGAGGAGGAACTCCGTGCTTTTACGAAAATATGGAATTCATGCTGCAGAACGGACTTACCGTTTATCTCCGAATGACTCCGGAAAGCCTTGCACGACGACTTGCACGGTCATCCGCCGGGCGGCCGTTACTGAAAGACATTGATAAAGAGGAACTTGAAACCTATATCAGGACAAAACTTGTTGAACGTGAGCTCTGGTACTCGATGGCCGAAATAAAAACCGATACTGCCGGAAGAAATTTTTTTCATCTGCTTTCGTTGATAAAGAAAAGGCTGGGTAAGTGATTATTCCGGCGAATTTCTTAATTTAGATTGTTGAATTAAATAATAGAGGTTTATGGGAATCAGACATTTCATACTACCCCCGGTAAAAATGGAAGTCGATCCCTCAGGCGGTGAATGGGAAAACCTGACAAACAGGTTTGCTGGGAAAATCCTTTTCAGAAAAAAGCTGTATTATCTTGAAACCGGTGACCTGTCGGTAATCGATAATATCAGAAACCCCTGGTTTTATGAAGAGTTGTTTGTTTATGCCCTTGCTTTCAACGACAGAAACCTGCTCCCTGCCCTCAGGAAAATTGCCTCTTCGGAACAGTCAGACGATGATATTCGTAACAGGGCTTCCGAAATAGCAGGGAAGATAGCGCTGTGGGAAAATGCGGATGAGATGCCTCAGGCAAAAGACACTCGCGCAGATGGATTCGCGAGAGCTGAAAATGCCCGGAGAACACTGGCCGGCTCAAGATACCCCCAGACCACAGAGATACTGAAACTGCTGAAAGATAACTCTCCTGAACTGAAAAGACTTGCCCTGTTCCTTATCGGGAAGTTCAGAATGACCGATATGATACAGGAAGTATGCGAATGCCTTAATATAAGCGGTATCGAAGAAGATGTCTATGCCGTGATGCGCAGCCTGGGACCGGATGTAGTCAGGGACATTGACAGATGCTATCTTAAGACCGCCGGAAATGTTAACACAAGCAAGGTGTTACTCAGACTGATGTCGGAGATCCACAGGCCGGACGACATGTCGTTCCTTATCGAAAGACTGTTGTCCAACTCAAGACCCGTGAAGGAAATGTCGCTCGACATTCTTTTCTCATCCGGGTACATCCTGACAAAATCCGAAAGGGAAAGGCTTAAACCAACTATAACAGAGACATTCGGGACACTCGCCTGGATGATTTCCATGCTTGCGGCAATGGAAGACGGGAAAAATGAATTCCTGACTCACCAGCTCTCCAGGGAATATGAGCGCTGGAAACTCTATCTTCTAAGAATCCTTCATCTTGTGTACAAGGGAAAAGTTGAAGAGGACGGGAATAATCCCATTCCTGAACTGTCATCGCTGATCTATGGGAATACTGACCGGAACACCGAGTGGAAAAAACTCCTTAAAAAGCTTCGTCCATGGTATCCCATTGAACTGCCTTCCCCGGCCATGTTGTCGGAAGATATTATAAATTGCGATTACAATGTTCTTGGGGTTTGGATAAAGGCATGCACTCTCAGGTGTATCACGCTTATAGAAGATGCAAACCTGCGGGAATCGGTGGCAGCGCTTCTTTTCAGTCCTGAACAGATACTCAGGGAAGAAGCTGCAAGACTTCTGGCACGAACATCAATGGAACTTTACAACTCAACTGCATCGAGAATCCCTGACAGGAACAGAACCCACCTCGACAGAATGGTTTCCGGTCAGATCAACGAAAAGGAACTTCTGTTTGAAAAAATAAAATTCCTTGTATCATGCTTCGATAAAATCAAAGAGGATGAACTGCTGTTTCTTGCCGAAAAAATGTCTTTTGCCAGAAATAACCAGCGGGGCATTTTCTCGCAACCGTCAAACAGCATAATGTGGTCATTTACAGAAGATAACAGCGAGCCGGAAATCTTTGTGAACCATGAAGACATGAGCGATCCGGGCAGGGTGGCACGTGATATAAGATCGACCTGCTATTACTGCTACGTACTCCCGCTGAAAAGTATAAGCGAATTTGACTTCAATTTTCCTGAAAGTTCTTTTGAACTTTTCCGTTATATAGATAAACACGAAGGATAATTTTACCAGCATATGGCTTCCGGAAACAAATTATATGAATCGTTCAGTCCCTTCCCGGGTTTAAGACCCTTTACTCCGGAAGAAAGCGACTTTTTTTTCGGTAGGGAGAGAGAGAGCGAGGAGATATTCCTCAAACTGCTCAGAAGCAGGTTTGTGGCAGTTACCGGAGCCTCGGGAAGCGGAAAATCTTCACTGGTGCAGGGCGGTCTGATACCCAGGATCAAAAGTCTTTCGGAAGCCGGTGAAACACAGTGGCGCATAGTGAACGTCAGGCCCGGAAGCGACCCCCTGGGAAATCTGGCATCAGCCCTGTCCGGCAACGGCCCGGTAAGGGATCCGAACGACGAAATTCAAAGCGAGATACTGAAAGTGCTTCGTGATAACCCCGATGGGATAGGAGAAGTTATCAGAAATGCACCACCCCGGTTCAGGGGAAAGACTTTGCTGTTCATTGACCAGTTCGAGGAACTGTTCAGGGACGTTTCATTCCAGTCATATCCCGACCGCGAAAAAGAACTTTCCAGGTTCGTCACTCTTCTTACAAATTCAGTATCACATAATAATCCCGATATCTACCTTGTCATTGCAATCAGGTCGGACCTGATAACCGAATGCTCACATTACAGGGGATTCACCAACCTGATCAACGGAAGCAATTACATGGTCTCGAAGATGAGCAGGGAAGCCATGCGGGAAGTCATTGCCGGACCTATAAAAACGATAGGAGCGGAGATCGATGACGACCTTGTTGAACTCCTTGTTGATGAGGTCAGCAACCCCGATCATCAGCTGCCGATACTTCAGCATGCCCTGATGAGAACCTGGATGCGCTGGAAGGAACTCAATGAACCGGACCGGCCAATCGATTTTTCCGATTACTTCGCGATAGGCACGATAAGAGATGCCATTTCGAGACATGCCGATGAGATATATGAAAAACTGAACGGGACAGAGAAAAAGATCTGCGAACGTCTTTTTAAAAATATTACCGGCAGCGGCCCTGATAACAAGGGAATTCGCCTGCCTTCAACCATACGGGATCTCAGATCGTCGGTTCAGTGCGAATACGATGAACTGATAAATGTGGTGGAGAAATTCCGCGATCCTTCAATATCGCTGCTTACTCCCCACTATTCGGTTCCGCTCAACGATAATTCGGCAATAGATCTTTCGCACGAAAGTATTATTCTTCTCTGGTCCAGGCTAAGGCAATGGGTTACCGAGGAATCGGCATCAGTGCAGATGTACCTCCGCCTTTCAGAATCATCATCCCTTTATCAGCAGGGGAAGGCCGGACTGCTTAAGCAGCCTGACCTGCAGTTGGCACTGAACTGGCGCGATCAGAACAAACCCACATTGTCGTGGGCAGTAAAATACGATCCTGCCTTCGAAAGGGCAATGGTATACCTGCGGACCAGCGAAAAGGAATTTCTCGAGTCGGAAGAAAGAAAAATCAGACAAACCAAATGGAGATTAAGAAAAATAAGGATGATATCCTCCATCTTAGGCGGACTGGCTATACTGGCAGGATTGATAACCCTGATTTCACTGGGATTGAAATTCTCGGCCGACAAGCAACGTAGGACCATAGAGGAGCAGAAAAAGGAAGCTGAAGCAAGAGAGATGGTCGCGGAAGAACATGCATCGGCTGCCCTTATGAGATCAATGCTGTCCGACTCGGCAGCAGCAGCAGCAAGACGTGAACATGATGCTGAGAAAGTGATGAGGCTCAGGGCTGAAAATGAGATAATAAGCGGCCGCAAACAGTTTGAATATGTCGTCAGGGAGTCGGAAAATGCCATAAGGGAAGGCATATTGGCAAGAATGATGGCCGATTCTGCCTTAAGATTGAAGGAGGAGACCGGCAGGCTGAGAATGATTTCGCTTGCAAAATCCATGTCGCTCAGATCATTGCAGCTTCCCCTGCAGGATGAGCTTCAGCCTCTGCTGGCATACCAGGCTTATCTCTTCAACAGGGATAACACCGGAAGCAGGAATGATGCAGATATCTATGCAGGCCTCTACAATTTAGCCAAAAACAGGGGAAGCAGTAAAATAAGAAACTTCAGCGCTCCTGCCTCCCCGGTTGGAAACATCGCTTTCATACCCGGGAAAAATGAGTTCTTCTCTTCCGATTCGCGCGGAAATATTCTGAGATGGGATATGGATGCCGGAGACAAGAGTTTCAGGGTTGTTTATTCCGGGGATGAGGTCGTCGATGTGATGGCTGTCAGCCCGGGATCGGACTGGCTGGCTTTCGGGAAAAAGGATAATGTTATTGGTATGATCCCGGTGGAAGGCAATGAACAGGGATTTGAACTTAAAGGCCATTCTGGAAAGATCAGGTCGCTGGTATTCTCCTACGACGGCAGATACCTCTATTCAGCCGCTCTCGACGGAAGGGTGCTTAAATGGGATTTGACCGCCAGAACTTCTACCGATGTCGGAACAGGAGGGATAATGGTTACATCGGTGGTGCTGTCGCTCAATAACGATTATATGGCGGGTATCAGCGACAGGGGCAAGGGCATTGTCTGGGGTACCGGCATGAAGGACAGGAAGCTTACCATCGAATCCGAAGGAAAGAAGATACTCAATATTCGCTTTAAACCCGATGATGACCGGATTGCAGTCGGTTATGATGACGGCACGATAGAATTGTGGGATGCCGCGCTCGGCGAAAAGATCAGCGGTTTCAAGGCTCATCAGGGAGCCGTCAGCGATATCCGGTTCAATGGCAATAACCGGCAAATGGCAACAGCCGGCTCCGATGGCAGCCTTAAGCTCTGGGATACCGACGACCTGTCAGCTGCCCCGGTGACTTTCACCGACAATGAAGGTGTTGTAATATCCTGCGATTTCAGTCACGACGGAGCGATGATTCTGTCGGCTGTGGCCTCCGAAAAACCCAGGATAATTGCCCGTCCTGCCTTTGCCGATACCTTTGCAGCCGACGGCTGCACATACGTCACAAGGAACTTCACCCCCGAGGAATGGATTGCCTATGTAGGCAAGGACATAGCCTATGAGGAAACATGCTCCGGGGCTGATGATCACAGGATAAGGATACGACAGATTAGGTAGGGCACAGAGCTCTGCGCCCATTCTTCTTCCCCCGAAAGAACCAATCCATTTTTTAACTAATTTTGCATCCGCATTGTGAATAGCGATCAGACTTCTGTTGTTTGATATAATTATACAGTTGACTGACGGAAAGAATAAAGAATTAATTGGAAATTATATGAAACCCACATGTATTGCATACACAAACACGTATGAATATAATTTTCAAACATGTGGGTTCCCCCGCTTGAGCGGGGCAGGCTATCATACCATTAAAATCAATATTATATTATGATAAAAAGCAAAAAAGCGCTTCTTATGATACTTGACGGCTGGGGAATCGGCGACGGATCAGTTGCTGACGTTATCAGCCAGGTCCCGACTCCAAACCTCACGGCGCTGAAAAATAAGTATCCTAATTCCAGGCTCCATGCATCGGGCGAAAACGTGGGTCTGCCCGACGGTCAGATGGGAAACTCCGAGGTCGGCCATCTTAACATCGGGGCTGGAAGGATTATATACCAGGATCTTGTAAAGATCAACATGGAATGCAAGACAGGCGAAATCAAAAAGAATCCTGTACTGACCGAGGCTTTCTCATATGCACGCGACAAGGGAAAGCAGGTTCATTTCATGGGACTGCTCTCCGATGGCGGCGTTCATTCATCCGACAGGCACCTTTACTACCTCTGTGACATGACCGGGGAATACGGTATTAAGGATGTCTTTATTCACGGCTTCGGCGACGGGCGTGATACCGATCCCCGCAGCGGGAAGGGCTATATGAAGAACCTGCTCGATCACCTTGAAAATTCGAACGGAAGAGTGGCTTCATTCATTGGCAGGTATTATGCCATGGACCGCGACAAGCGGTGGGAGAGGATTAAAACAGCCTATGACCTGCTGGTCGCGGGTGAAGGATACAAAACCCGTGATATCCTTGATGCCATGCAGAAATCATACGACGAAGGCGTTACCGATGAATTCATGAAACCGATATCAGTTGTCGGCGAAAACGGCGAGGCTGTCGGCCTGCTGAAGCCCGGAGATGTAGTGGTCTTCTTCAACTTCAGAAACGACAGGGCTAAGGAACTTACCATAGCCCTTACACAGAAAGACCTTCCGGAATTCGGGATGAAAACCATACCCCTGCATTACTGTACCATGACCCCCTATGATGCCACTTTCACGGGACTACATGTCATTTATCCAAAGGAAAATGCCGACAATACAATAGGAGAAGTCCTTTCGGAAGCCGGAAAGACACAGCTCAGAATAGCCGAGACCGAGAAATACGCTCATGTAACATTCTTCTTCTCGGGAGGGCGTGAAGAGATTTTCAGGAATGAGGAGAGAATTCTGATCCCCTCACCCAAGGTGCCCACTTATGACCTGCAGCCCGAGATGAGTGCTTACGGCGTTAAGGATGCTGTTATTGAAGCAATCAACACGGGGAAATTCGATTTCATCTGCCTGAATTTTGCTAACGGCGACATGGTAGGGCATACCGGTGTTTATGAAGCAATAAAGAAAGCCGTGGCAACAGTTGACGAATGTGTTGGAGCAGTTGTGGATGCAGCAAGGAAGAATGGCTACGACACGCTTATCATAGCCGATCACGGGAATGCCGACAAGGCTCTCAATGACGACGGCACTCCAAACACGGCCCACTCGCTTAATCCTGTTCCCTGCATACTCGTAAGCGACGATTATAAAACAATCAGGGAAGGCATTCTGGCCGATGTGGCTCCAACATTGCTTACTATAATGGATGTGGCGATTCCGGTGGAAATGACGGGAAAGATTCTTATTGACTGATGATTCGCATCAACGATATAATTTTCAGTCTCGACCTGATAGTGAAAAGATTCAGGTGCAACCTGCCGCTCTGCCTCGGGAACTGCTGCCGTTACGGCGATTCGGGAGCGCCGGTGGCAAAGGAGGAAATCGGGATACTGGACGAGATACTGCCCGCGGTAAAGCCCTATCTCAGGCCCGATGGAGTCAGGACAATTGAAAGGGAAGGGACCAGCGTGGTTGATTTTGAAGGGGATATAGTGACACCGCTGATAGGCAATGAAGAATGTGCCTATACTATATTAAATGATAATATATTCATGTGCGGTATAGAAAAAGCTTATCTCGACGGAAAAATTCCTTTCAGAAAACCGGTTTCATGCCATCTTTTTCCCGCCAGGGTGAAGTATTTCAAGGATTTCACAGCTGTCAATTACCGGCAGCTTTCAATGTGCCACAGTGCGGTTGACACAGGGGAAAAAGAGGATATCCGTGTTTATGAGTTTCTTAAAGAACCTCTGATCAGGGCTTTCGGGGAAGAAACATATAAGGATCTTTACATTGCAGCTGAGGAAATCAGAAACAATCCGGGCCGTTTCGGAGTTTAGAAAAAATAATTCAATCAATACTGTAGAATAATGACAAGCATAAAAACCTTTATCGACACTAACCGCGACAGCATTCTTGAAGAGTTATTTGAACTGATCCGTATACCATCGATCAGCGCAAAGCCTGAAAATAAGCCCGATATGATCAAGGCAGCTGAATTTCTGAGAGATTCGCTTAAGAAAGCAGGCGCCGACAGGGCAGATGTTTTCCCTACTGCAGGGAACCCTGTTGTTTATGCTGAGAAGATTATTTCCAAAAAGCTTCCTACAGTATTGGTATACGGCCATTATGACGTTCAGCCCGCGGAACCTTTCGATCTGTGGAACTCGCCTCCCTTCGAGCCTGAAGTGCGCGACGGCAGGATATGGGCCAGGGGAGCTGACGACGACAAGGGCCAGCTGTTTATGCATGTGAAGGCCTTCGAATTCATGACCACCACGGGAACACTTCCATGCAATGTAAAATTCATGATAGAAGGAGAGGAGGAAATAGGATCGGTAAGTCTGGAGAAATTTTGCCGCGACAATAAAAAGATGCTTGAAGCCAATGTGATCCTCATATCCGACACAACAATGATAGCCCCCGATATCCCTTCAATAACTACGGGGCTCAGGGGTCTTTCGTACGTTCAGGTTGAACTGAGCGGACCCGGTCACGACCTGCACTCGGGAATATACGGCGGAGCTGTACTCAACCCCTGCAATGTGCTGTGCGACATGATAGCATCGCTCAGGGATAAAAACGGCCGTATTGTCATTCCGGGTTTCTACGACGATGTGCTGACCGTAGGCAGGAAGGAACGGGATGCCATGGCTCTGAGGCCTTTCGACAGGGATAAATACATGAAGTCGATAGGAGTGGACGACCTTGGAGGTGAAAAAGGATATACCGACCTTGAACGCACGGGGATCAGGCCGACACTCGACATAAACGGAATATGGGGAGGGTTCACCGGCGAAGGTACTAAAACCATCATCCCTTCAAAGGCAGGTGCCAAAATCTCAATGAGGCTGGTACCCAATCAGAAGGCTGAAAAGATAGCCGGGCTCTTCAGGGATCATTTCCTGTCAATAGCTCCCTCAGGGGTTAAGGTAAAGGTTGAGTATCTTCATGGCGGTGAGGCTTATGTCAGTCCTCCTGACACACCCGAATACCAGGCTGCCGCCCTGGCCATGGAGGAGTCCTTCGGCAAAACGCCCATCCCGGTCCGGAGCGGCGGAAGCATTCCCATCGTTTCAACATTCGAAAAAGTGTTAGGAATAAAGTCTATCCTGATGGGATTCGGTCTCGAAAGTGATGCCATTCATTCCCCGAATGAAAACTTCCCGCTTTTCAATTTTTTCAAGGGAATTGAAACAATACCGCTGTTTTATTCCCATTATACAAAGCTGAAAAGCTGATTCAGGCTTTCCCTTCTGCTTCAAGAGGTCCGGGAAGTTACCGGGGATAAGGAGACAATTGCTCCGGAATGCCTCAGAATTATTCTAATTCGATTTACGCATTGTATGATGCTTTCCTGAAAAGTTGCATTTTATTGCTAAAAACAAATAAAAAATTTTGTAATTCTTACTAAAATCCTATCTTTGGATTGTTTACACATCAAACCTAATACCAAATCGTATGAAGAAACTATTACTAATGATCTTGTTGTTTGTGTTCGCAGGAGTCACGGCCCTGTTTGCGCAGACAAGAGTAATTTCAGGGACCATCACCTCCGCAGTGGAGGGAGATGGCCCGATACCTGGAGTTACAGTACAGGTAAAGGGAACTACCATAGGTGCTGTTACCGATTCAAACGGTCGTTACTCAATAACGGTACCGGCCGATGCTACTACCCTTGTGTTTTCATACATAGGAATGAAATCCCAGGAGGTTGCGATAGGTAATCGCACTGAAATAAGTGCTGTCCTTGAATCCGATCTCGTGGGATTGGATGAAGTTGTTGTGACAGCACTCGGAATTTCAAGAGAGAAGAAGGCTCTGGGATATACCGTTCAGGATGTTAAAGGGGAAGATCTGGTTAAAGCCTCAAACCCTAACGTAATGACATCTCTCTCTGGTAAGATTGCCGGGGTGGAAATCCGTCAGTCCTCCGGAATGCCCGGAGCACCATCTCAGGTGCTAATCAGGGGAGCACGTTCTTTTAGCGGCGACAACAGTCCCTTGTATGTAATTGACGGTATGCCTATTTCAAGTGGAAGTGACTATGGTTCAAATGTTACAGGCACTGCCTTCTCAAATAGGGCAATGGACCTTGATCCAAATGAAATTGAATCAATAAACGTACTTAAAGGTCAGGCTGCTGCTGCACTTTACGGATTAAGGGCATCCAATGGAGTTATTATAATAACTACGAAAAAAGGAAAAGGCTCAGCTATGGGAAAACCGGTTGTGACTTTTTCCTCGAATTTTACGGCTGATGTTGTCTCGCGATTTCCTGAAATGCAGACAGAATTCGCTCAAGGGACAAATGGAAATTTTGCAGTAGGGAATAGTTATGCTTGGGGTCCGCGGATTAGCAGTTTGCCAGAGGTTGCTATTTATGGAGGTAATTCTCAGAGTCAGTCAGGGAGGTTTTTCGATCCCTATAAAAATGAATGGGTAACTCCAATGGGATATAATAACCCTAAAAACTTCTTCACTGATAATGGATATACTTATAATAACAGTATTAATATCAGCGGAGCGAATCAGTATGGGAACTATTCTGTTGGTTTTGGAGCAACAAACCAGACAGGCATTATTCCCAGCACTGGTATGGATAGGTACACCGCAAAAATGGCAGGTGACTTTAAGTTAGCTGATAAATGGAATCTTGGTTTTTCAGGAAATTATGCTGATATTAAAATAGACAAACTTCCTTCAGGTAACGATAGCTGGTTATTTGCAGTGTATGGATCTCCGCCTTCGTTCGATCTGATGGGGACACCATATTGTGTGCCGGACGGGTCGTTTGCCCCATACCGGCAGATAAGCTACAGAGCTGGTGTTGGTGTTAACCCCAGATGGGCTACAGTGAATAATCATTATAATGAAAACACCAAGCGCTTTTTCGGGAATACTTATTTGGAATTCAAACCAGCAACCTGGGCTAGTATTAAATATCAGATTGGGATAGATAATTATACGACTAACAATGAAGATTACCAGGAAATGGGTCATTCCAATATGATATCAACTGCGGCAACATTACCCACTCCGACAAACAGAAATTATGGTTTTGTGCAACCCACAGGTGGTCGAATAAATAACTATGGTGTTACTCGCAGAATCGTCAATTCTCTTTTGACAGCATCATTTAACCATAAATTTGGAGAACTTATTGATGCCTCTCTTTTAATCGGGAATGAAATTGATCACAACCATAGCGAATACTATGGTGCACTTGGTACTGGATTTACCACGCCTGGCTGGAATAACTTGGCAAATACAACAACTCAGACTAACTCATACAGTAAATATAACAGACGTACAGCAGGCTTCTTCGGAAACCTGGCAGTTGACTTCAGGGATATGCTTTTCTTTAATGCAACGGGTCGCTATGATATCGTTTCTTCCATGCCTACCGGAAATCGTGGCTTCTTCTATCCGTCGGTTTCCTTAGGTTTTGTCTTTACTGAACTGGAACCGCTCGTTGATAACAAAATCGTTTCATTTGGGAAACTGAGAGCTTCATATGCTGAAGTCGGACAAGCCTCATCATCCTATCTGCCGGAACCTATCTTTACTACTGGGGGTGCCTCTAGTGGATTTCTTAATTATGGTGTATCGTATCCTTTTGGTGGCATATCGGGATATAAGCCGGACCGACGTTTGTACGACCCTAACCTTATTCCACAAAACACTGCTAACATAGAATTCGGTGTTGAACTGAAATTCTTCCAGAACAGGCTGGGAATTGACTACAGTTACTATTTCCAGAATGCTACAGACCAGATTTTTGGTGTGCCTCTCGCCGGATCGAGCGGATATGGTACATTAATGATGAATGCTGGCCACATGCAAACAAGAGGTCATGAACTTATTTTCAATGTCTCGCCAGTAATAGTCAGAAACTTTGCCTGGAATATAGGAGTTAACTTTACAAAGTCTGTTTCCGAGGTTATAGAACTTGCAGAAGGTGTTGAGAACATATCACTTGGAGGATATGTAACACCAAATATCAGAGCATCTGCCGGAGATACTTATCCGGTGATTTACGGAGAATCATTTGTTCGCGATAACAAAGGGAGAATATTGGTGAATGAAAATCCCAGTTCATCTGGATATGGAATGCCTATGATAGGTGAATTCAAGAAAATTGGAGAAGTTTCTCCGGATTTTATACTTGGATTAACGAATTCTTTTAAATTGTTCAATCTTCTTGAAATTTTCGGTAACGTTGAATGGAAACAGGGTGGACAAATATACTCAGGTACGAACCGTTTGATGGATCTCTATGGAACAACAAAGAAAACTGGTGATGGAAGAAAGGGGAAATTTATTTATCCGGGGTACAAGTCCGACGGAACTCCAAATAATATAGAAAGAGGTGGCTCAGATGATGCGAATGCCTATCAGTATCTCCAGACAACGATACTATCCAGCCTTCCCGAAGCTAATGTATACGAAACATCTTTCGTGAAAATCAGGGATTTGGGTGTGAATATTACAATACCCAGGAAGTTTACTACACCGATTCTTATTGAACGAGCCAGTATCGGATTTGTAGCCCGTAATATTCTGCTTTGGACAACTCTACCTAACCTCGACCCAGAAACATCACAGGGACAGGGTAATATGCAGGGCGGCATGGACTATATGTCATTGCCTCAAACTACCTCATTTGGGGTTAATCTAAACCTTACCTTCTAAATCATTTAATAGAAAACAAAATGAAAATATTAAAATATTTATTGACAGCTTCAATTGCATTCATGCTTTTTGCTTGCACTGAAGACATAATGGATGAGGTAAATAAGGATTTGAATAACACGACACAGATGGATGCTAAGAATCTGCTACCTGATATCATCCTTAAAACCGCTCATGAGACCACCGGAACAGATCTGGCCTGGTATGCAACTGTGTTTATTGAGCATAGTGCCGGTACATGGGCACAGTCATCCGATGCTGACAGAAGAGAAGGACAGTCGGCATCCACCTATAACAATTCATGGAATAGTCTTTACAATGTTCTTACGATCTGTAAATTAGTTCTTAATAAGACTGATCCTGTAACAGGCATTGAACCTGACAACTATTGGGTTCGTGGGGTCACACAAATCCTTACAGCCTACAATCTTGCAGTTGCAACAGATTTCTGGGGGGAGATTCCTTGGACTGAGGCTTGTTTGGGAATTGAGAACCTAAAGCCAAGATATGAGAAACAATCCGTCATTTATGGATACATTTTTGAGCTTCTTGATGATGCAATTGTCAACCTGGATAGAGCAACCTTGGTTAATCTTGATAAGGATTATATATTCGGAGGTCTGGCCGATGATGATAAAAACAAAGCTGCATGGATAAAGACAGCTAATTCATTAAAGGCTCGTTATCTTATACGACTTTCAGAAGTACAATCAGATAACCTTACTCAGGTTATGGATTTGGTTAATAGTGGTTTTGCAAGTAATGAAGAGGCTTGTATGTTCAATAAATATGAAGCTTCATTATCCAAAGCGAATCCCTGGTGGGAATTCTGGTACTATAGGCGCCATCTTTCAGTTTCTCAAACTCTACTCGGATTGATGGAAGAAAGAGCAGATCCAAGAAGAGCGGTTTACTTTACCCAAATTGGTGGGGAGTTTGTCGGTGCTCCAAATGGTACCGCGTTGGAAGTTCAGTCTGGAACCTACTCCCGGTCTAGATTTTCAACTGCCATTACGCCTTTCTGTATGACGCAGCCTACCCCGATAATGACCTATTATGAACTGAAATTCCTTGAGGCAGAAGCCAAACAAAGGACTGACGATGATACCTGGATTACAGCTTTTGAGGAGGCTATTGAAGCTTCATTCCTATCAAAAGGACTAACTTCCGAGGAGGCTGAAACATACTTTACTGATGTTGTAGCCCCGTTACTCCCTGATAATGAACTGAATGAAATACTTGTCCAGAAATACATTGCCATGTATGAAGCTGAGGCAATGGAATCATATCATGACTACCGTAGGACAGGAGTTCCTACAATGAATAATCCTAATAATGCTACAAAAGGCTTTATCCACAGGCTTCCGTATGCTTTGAGCGATGTGTCCTCCAACGGCGAAAACGTGCCTAATGTTAACATTTTTAGTGATAAAGTGTGGTGGGCTGGTGGCCAGGAAAAACTCTGATGTGATATTTGCTTGATAATTAGATAAAGGGGCTGTTTTTTGAACAGCCCCTTTTTAGGGATGTTCATAAGCCCTATAATATAAGTAAGTTTATAAGGATCAACTATATTACCTGATATCTCCCATTTCTGATGATACAAATGCATATTTTTTACAGCCCCGCCTAGTCAGACAAAAGAGAAAGTTAAAAGAGACTGGGAATAAGGAACTTTCTCTATTTTACTATTTTACATTACTCCTATGGACAACCATATTGACCGGTATTGCTTACTTGTATCAAAGTTCTACCGGAATAGGGTGTTGATTGTGAACCGGAAACAACGTAATAAGTATCGGTTGCTCCTTGTACTCTGTTTCCGCTACTCAGTGTCCCGGATATACTCTGACTTGTATAATAATATATGCCATTAGGTACACATTTATCCAACTTATAATAATACGTTATTGATGGTGTGGTGGCTGAGGCGGTGTTTGAATATGCTGAGTTTCCGACAGTATTATGTGCGCGTACTCTATAATAATAGCAAGTATGAGAGGGCAAACCTGTATTAGAATATGATTTATTTGTAGTTGTAGCTATTTGTGACCATCCATCGCTCCCATTAGGAGATCTTTCAATATAATAAGTCATATTACTCAGATAATGAGTCCATGCCAAATTAATCTGTGAAGTGGATACTGCTGATGCAGTTAAATTTACTGGTGCAGGAGGAGGTAAAGGAGAAAAAAGATTCCGGGTGTCATTTGCCCATACTAAAGCAACTGGATCACCAGATTGATTCGAACCAAAACACCCCCATAAATATCCTTGTGCAACAATAGAAACACCAGTCAAATCAGTAGTTAATGGTATTTCAAAACTATGGTTTTTATAATAATCAACATATTCCTCCTGCCTTCCGGAATATAGTATACCTCCCTTTGATGCCCACTTATCTTCAAAATTTGTCGTATATCCATTATAAATATGATTATTTTTTACCAACATAATCTGGATTCTTGCAAAACTATTAGTATCGCCCAAATCTCCAAAAGCTGTGTAAAAACTGGCATGAACAGATCCTGAAGCCACTATTTTGTCTCCCATTGTGTTATACCCCCATTGTGCTGTTGGTAAGACAGCATACTCTTCAGGAGTAGCCCTCCCCGGTCCTGAAGGATTATTCAAATCGACGTTGTCCACAAAATAAATGGAGCTTTTACTTGCTTCAAAAAGTTTTTTTGAACTTGATTGTGTCTCAGATTGCAAATCAGATCTGATCATTGTTTCTTGTTCACATCCAGTTATCAATAGAATAACTACGATGATGCTGAAAATTCTAATGTTTTTCATTTCTCGATGTTTTAATTAATAAAATCTATTGGTTGACTTAAATGACTTATTTCATATCCCCCTTATTAAGCATTGGTTAGGGACTTTTTTGTTCTTTCTGATTCCCCTGTTATAATGTTCTTATGCATTATAGATGCTTATGTTATAAACGAATCCAAATTTGAAGATGTTCATCTGATAAGTATGGTTGGTGGCTTAATTATATTATCAAGAGTGGCTTTGTTAGATTCGCTTACAGGATTCAACGGAGTAAAGTAAATGAACAGGAAAAAAGTAATAAAGTATTTGGAAATAAAGAAATTTATACTACGAGTGAACTAACCTCCTCCAGTTTGCCTTTTAGCCTTTAACGGTTGCGTGTATGAAGTGTTGGGGATTGCGGGCTTCGTTCCTATCCGCCGACACAAACGCCGATGAGGGGCAGCACATTTAATTTAATAACCTAATCCCCAATGCTTTATACACGACGTTGGGCAAAGTTGTTTATTCTTCTGTCAATTCAGGAGTATCAATAATCTTTGGAGAATCAACTACTCTATTAGAATCATCAGTAAGTACATGATACTCTACGAGCAAGTTGTTTTTTATGAGATTAGCTTGGGAGTTTAAATCAGAGGAATTAACGATAATACCAGGTGAAATACT
>JAAYQC010000096.1 GCA_012519515.1 Bacteroidales bacterium | reverse complement strand
GTGGACGCCCTGAACAATATGCCGGGAGTTTATTGTCCTAAGCCAAAGGGTGCTTTTTATGTAATGGCTAAACTTCCTGTTGACGATTCCGACAGTTTTGCCCGATGGATACTTGAAAAGTTTGAATATAAAAAGCAAACCGTGCTGCTGGCTCCCGGATCAGGATTCTATGTAACACCCGGTATGGGAAAAAATGAAGTCAGGATTGCCTATGTCCTGAATACCGACGATCTTAAAAACGCGATGGAAACACTTGCAGAAGCCCTGAAAGCATATCCCGGCAGGGTGTAAGGGAGGATGAAAATGGCACTGAATACAATCAACTGCATAGCAATCGACAACGATCCCGCCACTCTCAAAGTGATCAGGGAATACTGCTCCAGAATACAGTTCCTGAATCTTACAGGAGTCTTCTCCAATCCTTTTGAGGCATCTCACGACATTAACAACAACCAGCCCGAACTGATCTTCATTGATGTGATGACGCCCCAGATCACAGGACCTGAATTCATCAAGACGCTTTATAACCCTCCGCTGGTGATATTTATGTCAACTTCGCCGGAACAGGCTATTTTAGGATTCGAGTGCGATGCTGTCGATTACCTGCTGAAACCGGTCTCTTTTGAAAGATTCTCAAGGGCCGTCAACAAGGCTTTCATGCTGATGAAAATGAAGAATCCGGCCGAACTGTCCCAGCCTGAATCCCTTTCGCTACCCGGAAGCTTCCTCCTCGTAAAGGTGGAGTACACGACAATACGTGTGGACCTGAATGAGATCCTTTTTATTGAAGGGCTGAAGGACTATGTCAAAATACATGCGGAAGGAAGACTGATTCTTACCAAGACCACCATGAAGAATATTATGGACAAGCTGCCTGCAGATTTATTCTTCAGGGTGCATAAATCATATATCATATCGCTCGACAAGATAGATATGATAGAAAACAGCCGCATTGTTATTGGAAATCAGCGAATACCCATCGGGGAGTCGTACCGCCCCGTTTTTTTCGAACTTCTTAACAGGAATATGATTTAGAGGTACTGCCGCTTTCTGAACCACAGATCGCGGAGTGAGAGATCGATGCTGAGGGTGACGAAGTTCTCCCTGAAGAGATCCCTTTTAATTGATCCGTTCTGACCGAACTCAAGAGTAGTATTTACAACACTTACCACACCCTTGAGAGGTATCCCGATACCCATCGAAACCGCGCGGTAATCAATCGGAACACCCTTGATCACCATGTACGATTCACGGTATTCCCCTCCAAACCTGTACATTACCATACTGACACTACCCTTCCTGATGCCCTGCGAGGGAAACTCAAATCCGGCAGATATCCTGTTTGAGTTCCTTGTATGAAAGTAATAGGCACTTGACATGTCGGCTTCCTCCCAGCTGCTCCATTCATAATCGATACCTGCCTTGAAGTAATTCCTGCGTACCGACAAACCTCCTCCCATGGTCGTGGGAATGCTGTACCGGTACTTCCTGCTTTTCAGGATCTCCGTCTCATACTTGGTCTCAATGATGGTGGTATTCCTGGTTCTCAGTTTCTTGCCATCGCTGTAGATAAGTCCGATATTGAATTTCCAGTCCTTGACATCAACCTGGTAATTAAGTCCGTAATTCAATGTAAAGTTGGAAAGGTAGGTAATGTCCGACAGCGAAAACTCGTAAGCCTTTGATGCCTCAATATGGGTAATGTCGCCAAAAAGGTATGACGCGTTAACTCCGAGCGAGAGTTTCTTTATGAAACTGAAAGCTCCGCCCACGTAAAACCTGTTTACACCTCCCTTGCCAATGTATGACTTGAGGTACTCAATGTTTGTACCCTCAAGGAAGGCTTTTGTGTTGATGTTATAGCCAACCGAGCTGTAAGGGGTGAAGCCGAAACTGGTTGAGAACCACGGTGAAACCCTGAAAGCCATGGCCATGTACCTGAAATTGGCATTAAGCAATGACTGCTTTTCCTTCGATGTCTGAAAAACTGAATATTTTGAAAAAATACCTACCTCAAAGATTGTCAGGAGGCTGTCAAGACCATCGTATGACGCGGGGTTACCGTAATTGATAGCACGATCCGTAAGAAAGGCAATGTTGGTTCCTCCCATGGCTCTCGAAAGTCCGGAAGCATTGCCTTCAAGTATCCCCATGCCGAAGATGGAATAGGGCGATGAGGTTATCTGGGATGAGAGGGTGCCGGGTAGCGCGATCATCAGCATCAATGCAAGCGAATATATGGTTAACTGTCTCCGCATCATCCTTTCAATAAGATAAATAATAAAGCTTCAGTTTAACCGGCGGACGGCGGCCCTCAACAATAAGCCTTTGAAACCTTGCACCCTGTTTTGTTGATGCCAGACCGAGTATAAGGCTCTGATTGGGATCGAAATATGAGTCGGACAACTCATTCAGAATAAAATCGGTTATGTCGAAGGTATACCTGTTATTCTCATGGAGGTAATCGTCGAACTCGAACAAGGCCTTGAGATGCTGGTTATTGCCATCCCTGAGCATACTCATGTTGTTTTTCTTGTCGCCCGAATAAATGTAAAGACTGTCGGGCAAAGGGAATTTTTCGTAGCTGAACTTTTCAGGTTCTACAACAAGCTCAGCTTTCAGTACCTTCCAGCCATCGCCGGCCATCAGATTCTGAACAGTGGGGAACTTGCACTTGACATAAAGACCGGTCATACCCTGCATGAATGCCTTGTTGCCGGTAAGCTTTGCCGGAACCTCGTTCCTGTTTTCCCTGATGTCAGCCAGGGGAGTCCGCGAAAGATCAAAATCTACCTTGTTGAACTGCCTTCCAATGTCACCCATCTTTATGACAAGCTCTTTCTTTTCCTGCTCTTCCCTGTTTATATGATAGAAAATCTTCAGTACAAGCTTTTCGGTGCCTGCAGCGAATCCGAGAATTGCATTGTTGACAACTGAGCCTGAGGTCAGAACGAATCCCTTTACATAATTCCTGAAAAAATCCTCACTCGATACCCTTTCGTCCTTGCTCCTGATCAGGCTGAAAAGCTCTTCGCCGAAAGCATTCACGTTAAGGTATACAGCAGTGTCGCGCCCATTGGGTTCCGGAAGGAAAACGACTGTCGACATGGGCTCAGGCTCATAGTTGAAGGAGGAAGTGTTGAATAAAGCAGTTGAAGCGTTGTAAAGAATCCGTTCCAGATTGATGGGAACAATCTGTTCCGTCATCCTGTGAACACTTACAGACATAGGATAAAGGGTATCCCCTATGTTCTTCGATGTGTAATTCAGGATAAAGGCTGCCGAGTCGTAAATCGCCTTCTCCTCTATCTCACCGAAAATATCATATTTGAGATCGAAGAAAGACCTGCTGGTTATAAGGCCAAAGATGGTATCTTCGTAATTGCCTACATAGGCAATCTGCTTCGACGATGTAATGATTGAATCCACAAGAATGGTAGAAAGGTCAACCCGGAAGGTGTCAACGATTTCCAGCCTGGTCTCAGGCATCATAAACCCCGTACCAATCGTAAACTCATTGGTCTTGGTACATGAACCAATCAGTACGATTCCCAATACAATCAACAATAAGATCTGTCTTCCTTTCTTGCCCTTCCCGGTACCCTTCATCAATCTTATAAGGTTTATGCAAATGAATACTAAAACGGGATGTAAACAAAGCAAATATATACAAAAACCGCAAATGAGTAGACATACCGCCGTTTTTAAGAGATATTTCCCGGCGACAATCCGGAATGCATTGAAAATTACAGCCGGTTTTTTCCGCATATAAGTTTTGTCGATAATTATTCATATCTTGTCTACGATTTTAAGGCATATATCTACAAAGCTTTTAATTAAAATATGCTTCAGATAGTTTTGTGAGAATTATTTAAAACTTAATAAAGGGAAAGATGACATACAAAGAGGTAAAGATCTGGATTAAAGTACTGGTATTGATTCTTGCTGTACCTTTCTTTAATTCATGCGATAAACCGGAGGAGGAGCTTGTCGGCAACTGGGTGGAGTTATCGGACTTTGATGGTTTGCCAAGAGCAGATGCCGTGGGATTCGTGATCGGCAGCAAGGCTTATGTCGGAACCGGGTATGACGGAGATAATTTTCATAATGATTTTTGGGAATATGATCCTGCAAGGAACTCATGGACACAGAAAGCCAGCTTCCCCGGAAGTGCCCGCAGCCAGGCAGTGGGGTTCAGCACTGATACAAAAGGCTTCATCGGAACCGGATGGGACGGCAGATACAGGCTGAAGGATTTCTATGCCTATGATGCCGCATCAAACACATGGGCCCAGACAGCAGATCTGGAAGGATCAGCAAGACGTTCGGCAGTAGCATTCTCGATCAACAACAAGGGTTACGTGGGAACAGGCGACAGCGTTGCGAATTTCAAGGATTTCTGGGAATATGATCCTGCATCGGATGTTTGGAACAAAGTGTCGAGTATCGGAGGCAGCAAGAGAACCAGCGCCGCCACCTTTGTAATAAACGGAAAGGGATATGTGATAGGCGGCATTGACAACGCCGATTATCTTAACGACATGTGGAGATATGACCCCGCTACCGACGAGTGGACAAAAATGAGAGCCATCGCCAATGTCTCCAACGAAACTTACGACGATAACTACTCGACTATAAAGGGAACCGGCAAGGTTGGTTTTACAATCAACGGTAAAGGTTACCTGGCAACAGGCGGTATGACAACCGGTGCGGAAGTATGGGAATATGACCCTGTTACCGATCTGTGGTCAGAAAAATCAAACTTCGAGGGCTCAACAAGGTCTGACGCCGTCGGTTTTGCCATCGGTAACCGCGGTTATGTCACAATGGGTAAAAGTTCAGCTTATTACTTCGACGATATCTGGGCATTCGATCCTGATGCCGAGATGAACGAATATGACTGATAAAACAAAAAAGGCTTTACTGATATTTGCCCTTTTCGCGGTAATAATTGCTGCTGCAGCAATTGCCGGAAAAGGGCATTTTTATGACCTTAGACTGTTCAGAAGCGGCGACGGCTGGGGCTACGACATAGCTGTGAAGGGAAATGTCCTGATCCACCAGCCTTTCATGCCGGCCGTCGAAGGCGAAATACCTTTCCCCGACAAGATGACTGCAAGAAAAACAGCCCGACTGGTAATCAAAAAAATGAAAAACCGGGAAATACCATCGGTGACACGGGAGGATATCAGGAGGATCGTTGGGGAGTAAAGGCACAGAGCACAGGGCGCAGAGTACAGGGCACAGGGGACAGGGCACGGGGCGCAGGGCCAGAGCACAGGGCGCAGGGCACGGGGCGCAGGGCACAGAGTACAGGGCGCAGGGCACGGGGCGCAGGGCGCAGGGCACAGAGCGCAGGGCACGGGGCACAGGGAAAGTCGTGCAGGTCGTGCAAGTCGTGCAGGTCGTGTAAGTCTCTTACAATGAGGTATTAGCGAAGGTTGCATCGGATGGATCCCCTCCTCGGAGAGCCTGCCTCGCCCTAAGCGGGGGGTTGGGGGTGGGTTTTTTTCTCCTCTTCTCCCCTTCATCTCCTCCACACCGCGCACCGCGTACCGTTCTCCTGTTTTGTGCGGTTTTTTGGTCCTCAAAACCATAACCATCTGATATATAGAAAATAAATTGATTTTGCATTGTAAATATGGGTGTCTCAGCCTATATTTACTGGATGTTTGTACGGCAGAAAATCAACAAGAGTGGCAGTGTAAGTGTACAGATCG
>JAAYQC010000095.1 GCA_012519515.1 Bacteroidales bacterium | reverse complement strand
GATCATCCTTTCGAAGCACCGGTACAGGGAGGTATAGAACACTCTTTTTTGTTGTTCAGTCCCTCCTTCAATGCTGACGGATGACAGTACCGAATTCCATTTATCCCTGGCAGCCGATGATACTTCCCCGATATTCCATCCGGAGATATCGTTCTGAAGATTCTTTTTGGCCTGGTCGGTATCAATATATGATATTCCGTAGCGGATATTTATTTCATTTCCTTTTTCATCATCGAAAAACGCCGTTACAGCCCGGCTGTCGGGAGCGGGGTCAAAAGCCGGGGGTTCGCGGCTGAATTCAAGATAGAGATATGTTTTCACCCCGTTAAATATATCAAATCCGGAGATGCTGCTGCCCTGGCCTTTGAGTTCTCCCTGTCCTGTTGTACGGATTACCACTCCGGGCCGGGCGCCTTCAGGGAAGCTTAGCGAATAGAATCCCGATTTTGCAGCAGGAGCAAATTTCACATCACATAAAGGTTCCTCAACAGTAACAGAATAATAATATGGAGTGATGGTTTCATTGTCATAGCTGAATCCGGGAATGTGTCTGACATCACCGGCATTGTCACCGGCGGGTGCAAGGTGGAAAATTTTTCCCGAGCGGTGGGATATCACGTTGAGAGGGAATCCCCTCATGGTATTGGATGTATAGCTCTCCCTGTCGGGGTAGAACCTCAGCATGCTGTTCGGCAGGTGAACAGTGGGGTAGGTGGGGACAAGAAGATGGCTTATATTTCCCATATAGGGATTTACATAGTCAACAGGTTCGGAAGAATTATCACTGCAGGAAAAAGTTGCGGCAGAGATCATTATGACTGCTGCTGTCTGAAGAAAGATCTTCATTGCTTTCAACGGAGTTTTAACGGAATTTGTCATAGGGGCTTCTTTATATTTATTTGAAACTGGTAATTGCGAAATCCTTTTAGCTATTGGACAGTTTCACGCCTTCGAAATCGAAAGATATATCAACGCTGTCCCTCACCCGGTTGCAGCTCAGGTCATAGAATCCTGCACTAAATCCGGTGTATAATTCATCCATCGCTGTTAATTATTTAACAATCAGGAGTAAATTTACGATTCTTTTTTAAGCTCACAGCTATTTTAAGACAAAAACGACTTATATGACAGATCTTCGTTAAAGCCGGGTGAGAAGGGAAAATCAGTGAAGGGGGTATAAGCAATAAGGAATAAGAATAATAGCCATCATTGGCGATAGTTATTTAAAATGAAACTTCCGAGTATATTATTTTTATATTTGTAAGCCCAAAAACAGCTTTTGCTTTAATATATTTTCGGAAAATGGGAAAGAAATATTCTTTTGACAAGGACAGGATAAAGGTTCTTCTGCTTGAAGGGATACACAAGAGTGCCACGGAGTTTTTCAATTCGAGAGGTTATCATAATATTGAGTCATACCCCAATGCCTTTGACGACGATCTTCTGAAAGAAAAGATCAGCACTGCGAATATCATAGGGATCAGGTCGAGGACAAATATTACGAAGGATGTACTGAAGGAGGCGGGGAAGCTTCTTGCGATAGGGTGTTTCAGTATAGGTACGAATCAGGTTGACGGGCATACCGCGAGGCTTATGGGGATACCTATTTTCAATGCACCCTTTTCGAACACGAGGTCGGTTGCAGAGCTGGTTATTGCCGAGACTATTCTTCTTATGAGGAATATTCCTATAAAGAACGCGGCAGCTCACAGGGGAAAGTGGCTCAAGTCGGCGACCAATAGTTTTGAGGTCAGGGGCAAGAATCTGGGTATCGTGGGTTACGGACATATTGGTTCTCAGGTCTCGATTCTTGCAGAGGCGCTGGGTATGAATGTCTTTTATTATGACATTGAAAAAAAGCTCAGTCTGGGCAAGGCTGTTGCCTGTTCTTCCCTTGAAGAGCTTCTGTCTCTTTCTCATATTGTGACCCTTCATGTTCCGGAGACTCCGGATACCAGGAACCTGATAGACGAAAAGGAAATATCGCAGATGCGTTGGGGAACATGTCTCGTGAATTCATCCAGAGGTTCCGTGGTCAACATCAAGGCTCTGATCTCGGCTCTGGAGTCGGGACGTCTGCTCGGGGCAGCTCTCGATGTTTTTCCTGATGAACCTGCTTCAAACAATGATCCTTTTGTTTCCGAGCTTCAGAAGTACGACAATGTGATTTTGTCGCCGCATGTGGGAGGAAGCACGATAGAGGCCCAGCAGAACATAGGGGCCGAGGTGGCTGAGAAACTGGTCAACTACAGTGATACCGGATCAACCATCGGAGCCACCAATTTCGTCCAGCTTTCACTTCAGCCCAATAACAATGCCCAGAGGTTTCTTCATATTCACAGGAATGAACCGGGAATCCTCAGGGAGGTCAACTATGTTTTCACTTCAAGAGGAATTAACATAGCGGGTGAATATCTCCAGACCGATGCTGAATTAGGCTATGTCATAGTTGATACCGAAAGCTGTTTGGGCACGGAAGTACTGGAGGAACTGAAAGCGATCAGGGGGACGATCAGGGTGAGGATGCTATACTGATTTGCCGACAGCAGGCAGACACAATCAAGTATGCTGTTCCAGTTTCTTCTTTACCGGTTCCGGGTTGAATGACAGTTTTTCGATAGGGATAAATGATTCGTCAGCCTCATCAATGATCACGATATTCGGACACATGCTTCTGAAAAGCACATTTATCGCGTTTTCCACATTTTGCCTGATGGGTTTGTAGATCCATTCAAGTTCCTCGGGTCCTTTCTCTATCGAGTTTTCAACGCTCATTCTGTATTTCTCCTTGATTTTGTTTGCATACTCGAAAAGGTCGTAGCTTACCATCCATTTCCTGTCGGCAAAAATATTCTGGCTCCGGTATTCGAAGATCTCAAAGAAATCCCATTCCATTTTCCTGGTACCGAACGAAAGGAATCTGGGATTAATATTGGCTATTGTAAGAACATCGTTTTCAATATCGTATTTGAATCGGAGTTCCTTTATGTCGATGCCGTATTTCGCGTTCAGCGTAACACTAAGGCTTCCGAAGTACTTGATATCCCTGCCGTCGTATTCTTCCTTTCTGCTGATCGGACGTGTGAATTTAGTTTCTATTTCAAACAAGTTGAGTTCAAGAATACTCTTTATCTGGCTGACCTGGAAATGCCTTTCCCTGAGGAAGCTGTTTTCCTCGGTGAGTTCCTTGTTCTGTTTGATGAGTTCATTGTTCTTCTCGTCAAGTTTTTTGATATTGTTTTCAAACAGGGTAACTTTCACGTTCAGTTTGATCAGCTGCTGGATTCCCAGGATTATCAATGCCGCGCCGAGCACCGCGAGGCCCCATGCAATCAGTTTTTCTGAAAGCAGAATTATTGCCAGGACAACAAGTGCAGCGATGATAAGGTATGATTTGGGAAACTTCATTATGTTGGTTTTGGATAAAGATAATCTTTGCTGCAAATTTAATTGAACAAATCTCAGTTTGTTCTTTACATTTCTTATAATATTGAGCTTTGAATTATGGAACCACAGGGCTCTCATCTTGCACTTGGGACGGAGAATATACGGAAGCTTCTTCTTCAGTATGCCATTCCTTCGGTGATCGCCATGACGGCGGCATCGCTGTACAATATAATTGACAGCATATTCATCGGACAGGGGGTTGGCGCTCTTGCCATTTCAGGTCTGGCGATCACGTTTCCTCTGATGAACCTGGCCGCGGCTTTCGGCTCTCTTGTCGGTGTCGGCGCCTCAGCCCTGATGTCGCTCCGGCTTGGACAGAAGGACTATGATTCGGCAAACGCCATTCTGGGGAATGTGCTTGTTCTCAACCTGATTCTGGGGTCGCTGTACTCTCTTGTTGTACTCTTGTTTCTTGATCCGATTCTCTACTTTTTCGGCGCCAGTCATGACACCCTGCCCTATGCCCACGATTTCATGGTAATAATCACCCTGGCCAACCCTGTAACTCACATGTACTTCGGCCTGAATGCCCTTATGCGTGCTTCGGGCAACCCGGTAAGGTCGATGAACGCCACTATTATTTCGGTGATCATCAACATAGTACTTGCACCTCTTTTTATTTTTGTATTCCACTGGGGCATAAGGGGTGCTGCTCTGGCAACGGTGATTGCCCAGACATCGATGATGTTGTGGCAGCTGCTCTATTTCACCGACAGGAAACGCTATATCCATATACGCGGGGAGACATTCAGGCTGCAATACAGGATAGTAAAGGATTCCATGTCGATCGGACTGGCTCCCTTTCTGATGAACATGACTTCGAGTGCAATTGTGATAATTATCAATCAGAGTCTTATCAGGCACGGGGGCGATCTGGCCGTGGGCGCCTATGGCATCATAAACCGGATTGCAGCCTTGTTTGTGATGATTGTTTTAGGGCTTAATCAGGGTATGCAGCCCATAGCGGGCTATAATTACGGTGCCAGGCAGTACGACAGGGTTACTTCCGTTTTGAAGTTCACCGTCTTTCTTGCAAGCGGAGTAATGACACTGGGCTTCCTCTTGTGTGAACTGTTCCCCCATGCTGTTGCCTCAGTGTTTACGACCAACAGGGAGCTGATAGATATTGCGGCTCACGGTTTGAGGATAGTCATGCTGGTTTTTCCCATCGTGGGATTCCAGATGGTTGCCTCAACTTTTTTTCAGAGTATTGGAATGGCCGGGAAAGCGATTTTCATGTCGCTTACACGCCAGGTCCTGTTTCTCTTGCCAGGATTATTGATATTCCCGCCCTTATTGGGAGTCAAAGGTGTATGGATCAGCATGCCGGTTGCCGATACACTTGCATCGATAGTGGCTGTTTACATGCTTACTGTTCAGTACAGGAAGTCTATTCTCAGGCAAAAAATCAATGAAGCAAAAGTTTAAGTAAAATGGAAAGGAAATATGTGATAACCATCGGTCGCCAGCTCGGAAGCGGGGGCCGGATCATAGGGGAGAAGCTTGCATCAAAGCTCGGCATTTCATTTTATGACAAGGAACTGATTCAGATAGCTTCCCAGGAAAGCGGACTGGGAAGGGAATTCTTTGAACGGGCTGATGAGAAAAGGCCGTACAGTGTTTTCGGAGGATTGTTCAGTCTACGGGGCACCATCGCCGAAGAGCCTTTTTCAACTTATTATCTCAACAACGAAACCCTGTTCAAGATACAGAGTGATGTTATAAGGAGACTGGCAGAAAAGAGTTCATGCCTGTTTGTCGGAAGATGCGCCGATTATGTGCTGAGCGGTCATCCCTTCATGCTAAATGTTTTTATCACGGCCGATCTTGACGATCGTGTAAAGAGAATTTCTGAACGGGAGAAGCTTACACCGGCAAAGGCCCGTGATTATATTGAGAAAGCCGACAAGAAGAGGGCGGCCTATTACAATTATTTCAGCAGCAAGCCCTGGGGAATGGCGGATAGCTATCATCTCTGCATTAATTCGTCGTGGCTTGGGCTAGAAGCGACGGTTGAATCAATCTGCAGCTTTGCCTCAAAACGATTCGGATTGTGATTACCGGCGTTTGTGATATTCTTTCTGCACCAGTTCCCTTGTGTTTGCGGAACCGTGGGAGGGGAGAAACAATGAGCAGCCGGTATCAAGAAGCTGTCCCCATGAATTGATAAGCTGCCGGGGATCTTCAGCAAAGGGAGGGAAGACCGATCCCGGGAAGATCCCGAACATTGTGTCGCCCACAATGGCTATTTCATCGTTTATTACTATGCTTACCGAGCCGGCTGTATGCCCGGGTGTGTGCAGAATATACGCGTCAATGCCGAAATTGCCCAGTTCATACCTTGATTCGACAAGAATGTCATGCCTGCATGAGCGGTATTTGCCTATTGAGGATGATATTCCTGAAAGCATCTTTATTATTGCCTTTGAGTATGTGACGGTACCGTCGGGAACCGGACTGGTTCCGGACTTCAGGAAATGTGCTTCATTGCCGTGTATGATCACGGGTGTCCTGAAGGCTTTTCTTATCCTGGCTGCATTTCCGGCGTGGTCAAAATGGGAATGAGTAAGGATAAGGCAATCGATATGATAGACAGTCAGTTTGTTGAGCCTTAACCTTAGAAGCCTCCACTCAATGCTCAGGCCCGTATCCACCAGAATGTTCTTTGTTCCGTTGGTTACAAGGAATACATTGCTGCGTCCCGACAGTATACGGATTATTCTGATTCCTCCTGATGTAAGCCAGGTCTTCATTTATTATTTGGCAGTTACATGGTTTATACGGATTTTCCTGCCGCTTATTGCATGCATGATCATAAGGATTATGGTGCTTTTACTCTCCAACCTTCTCCCCTGCAGATCTCTGCTTTCCAGCTCTCAGCCTCCCAGTTTTCTACCCCCAACCCCCCAATGAGGGCTTTAGGATGCTGTATTACAGACACATACAAAGTCATATCAGTTTTATCACAGCCTGGTATTTTTGACAATTCAATACTCATGCCATACATTCTTTCAATCTTCAATTCAGTTTCCGGATGTACAATAAAAAACCTGAGGTATTCTGTGGCATCAGGTTTTTCGGAATTGATTCCCGTCACCTCAGCATGTTATTGAATTTTCTATATTTTTATAGATTTTAATAAATGAATTATGACTGATACAGGAAGATTTGAAGGACTGGTTGCCGCTCCTTTTACGCCGATGGACAAAGACGGCAATATTGAATATGACATGATAGGACCCTATTATGATTTTCTGGAGAATAACGGGGTTATAGGGGCATTCATCAACGGAACAACGGGGGAGGGGCCTTCGCTCACGCAGAAGGAGAAGCAGCGTCAGGCTGAAAAGTGGGCTGAACGTCTTAAGGCGGGAGGCAAAGTTCGTATTATAAACCTGGTAGGGGGCACATCATACAGGGAATGCATTGAAAATGCCATTCACTCAAAAGAGTGCGGACTTTCTGCGATAGCCATTTTAGCACCCTATTATTACAAGCCTGCATGTTCAGGCCTGCTTGCCGAGTTTTGTACAAGGATAGGAGAATCGGTTCCAGGGATGCCTGTATATTTCTATCATATTCCGGTTCTCACGGGGGTAAGTATACCGATGTACGAATTCCTGGAAAGGATATCGGAGATGCTTCCAAATTTTGCGGGAATAAAATACACTCAGGAAGATCTTATGGATTTCATGAAGTGTCTCAATTACAAGGACGGCAGGTATGACATGCTGTGGGGACGTGATGAATGCCTGCTTCCGGCGCTTGTTACCGGCTGCAGGGGAGCAGTCGGGAGCACATACAACTATGCAGCGCCTCTTTACCTGAAACTTATTGAAGCATTCAACGCGGGTAATATCAATGAAGCCCGCCGTCTTCAGCACTTATCGGTGAGCATGGTAAGCCTTCTCGATAAATACGGAGGAATGGCTGTCGGCAAGGCGTTTATGAAATATGTCGGTCTTGACAGCGGTGCCTGCAGGCTTCCGGTCACAAACATGCAGGAGGGACGATACGCGGCTTTTGTCGAAGATGTAAAAAGCCTTGGGATCGATAAGCTGTTCTCAAAGCTATAGAGGCAGTTTCCGGGTCAGTGCATTATTATCATCATGCCGCCTCCGCCACTGCTGTTTCCGAATCGCGGATTCACGACATTGTTGTAGATCGACCCGAAAGTATATGACAGTCCGAAACTCAGGTAATATTCATACTGAGTGGCTATCTCCTTTCTTTGGAGGAGGATCTGATCATAGGTAAGATTCTGTTTCACAAGGCTTAACTGGTCATGTATCATTGAAGCGCCGCCTCCGAAGTTCATTGACAGGCCTTTTGCTATCCTGAAGTTGAAATAACCGCTGAACGAAAGGTTGTTTTTTGCCCAGTCGTGCAGATAATTGCTGTACAGGAGGCTGAAATCAATCGAACCCCACTTCTGGATTACCTCATACGAAGCAGAAAGAGAGTGCAGGAAAAGGTTTTCCCTGATCTTATCATAGATGGTTGTATCGGCATAGTTGACAAGATTTATACCCGCGGAATACAGTATCCTCATCTGTCTTCTTGTAGATTCTGAGTAGGGATAAATGTTGTATTCAATTCCGGGCATAAGATTGTAATAAAGTTTCTTATTGCTGTAGCTTGATGAGCCTAATGCTGATGAACCGCCGTAGGACCAGTGATCCGAAATGCTTCTTACAACAAGTCCGTTAATGTATTTTGTGACGGATTTGCTGGTAATTGTGTTTTCGTCTATGATATATTTTGATCCGTTTGTGTTATACCTGGCGTTAATGTCTATCTTCCATTTTTCTGTGATTTTTGAAGCCTTAAGTGTTCCCGTATAATAATAGGATTTATAGGTTTTTCTTCCGTTCAGATAACTGTTCAGGGAACCTTTGAAGACCCAGCTTTTCCATTTGTCGCTGGTCACGGTTTCCGACAAGGGCTGGCTGAAGCTTATCCTCATGTATTGCGCCAGAGGAGTCCTGGCTACATAGCGCATCAGTCCCATTTTCAGTGTTCTCACCATCTTTTGCCGGTAGCCTTCGGTGGTTTCGTCAGGCGTGGTGACGAATGATATGGTATCGCGCATGCCTGCAAACTCATGCTGGCCAACGAGAAAGTAGGTGTATTCATTGCCTCCCGATCCTGTCCTCTGCATGGTGGAAATTATGTAGACACCGGCATCTCTGATGTCGCGAACATAGTTTACATAAGGTATTTCCTTTCTGATATAATCAGTGCTTTCCATGAAAACGTTCAGGGCATCTTTCCGAAGGGTATCGATCTGATTTGCAGGCTCCTGAGACATGCCATTGAAGATAGTACATGTAAGGACTGCGGCAAGTATTATTCTTTTTTTCACGCGCTAATGGTTTTGAACCGATTAACGGCAAAAATAAGTAATTTTACAGTCCGTCAGGTCAACACTTAAAATTATCCGGTAAAAAACCGGCATTCTACATTTAACGAAGGTATTTTTTGCCCTTGTCGGTGAGCTCATAGTATTTTCTCGGAGGTCCCTGTTGTGATTCCTCCCAGCGGTAGCTGAGAAGGCCGGCATTTTTTTGTCTTGTCAGCAATGGATAAAGGGTTCCCTCGACTACAATCAGTCTGGCTTCCTTGAGTTCCCTTATAATATCGCTTGCGGTCGCTTTGTTACTTGGTCTCCTCGTCTCTCAGTCTCTCCGTCTCCCCTTCCCCCATTCTCCCCTTCTCTTCAGTCTCTCAGTCCCTTTTTTCCTTCCTTCACTTTGATTATATTTACACGATTTACCTATTAACAACAGAATAGATGGCAAAACGATACAAATGGGGCATACTTGCGCCCGGAAGGATAGCTGCAAAATTTGCAAATGCACTGAAAGTTCTTGACAATGCTGAACTGTATGCCGTAGGATCGCGCGATACAGGCAGGGCAAAGAAGTTTGCTGAAGAACATGGTTTTAAGAAATACTACGGATCATACGAAGAACTGGCCGGTGATCCTGAAGTGGATGTTATTTATATTGCTTCGCCGCATTCGGAGCATTACAGCCAGACACTCCTTTGTCTAAGGAACAAAAAAGCGGTATTGTGTGAGAAGGCATTCTCTCTTAACAGCAGGGAGACTGATGAAATGATTGCCGAGGCCCGCCGCCGGGACGTTTTCCTGATGGAAGCCCTGTGGCCGCCTTTCCAGCCTTTTTATATCAAGGCTCATGAAATAATCAAATCAGGCATACTGGGTAAGATTGTCAACATGCATGCCTGGTTTTTGTTCATCCCTCCCTTCTATCCCGCAGACCGTAAATTCAACATATCGCTTGGAGGCGGTTCCCTTCTCGACATAGGCATATATCCCGTCATAGATGCCCTTACCTTTCTGGGAATTCCCGATGAAGTTAAGGCTTCAGCTTTTTTCGGAGAAACAGGATCGGAGGAATCTATCAATGCGATACTGAAATACAACTCGGGAAATCTGGCGACCATTTACAGCTCGTTCCTGACAAACAACGGGATAGGATGTGATCTTCTTTGCGAGAAAGGGAACCTGACTGTTTCCAGGGGCCGCGATATGAACCAAAGGGTAATCCTGGAGCTTCACGGGAAGGACAAGGAGACCTTTACTTTCACTCCCCCCGCGCTTGGATATCACTGGGAAGCTGAAGAGGTAATGAACTGCCTCGACAGGCAGTTGAAGGAAAGCCCGGTAGTCCCGCTTTCATTCAGCGCCGGGTTGATGAAGACTCTCGACAGAATACGGGAATCGGCCGGAATCGTATTCCCCGGAAGAGATTAAGGCACAGATTTATATTGTCCTGCAGCGATGCTACCTTTGCTGCCGGGCATCAAAATCACACACATCATGTCTGATCCTGACAGCAGTTTCGGAACCGAAAGGGCATTCTTCCTTAAGAAACTCCGGCTGAGCATGCTGATACCCGGGATAATTGTTTTCCTGATGTGGTTGGTTAAAATCTGCGAGTTGTTGTTTGAACTGGATCTTGCACGTCTGG
>JAAYQC010000016.1 GCA_012519515.1 Bacteroidales bacterium | reverse complement strand
CTATTAAGTTATTGATTGTCAGGGACTTAACCAAATTATCTCGTTGTTATTTATTAACTATTTTCTTGATTTTCAAACAATTATATTAACATTTAACGAACTATTGTTATGAAATACAAATTTAAAAACGATATAACATTAAGAATCACCATGCTTATGGTGATATTCCTGATGGCGCTTGGTGGTTGCACTGAATTCCTGAACGAAGTGCCTACAAATCAGCTTACCACCTCAGCAGATCTTACAAGTATTGAATATAAAGAACCTTTTACAATTGGACCTTACCGACGGTTGCAGAATTGGACCAGTGGTGCGGGAGACTGGGGAAATAACCTTCCCTCTACACTTGAATACCCCACCGGTGGAGCATACACAGATGAGCCACACGTTCTTTTCGATAAGTTCAGGACAAATCAGGTTACAGGTAGTTTGCTCGACGATTTCAATAATCAATGGTTCTATTGGTATTCAGGCGTACAGGACTGTAACCTCTCTATCAAGCAGCTTCCTTTGATTAATATGAGTGAGACAGAACTTAATAAAGCTTTGGGAGAAGTACGTGCTCTAAGGGCATTCTATTATTTTTGTATAGTGCGGTACTGGGGTGATGCTGTTCTTGTAACGGAACCAGTTACAGATGTGTGGGCAACAGAGATGCCCCGTACCAGCCTGAAGACAATTTATGATGAGATAATTATTCCTGACCTTGAATTCGCAGTTGCCAATCTTCCGGCAGGCAGATCCACGAATGGTCGCGTAACAAAGGATGTAGCTCGGGCAATACTTGCAGATGTATATATGACCGTTGCCGCTTATCCTTACCAGGAAGTGGCTACCGATCCGACTAAAGACTGGTGCGGTACAGCAGCCTGGTCAGCGCATGCCTATCCCGTTGCAAGTGGTCTTGAATTCTTAAAAAAGGCACAAACACAACTTGAGGCACTGTATAATAATGAATATACATTGGGAACCTATGATGATTTGCGCGATCCGGCCATGAACAATAAGGGGGAAGCAATTTTTCAGGTGCAATATAACGCGACACTCGGGGGTAATGGTGTTATACAACCATCTCTTCCTTTGCTAAGCGGGATTTCCCCGAAAGAAGAAAACGGTACATTTACTCCATGGGTAGGATATTATAATTCCTATTCTGATGAAGATTTGCGGAAACAGGAACGTCAGTTCTTCTTCACATGGGATACTAAGTATAACAATGTTGAGGATACAGTCCGTTTTGATGTTCCATATCTCTACAAGCAATATGTTCCTTCGGCTGTTAAAGGAACAGATGGTTCAGGTCTCAACTGGTCACATTATCGTTATGGAGATATTTTATTGATGCTCACGGAAGTAAACTGGGCATTAAAGCAATTAGGCCAGGCGGTATCTGACGATGACATCGTAAAAGGAATTAACGAAGTCAGGGCCAGGGCATTACTTGCTCCTTATACGGCAAGTGAGGTTGGTCTGAAAGAAATCTTAGCTGAAAGGGCATGGGAACTGATTTTTGAAAATAAAATGATCTGGGATCAGCGTCGAACAAGAAGATGCGTTGTATATGGCGATGGAGAAATTACAGGTATTCAGAATTTCGTCGGTCATCAGCCTGCGATTTTCAACTTTGCTTTTGCTCCAATGCATTTATTATCACCTATTCCCAGCAATGAAATTTCCAGAAACAGGTTCGCGCAACAGAATAGTGGGTATTTGCCTGTACAAGATTAAGTATTGCATTTAAAAATTATTTAATTAAAAAAATATGAAAGCAAAAATTATTCTAACACTTTCATTCTTCGCTGCAATAGCGATAATGTTGGGTTGTACGAAACAACCTTATTTCGACATCCCTTATGATGAAAACGGGAATGTTTACATCACTGAAATTTCGAAGATAACTGCAGATCCTGTTGTAGTTGGACAAGCTTCATTCACCATAAACTGCTATTTTCCAAATGCAAAATCGGGAGATGTAATGAAGGCTACTGTTTTACAACAGCAGGTACCCAGTTGGGATCCAACTGGCGCCAAACAACTTCTGCCAATAGCAGGTAGCGATAAAAACATTACGGTTGGGAATGATTTTAAAACATCAGTGACATATACCTTAGCGGAAGCAAATTTGATAAATGTTGGTGATGCTGTAACCGTTGTGTTTTCCGGAGCAACAGATTCAGGCATAATAAAAATTGTGCTTCAGGCAGCTCCATGATGTACTTTGTTTTTTACAAATAAATTTTAAAGAGACTGTCTTTAGGGGCAGTCTCTTTAAATTTATACCAAATTAACATCACGGCCGTGGCCGCATCCGCGGTTATTATACGGGCATATCAGGCAGCGACCATCCTTCCCTGTATGTATGTTTGATTAGTTCATCGGCAAATGCTTTTGCTGATACTGACTCATTTTTGCTGATGCTTATTTTGTCATTATCAGTAACATTTGTAAATGTCATATTCAGTCCGTCCCAATGCAGTACTTTATTGAGAGCCTGAAGTCTGGTTGCAAGAACTCCCATTACAACCATTTCATTGAAGGGGCCTGCTTCACTGAAGTCGGATGCAGTCGGGACCCTGCTTTCAGGGCTTTCCTTACATGCGCGGATCCAATCCTGCTCGTGAGTACCTTCGATACGACGAAGTTTCTTAGGAACATTGGGAACCCTTCCTGAAAGAAGTATAGGATCGGTACCATATTCACCGCATACAAGAATATCCTTTGTTCCATGGAAAAGCACCCCGGAATTCTGTACTCTGTCAACAGGCCAGTTTTCCGGGAATTTTGGTTTCAACCCCCCGTCATACCATGTCACCTCAACTTCGGGCAGTTCAATTTTTATGTCAGCCGGTTTTTTTCGTGCCGGGTATGTCAGATGTACGATTTCTGCATTAGGAGGACTGTCCTTTGTAAAAGGTGTGGAACTGCCAATAACCCGCGTAGGGTATTGCAGTTTCATTGATGTAAAGATAGGATGCATTACATGGCATGCCATATCTCCGAGAGCGCCGGTTCCGAAATCCCACCAGCCACGCCAAACCCATGGTGTATAAGCTTCATTATAGGGCCTGAATTTTGCTGGTCCCAGAAAAAGATCCCATTGTAAAGTTTCCGGTACAGGCTGGACTTCTGTCGGGGCAGTTAATCCCTGTGGCCAGATTGGACGGTTTGTATAGGCTTCTATTTTCCTGATCTCACCTATTTCGCCGTTCCATATCCATTCGCAGATTAATTTTACACCCTCTGCTGAAGAGCCCTGGTTTCCCATTTGTGTGGCGACTTTGTATTTTTCAGCCAGCTTTGTCAGGAGACGTGATTCGTATACACTGTGAGTCAGTGGTTTCTGACAATACACGTGTTTGCCCAGAGTGATGGCATGTGCCGAAATGATGGCATGTGTATGATCGGCAGTGGCACACATTACCGCGTCGATCGACTTAGCCATTTCATCATACATCTTGCGCCAGTCATAGTATTTTTTTGCTTTCGGGTATGTCTGAAAAACCTCAGCAACATTGGTCCTTTTATTCTTACCCCATTCAACATCACATAATGCAACTATGTTTTCCCCGGCCATTCTCTGTATATTGCCCTTGCCCATTCCACCTATCCCCACACCGGCAATATTCAGTTTGTCGCTCGGAGCTTTATAACCCAAACCTGAGATTGTGTTCGAAGGGACTATGAAAAGCCCGGCAGCAGCTGCAGAAGTTGTTCCTAAAAAGTCCCTTCGTGTGATTTTTGAGTTCTTTTTCATTTCAGTTAGTATAAGTATTAATAATCCGGAAAAAAATCAAAGAATAAAATATTATCAGGCATTATGAGACAACAGATCATTTAATCGTTTAATACTCTGAACCATCGACCTGACCGTATGATAATTCACCTTCCATGAATGAGACATATGTGTCCATATTGGTTCTCCATGCCTTGTCATCAGAGGCCACCATTCGCCGACTTCCTTGTTTATCATCTTATCATGAACGAAGCGATGAACATTTTTATATGCCAGCCAATATTTCTCATCACCAAACATAAGGACAGCATCGAGCAGACCTATAAGCGCTTCAGCCTGCTGCCAGAATTCCTTTTCCCTGTCATATACGCCTCCTGAATGAGGACCTTCAACAAAAACTCCTCCGAACTCATAGTCTATACCGTTGTTTATCGTGTGATCAAAAATAGTCCTGAAGAGGTCGGAATATTCAAGAGGATTGATCTTAAGTATCTTGAGTGCATGGATCAGAAGCCATGCAAACTCGACATTATGGCCATAACATGTATTATCAGTGGCATTACCTTTCTGGCCTTCCTCGGAGAACCTGTCCCACCCCCATATAATATCGAACTTTATCTGAGGAGCAACAGTCCAGTCTTTGAAGAACTGAGGAATTCCTGTCTTGTAAACCGGATGTATCAGACGGTTAAGGAGAAGATCAATATCTTCAAGTAATTTCCGTCGGTGAACCTCTTTTCCCGTGCATTCATAAAGAGTTGTAAAAGCTTCCATCAGATGCATGTGAACGTCGAGGGTTTTTCTGTCGCCACCCTGGCTTCCCGGGCCGCAGAGAGTCCAGTCGCGATGGAACATTTCCCAGTAACCGCCATACATTGTATCGACGCAATACTTCTGGAGAAGATCAAATACTTTTTCAGCATATTCTATTCCACGTGGATCACCTGTGGCGAGTGTATATTCACTAAGAGAATAAATTGCGAAGCTGTGCCCGTAGATAATCTTCTGATCTATCTTCACGTTCCCTTTACGGTCTGTCATCCAGTAGAAACCGCCATGTGTATTATCCCACATTTTATTCAGAAGATAATCCACTCCATGCCTGGCCATGTCAGCCAGTTTTCCTTCACCATACCCTGCACGGTGAGCTGATGAGAGCGTATAAACGGAACGTGTCTGGGCAATCAGGGATTTTTCATCTTCCCCCGAATCCATTCCATTTTTATCAAAATGAGTAATATATCCCCCATTTATATTGTCGATCATTCGGGTTACCCAAAATGGCAATAATTCGTTAACCAAATGATATTCTGACTCTTTCTTTAATTCTTCTAATTCATTTCTGTTCATATTAGCAAAATTTTAACCAGACTCAAGATAATAATTTTTCATCATTCACTAAAATAACATTCCATAAAAAATCCCCGTGGTTATAAAAATATAAATTAATGTTTATATTCACAGATATTATTAATCCAGCGCCCTTGTGATATATATGCAGTGAGCTTATACGATTGTATATTTTGCTTTTATAAAGTCGAATAGATATATTTGGTACAGGTAATTAAAATCTCATTCAAATGAAAAAACCATTCTTGCTTGTTATGCTTCTTTTCTGCTTGAATAGCCTTGGAGCACAAAAGTCATCAGAAATCAGTTCTGATAAAAAACCCAAACGCGGTTGGTACACTCTTTTCGATGGCAAAACCCTTAATAACTGGAAATTCAGCGATGAAGAGGGCACATTTACCGTCCGGGACGGGATGATTGTCGTACATGGGAATCGTAGCCACCTGTTTTATGTCGGACCGGTTGAAAATCATAATTTTAAAAATTTTGAATTCAAAGCTGATATCATGACTGAGCCCGGATCGAATTCAGGCGTTTATTTTCATACTGAATATCAGGCTACCGGATGGCCGGATAAAGGATATGAGGTTCAGGTAAACAACTCCCATACCGACTGGAAAAGGACAGCCGGGTTATATGATGTAATGGATCTGAAAGAAGTTCCCACAAAAGATAATGAATGGTTTACAATGCATATAATCGTACAGGACAAACGTATCATTGTAAAGCTGAACGATCAGACAGTCATTGATTATACTGAACCTCCGGAAGTGAATTATAAAGGGCATCCCGGACGGAAAATCTCCAACGGTACTTTCTGCCTTCAGGGGCATGATCCAAAGAGTATTGTTTACTTTAAAAA
Source organism: Bacteroidales bacterium (assembly GCA_012519515.1). Taxonomy (GTDB): domain Bacteria; phylum Bacteroidota; class Bacteroidia; order Bacteroidales; family VadinHA17; genus LD21. The sequence continues at coordinate 4,564 of JAAYQC010000016.1, read as the reverse complement.
CATACAGGTAAAACCTCTCTGATAATTGATAATTTAAACCACAGCTCTCGCGGAGACACTAATCTCTCAGAGACACTAATAAAAAGACTGAAATGAAAAAAATGACTGCAATCGTCGCCCTGGTGGCTGTATTCACCTTAGCCATCTGTCTCATCATACTTGGATCAATCTCAATTGAATTAATGGAAGCCCTCGAAATTGATTCAGGGCAGTTCGGGACCCTTGTTACAGCTTTGTTTTTTACAAGTTGTATTGTACAACTGATTACTGGACCCGTAGTCGATAAAATCGGTCATAAACCTGTTGCGGTTATTGGTTTTGCAGCTGTCAGTATAAGTATGATCATGCTCGCTTTTGCCTCAAGTTTTAGTGCTGCCCTGGCAGCATGTATAATACTTGGTATAGGAGCTATGTCAGTAAATACAGTCGGAAATACTCTGATCCCGGTAGTGCTTTTCGAAGGAAAAGATCCGGCAAGGGCAAGTAATTTCGGGAACGGATTCTTTGGTCTTGGTTACATCTTAATACCATTACTTATTGTATTCATAATAAAAACACTGGGATTAAGTTACCATACTGCGCTTATAATAATAGCAGTTTTATGTATTTTGTTCATGATACTTGCCCTGATGACAAGTTTTCCGGTAGCATCTACCGGATTCAAATTTAACATGGCAGTTAAATTACTTCTCAATCCGGCGGTAATTATTGCAGCGCTGGCAATGTTTTGTTACACATCCCTGGAGTCATCGGTAACTACCTGGATTAAAAACCTCATGGAAGAACTTTTCAGCATAAGTTCAAATACTGACGCATCTGCAAAGGCTGGTGTGGTATTGAGTTTCTTCGGAGTGGCTATGATGGCCGGCAGATTTCTTTTGTCCTCAATAAAGAATATGACAGCTATCGGAACAAAAGTGATAATTTTTTCAACAATTCTGGCAATTCTTTCAATCATCCTTATGATCGTTGCCAAAGGACCGGTAGTGGGAATCATAGGGGTAATCCTTGCAGGTATTGCTTTCGCTCCCATTTTCCCTACAATCATTGGTGTCACTTTTTCCAAATTCGAACCAGGTCTTTATGGAAGCATATTCGGAATTGTTTTTGCTACCGGTTTACTTGGAGGCACATTTATCCCGAAACTGATCGGTAATCTCAGCGTCGGATCTACTGTCCAGCAGAGCCTTTCAGTTGCATTGTTTATTTCGCTTGCACTACTTGTCATATCGTTTTTCATTGCCAGGGTCAATAAATAAAGAATCCTGAAGTCATCTTATCTGAAACTTAATTAACAAACATGAAACCCACATGTATTGCATACACAAACACGTATCTATGTAATTTTCAAACATGTGCGGTTCCTCCGCTTGAGCGGGGCAGGCTATCAGACCATTAAAATCAAAATTATATTATGATGAATACAAAAATCCATATTCTTCAACCATTATTAGTTGTAATCATTGCAACAAGTTTATCGGGTTATGGCTGCAGAGATTTAAAGCCGGTTGATTTTGTAAATCCCATGATCGGTACTGATTATCATGGTCATACCTTCCCCGGCGCAGTGCTTCCGGCAGGTATGGTGCAGTTAAGCCCTGAAACAGATATCAACGGGTGGGACTGGTGTTCCGGATATCATTACAGTGACAGTTCAATAATGGGGTTCAGCCATTTACACAGGAGCGGGATGGGTGCAGGAGACTGGGGCGATATTCTTATTATGCCGACAACCGGAGATCTGAAAATTGTTCCCGGTAAAAAATCAAATCCTGATGAAGGATACCGCTCACGTTTCTCTCACGATGATGAGATAGCTACTCCAGGTTATTATGCCGTTACCCTTAAAGATTATAATATCAAAGCTGAATTAACGGTCACAAACCGCACCGGATATCATAAATATACATTCCCTGAATCAGCTTCATCGCGTATTCTGATAGATATGAAGCACGGAATAAGAGATTCGTGTACGGGTGCCATGGTGAAGATAGTGAATGACAGAGAGATAGAAGGATACAGGATGTCAATCGGATTTGTAAAGAAACAAACCGTATATTTTTGTGCTCAGTTCAGCAAACCCTTCAAATCATTCGGCACATGGAAGGGAAATGATATTAACCATGGATCATCAGAAGAGTCCGGATACGGTATAGGCGCATTTGTAAATTACAATACAAAAGAGAATGAATCTGTCGAAATCAAGGTAGGGATCTCTTATACAAGTATAGATCAGGCAAGGTTGAATTTACAGGCAGAATCATCCGGCTGGCAGTTCGATAAGATAAGGAATCAGGCAGAAAAGATCTGGAATGATGAACTCGGGAGGATAAAAGTCGAATTTACTGCAGGCATAAATGATGAATACAGGAAGGATAAAATGATCACTTTCTATACAGCCTTATACCATTCATTGTTATTCCCGGCACTTTTTGCAGATGCTGACGGAAAATACATCGGACTGGATGATCAGGTCCACCAGGAAAATGACTTCACTTATCACAGTGATTTTTCATTGTGGGATACTTTCCGTGCAGAAATGCCGCTTCTGACTTTAATAAAGCCAGTATTAAGTTTAAACTCGGTCAGGACAATGATCGCACAATATGAACAGGGAGGATGGCTGCCGACACCACAGCAATTCGGGAACTGCTATACCAATGATATGATAGGCGATCATCCGGTTGTTGTTATCCTGGATGCATGGATGAAAGGAATAAACAATTTCGATGTGGAAAAAGCTTACGAGGCTGTAAGAAAAAATGCCATGGAAAAACCTGTCGGACATCGTTCAAGGGGCCGGGTGGGACTGGATTATTATAAAAAATTTGGCTATATACCTTACGACAAAGAAAGAGAATCAGTATCACGTACTCTTGAATATGCCTATAACGACTGGTGTGTTGCTCAGCTTGCAAAGGCGGTTGGGAAAACTGATGATTACGAGATGTTCCTTAACCGGTCTGCCTGCTACAGAAATCTCTTTGATCCTTCAACCGGACTCGCCCGGCCTAAAGACAGTACCGGCGCATGGCTTGAACCATTTATTCCGACATTCATAGGACAAGGGAAGGAACGGCATTACACCGAAGCAAATGCCTGGCAATATTCCTGGTTTGTACCACATGATATCAAAGGTTTGATAGATATTGAAGGAGGAAATGAAAGATTCATCTCCAAACTTGATACCCTTTTCACAATGAGCTCTGAGGTACAGAGTACCGTTTCTGATGTTACCGGAATGATCGGCCAGTATGCTCATGGCAATGAACCCAGCCATCATACAATTTACCTGTATAATTATGCCGGAGCCCCATGGAAGACTCAGGAGCTCGCCAGACAAGTTATGGATAGCCTGTACCATTCACAACCCGACGGATTATGTGGCAATGAAGATATGGGACAAATGTCGGCATGGTTTGTTTTCAGTTCAATGGGATTCTACCCGGTGACTCCCGGCCAGAATATTTATGCATTGGGAAGTCCGGTATTCGATAAAATAACCATAAACCTCGATAAAAACTTCTACAATGCTGATAAGTTCACTATCGAAACAAGAAATAATTCCCGCGAAAATAAATATATACAATCCGTATCGTTAAATGGGAAACCTTTAACCGATCCCTGGTTCGATCATTCAGAGATCAGGAACGGAAGTACACTTATATTTGAGATGGGACCGGAGCCAAATAAACAATGGGGTCAACGTTAGCAGCCGTTGTGTATGTTTTCCGGCATTTGGCGCAGCTGCCCCGATAGTCGCGGCAGCTGCAACTGAAATGAGTTTATTGCAGGAGGTATATAATAATTCTCTTGAATACAATGTATGGATCCAGTCAGGTCGCCCGGTTTTCTTCGATGTACCGGCTCAGTAAGGAAATGTGATTTCAGGTTTAAAACTGAATAACCGGGTATTGATACGGAGAACTGATTTTTCAGATAATAAAAAGCCAATAAAATGCACTATATATGGAATTAATCTTGTAGTTCCATATAAACCGGGAGAATGTCAGATTCTTAATATTGAAAAATAAAATACTAGCATTAAACCAATCAAAATGATTGGTTTAATGCTTTCTGACATATAGGTAATAAATAGTGAATTTTGCTACTATTCTTTCGTATCGAAAACCATCAACACGACAATGGACTATACCGCCGCTATGGGCCGGTTTTTAATGTGTTCCTGCGGGGCCATTATATTTTGCCTCACCAAAACCCAATAATGGATAAAAAACAAATGGCAAGAACAATAGTCCAATTGTAAACCCTTCATTTTTACCAAAACTCTTTGATAATAAATTAGTCATCCATATCGCAAATACTATATTTACTATTGGAATCAATAATAAAAATATCCACCACCATGGTTTTCCAATAATTCTCAAAAGAACGATAATGTTGTAAATTGGAATCAGGCAAGCCCATCCGGGTTTATTTGCCTTTGAATAAATCTTCCATAGAGATACAATCAGCAGAACAACGATTGCTAAATAAATAATTATTGCTGCTTCCATTATAATTTGGTATTTAATTTTTCCTACTCATAAGGCTTTTCGGATTT
>JAAYQC010000094.1 GCA_012519515.1 Bacteroidales bacterium | reverse complement strand
TCACCGAGAAAGCGCGTGCTTATTCCCGACCTGCTTCCGGCCGCGAAAAGGGCTTCGACTGCCACGCGAAAGGGTTCTTCAGGGGGATGGATTGAAACATTAAATGCTGGGCAGTGATCGCTGAACGCAGCTATGACCGATCGGGAAATAAACTGCTTTTTTTCAGTATAGACCAGGAAATCGGGAACGCTGATGAAAATATTCAGCTTTACCGGCCTCAATCCCTTTGCAATATCTTCCGAAATCTGATTCCTGCACTGTTCCCATTCACTCCCGATACTTCCCCTGACTGAAGGAGTGTATATCCTGTATTCCTTCTCCATAAAAATTCAGTCTGAAAGAACAAAATTAATATCTTTTGCCGGAGAACCAATTATTTTAAGCATGTCAAGACCGTCGGTACCAAGCTTCGAACTTATGAATTCAGGAATGTTAAATGACCGGAGACAGGAATCATAGAATCCCGGGTGTTTCTGCGGCAGCATGAAAGGCTTGCTGAAGGTTCCGCTTTCATCCATGTGAGCAATAAAGGGGTGTGTGTACAAACCGTCAATCCTCCGGCTGCTGAAGATCATCCACCGCGAGTTGGACGACCACGAATGATAACTCTCCGTCTCAGGACTGTTAATCACATCTATAGGTTGATAAATTCCCGTTTTCATATCGATCCTGTAAAGGTCAGCTTCCCTGTGCCATATCGAAAAATTCCCGTAGTCGGAAAGTGTAAACACCAGTGTTGTTCCATCAGGAGATATCCTTGGAAATGAAACGCTCTTTCCTGTCCGGTCCGCGCTCACCAGAGTATCTATCAAGCTGCCGAAGCGGCCTGTTGCCGGATCAAAATCGATGCTGCACAGGCTGTATTTGATCCTGTCGTAATCATCGGGCTGTTTTCCCGCGGAAGCGCTGCAGAAGAAAAGCTTCCTCCCGTCGGGCGAGAAACAGGGGAAAGTCTCAAAACTGTCTTCACGCATAAGCCTGGAGGTGGAAACAAGCCTGTTGTTCCTTATGTCAAATACTACTATATCCGATTTTGAGTCAAAAACCTCTATCCGCTTATCTTTTACCGAATGGAAAACCTGCTGTATATTGTTCACGGAAAAGGCTATATAATCCTCTGAAGGATGCCAGTAGGGATATACACAGTTGGATATGGTTTCATCGGTCTTTGTATTCAGCTTCACAGCCTCCCCGTCCATCACGAGCATGGTACCGCCCAGGTTTCCCCGGATGTGGAACATCATATTATCCGGACTGTTGGCCTGAAATGAGTGGCAGTTCATGCAAGCGCCCGGGAGAAGGCGGTTATCGACGATGGTCTCCTGACGAAAGGAAGAGAGTTCCCGCTGATAGATCCCCATCTTGCTCCAGGTCTCATAGCCCGGGGCAATGAGCCTGTAAACTATCCAGGGATCAATGGGATCGCTGCTTATAGTGATGCTGAATGGCTCGTACTTCTTCCAGCCCTCATTGTATGCTGCATACAAGCTTACCTTCAGACTTCCTCCCCTGTTGTCGTCGATGAGTTTTTTCCACTTCCGCGGGGATATTATTATTCCTTTCTTCCCCTTTAAAGTGAGAGTCTCCGATGAGCCCTCCATTACAGCCACAGTCAGGCGCGGCTCATCTTCAAGCCTGAAGTTAAGAGGAGCTATTCCCGAAGGTATTACAACATCGCGGTAGTCGGGAAAGATAAGCGGCTTCGTCCCTGCTTCCGCGGCATTCTTCCACTCTTCCCCGCACGAAGCACTTAGAAGTAAGACTATAATCAACAGAATATATCCTGATAAGCTTTTCATGTCGATCCTGTATTATCCCTGGTCTCTTCAACCTGACTCAGCTCGGCATCAACGAAATGCAGGTAGTACCAGTAAGTGCCTCCAAACTTTTCCGCCAGCCGCAACTCAGCATCGGGCCTCGATGTATAGATATCGGCATATGCCTGCATCCTGGCCATTGTTTCGCGCCCTATATAGGAGGGAGCATCTCTTGCCGGATTATCGCTGCTCAGCCCGATTATGTACATGATCGCTTCCTGGTATGAGACAGGAACAATCCTGTATTGCATCTTCTCCATCACCGGGATAAGGTTTTCAAAATTCCGGAGATCTTTGTTTATCATGTAAAATGCCATCAGGTATTCAAAAGCTATCCTGTTGCCGGGGTTTTCCTTTACCATCCTGTTAAGAACAGCCTCGATGTTCTTTATATGAAAGAAATAATCGCCCCTTACACTGAATTTCCGCTTTTCGCCCCAGTCGGGATGATTATTTATTTTTTCCTCATCACCGAGAAATGTCATCGCGGTCTTGGCCCATTTCCTGTAAAACAGTGTATTCTCCAGAAGCCTGAGATATTTCTCCGATACCTTGTACTGCCCGTTGATCAGGTTTGTTTCAGCCAGACGCTTTAATGCCCTTACCGACTGACCCATGTCAGGGATGGTTTGAATGCTCTCGAAGGCATACTCCTGGCAGGCATTTGTCAGGCTCAGATGATAAAGTATCTCGCTTCCCATGAGAGCAGTTACATATTCCCTGTTGAATGCAAGAAAAAGGCCGTTGACCCCATGCTGATTGTACTTGAACATGCTGTTGCCAAGCTCGCCCGTCTTTGCAAGCGACAGGTTGAGCATGGATAGCGACAGGTAGTTTCTGGGAGGTTTCTTTTCGGCATATTTAATTACATCCTTCCATCTTTCATGCCTCACGAGGTAGTCGTAGGTCATTATCTGCTCCGCTTCAAAATTGGCAAAGCTCCTGAAGCCAAAGAAAGCCAGCAGCGCGATCATTCCTGCCTGAAGGACAAGGGCTCTTTTCATATGTTTTTCCGCGATGACAGTCAGTTTTACAATGATCATCAGTACAGGCGGGAGAATGAACAGCAGGAAAACGGCGCCGGGCAATGCCGTTCGAAGATTATAGTAGTACTCCGTGATGTAAGTCAGTATGATGGGCTGCCGGATAATAAACTGCCGTACCAGAAGTGGAATGCCGGCTGAAAGTACTATCAGGGCAGTGAAATACAGGCAGAGGCTGAAAGTTCCCTTGCCGGCTTTGCTGACTCTTTCAGCCTTCACTGAACTTCTTCCCAACAGTGATTCATATACAAAAATGATAAGGAGAAGACTCAGGTACGAAGCTCCGGCAAGCCAGTAAACCAGGGGGATAAGAACAATGCCTGCCGTGAACCTCGCGGACTGACCCGCTATCCTCATGTATTTCAGTCCTGCAAACATGGCGATAACAAAACCCGTGATCGAAGAAAGCGGATAGAATTCGTTGCACAGGATCATCCCGGCAAGCAGTGAGGGGAGGAAACTCAGGGGAAAGAGTTTGGGATCGGGATTAACAACTGCCAGCATCCGCCTTGTAAGTAATTGAATTGCAAGAAGCAGACCGACAATAATCAGTGGACCGGCAACAGACAGATAATAAAACTGTGTGAGAAATTCTCCGACCCAGCCGTTGAAACCTCCCGGAGGCGCGATCATGGAAGCAAAATAATCACCGGTCAGCAGGAACAACTGAAACTGCTCCGCGAAATGAAGGTGACTGTTATAGAAAAACATGAAAAACACAAATATCCCGGAAAAGAAGATTCCGGTAAACAAAAGCTCCGTATTGCGAATTAATTTTTCTTTATCCATAATATACCACCGCCGGCAGATATAACAAATCTAAGGTTTTTTATGATACCTGCTTCAAAAAGCATCTATGGTTTTAGTAGGAAGAACGGCGTGCGGCATGCGGCTAGCAGGAAGTTCCCAAAAAAATTTCCACTTTACTGTCACACTTCACCATTTCGATTCGTATATATGTTGTACGATAAACCCGGATCCGGAACTTTTAAAAATCATTGAAATGAAAAACAAAATTCTATTATATACCGTAATCGCCCTGTTTTTGCTGATAGGAGGAATGGGGTGTGAGAAAGAAAAACTACCTCATAATCAAGCACAAGGAAAAGTTTTGGGGCCTACAGGCCCATGCCAGGGGTATGCACTCTATATTGAAGTAAAAAATCCCAAAGGTATAGGACTTGAAGGGAAAGGCATTTCCGCCGGAAGCGGCAGAACGTGGAATTACCGGAATGCAATCTCAGTGCCTCTTTTTAATCGGATAGGTTTACCTGTTGAGCTTATGGAAGAGGGTACATGGCTGCACTTCGAATACCGGGAGTTTACGGAAGAGGAGAAAAATCGAAGGCTTTTTGAACCGGATGAACCGGTTATATGTCAAATGTTATACGGCCCACCTCCTTCCAAAACTTATATGATAACAAGAATCATTGCACACAAGACATCAAAATAAATTCATCATGCGAATTAAAAGTTAAAAAATTAAAAAAATAAAAGCAGCCGCGATTCTTCCAAAGACATGAACTGGCAATCCCCTGGTAGAACGCACCTTTGATGCTCTTTGAATATCTGTTTTTTCGATAATCCAGTTGAACAATGATTCGATGGACTGTCTTATAGCTGATACAGCCCTTGAAAACAGATCGTTAGCCGCCTTATCACGTTGGATTAGTACCTGGGCCTGGTTTTTAACAGCCTTAACC
>JAAYQC010000093.1 GCA_012519515.1 Bacteroidales bacterium | reverse complement strand
CAATGGTTATGTTCACTTTCTGTCCGGGCTTTACCTTGTTGACTTCTATCTCACTGACATATGTTGTTGATATCATTGATGTAAGGTCGGGGAGTGTGGCTATTACCCTATCGAAGGGATTGACGGTAGAACCGGATTTTCTTTTTGAACCGTTGAATTCTTCCTTGTAGATGACCATACCAGCTGACGGAGCTGTAATTGTAAACTGTGAAAGGAAGTGTTGCAGAGTGTTTACCAGTTCCTGACCTTCATCGCGAAGTCTTTTCTTATCTCTGATGTTGGCAAGGGCTTTTGCTTTCTGGAGCTCATAGTTTTTCTTCCTTTGCTCCAGGGCTCTTATCTGTTTGTTTAGGTTGATTTCAGCCTGACGGATGGTGGCCGGCGGTTCATATCTTGATTCCTGCAGTGTTATTTCAGCCTGCTCAACGGTAATATACTGGTTTCTAATGGCATCTCTCAGATTTGTAAGCATCACGGCTGTGTCGAGGATTGCCATTTCGAGGTTTGACTGGAGGGTATTCTGATTTTCGAGAGCCGTTTTCAGAGAGTTGTCATATTCCGTTCTGTCGAGTTGGGCTATGTAATCCCCGGCTTTCACTTCAGTCCCTTCCGCTACTATATCCTGTATCTTGAAGCTGCTGATTCGCATTCCGGGACCTCCCCTGCCTCCGCCTCCGCGCTGTGGTCCCTGTTGCATGCTTTGCATGATATCCGGACCCATTATATCGACCGATCTTTCGGCTGTTAGTTCTCCTGCATTTGAAACTGAAATTTCAAAGGGGCCCTTTACTGCAACGGCATAATTGGCGGCGGCTTCCTTCATCTTCCCAATTCTGCTGAAAACTATCATTGCAATGATGATCAGCCCTGCCACGATACCGGTGATGATAATTGTTCTTCTCATTTAGAAAAAGATTTGATTATAAAGGTTATGCGTTACCTGAAGTTCCTGATTCATTAATTTTATTCACCTAATAGACAAATGAAAGGCAGGTTTTATTTCGCAGATGGAAAAAATTCAATGGAGTTTTATATTATTTCATCCGTATATAATTTTATTTTAAAGGTCCCCGCTCAAGCGGGGGAACCCACATGTTTGAGAATTATATACATAAGTATTTGTGTATTTGATATATGTGGGTTTCAGCGATGGATATTATTCCCGTAAGGGCGGGATCATCCACCGGTATTAGCAGACCTTCAGTCAGAAGGGAATTCAGACGGTCATTACTTCCTTTTCCTTGGCTGTTATTGCCTTTTCGACCTTCGCCGTGAAATCCCTCACCAGTTCCTGAATATTTTCGGCTGCATTTTCCTCTGTATCTTCGGGAAGGCCTTCCTTAAGCATTCTTTTCAGTTCATCGAGACCCCATTTGCGGGCGTTTCGTATACTTATCCTGGCCACTTCGCCCTCGTTTCTGACCTGCTTGACAAGCTGGTGCCTTCTCTCTTCAGTGAGGGCGGGGATGTTAATCCTTATTATCTCTCCATTATTGATGGGAGTGAGACCAATATTGGCAGCCATTATTGCTTTTTCGATAACATTGAGCATACTCTTTTCCCATGCCTGTATTATTATGGTCTTGGCATCGGGGGTATGGATGTTCGAAACCTGATTCAGCGGTGAGTTCACACCGTAGTAATCGACGGTTATGCCGTCGAGCAGAAGAGGAGTGGCCCGTCCGGCACGCAAATGGGCAAGTTCGTTCTCAAGATAGCTGAGAGCCTTTTGCATTCTTTCGGTGGTTTCTTCCATTATAAGGTCAACTTCTTCATTCATAGCTCAGAGTGTTGTTATTTTTGACTTTTCTTCCTTTAATAAAAACGCTTGCCGGTTTTCTGAAAAGCAAATCAGGATCAAAAATAATAAAAATATATTTTATTGAAGTAATTCAATCAATTGCTTACAATGGTTCCTGTTTTGATGCCGCCAACCACCTTCTTCAGGTTTCCCCTTTTATTCATGTCGAATACGATTACCGGCATGTTGTTTTCGCGGCACATGGTAAAGGCTGTTGAATCCATTACTTTCAGCTGTCGTTCTATTGCTTCGGCGAAAGTCAGGGTATCAAATCTGACAGCATTCGGATTTTTCTCCGGATCATCAGTGTAGACCCCGTCGACCCTGGTTCCCTTGAGAAGTATTTCGGCGCCGGTTTCCACAGCCCTGAGTGCGGCGGCGGTATCGGTGGTAAAGAAGGGGTTGCCGGTTCCGCCCGACAGGATGCAGATAGTTCCTTTTGAAAGTTCATCCTTTACTTTGTCGCTTGAATATAGTTCGCCGACCGGTTCCATACGGATTGCCGTAAAGACTTTTGCCCGGCCACCGGTATTACGGATTGCACTTTCGAGAGCGAGGCTGTTGATAACGGTGGCAAGCATTCCCATCTGGTCGCCCTTGACCCGGTCGACGCCCGCTTTGGTTCCGCTGAGCCCCCTGAATATGTTTCCTCCCCCGATAACAATGGCAAGTTCGCAGCCAAGTCCGGCGATTTCGCCAAGCTGTGAGGCGTAATCTTCGAGGACGCTGCTGCTGATGCCCTGTCCGTCATCGCCTGCAAGCGACTCGCCGCTGAGTTTCAGTAGGATCCTTTTGTATTTCATCCGTATATTGTTTTATTTTAATGCTAAGATGGCTGCCCGTTCAAGCGAGGGGATCCAAATGACAGAAAATTATATATATACATGTTTGTGCATTTGAGACAAGTGAGTTTCATGTAATGATTGGTAGAACAGGCTGGAAGCCCGTAAATTGGCATCCGGCGAGACGAATATAGCAAAAAAATGGCGCCAATCGGCGCCACCTTGATATTGAATTTATGAACTTATATTTACTGGTTGAGGTTAAAGCGTTTGAAGGTGGTGACTTTCAACTGCTTATCGACTGACTCAAGGTATTGTCTGATGTTTATTTTACTGTCTTTGATGAATTCCTGATTAAGGAGAGTGTTTTCCTTGTAGAATTTTGCAAGTTTACCCTGGGCAATTTTGTCGATCATATTCTCGGGTTTGCCATCGCGTCTTGCCTGATCCCTACCGATCTCCAGTTCCTGCTCGATTACTTGTGCAGGTACATCATCCTTGTCGATGGCAACGGGGTTCATGGCGGCTATCTGCATCACCACATCCTTATATACCTGAATATCGACACCTGCCTTTGAAAAACCCGCGAGGGATGCCAGCTTGTTTCCCGGGTGGATATAGGCCTGGACAAAGGGAGCTTCTATTTTTTCATAGAAAGCCAGTTCAAGTTTCTCGCCGATGATACCCATGTATTCGGTTACCTTTCCTTCCGCGGTTGAATTTTCGAGAGGGAGTGATTTAAGGGTTTGGAGGTCGGCAGGTTTTTTTGTTAAAGCAAGATCAAGTATTTTACCAGCCAGGGCAATGAAATCGTTATTCTTTGCCACAAAGTCGGTTTCGCTGTTTAGAACTATCAGAGCTCCCGTGCTTGAATCGGCGTTGGTTTTTGCCAGAACGACTCCCTCGGTAGCTTCCCTGTCAGCTCTTTTGCTGGCAACAGCCTGTCCCTTTTTCCGTATTATTTCAACAGCCTTGTCAAAATCGCCGTTCGATTCTTCAAGAGCCTTTTTGCAGTCCATCATGCCGGCCAGAGTCATTTTCCTCAGCCTTGCAACATCTGCAGCACTTATATTAGCCATTTTATTGATTACTTTAAAGTTAAAACTGAATCATTACTCTTCATCATCCTCTTCGGTATCGGCAGCTATTTCATCATCTTCCTCGACGAAATCTTCCTCCTCTTCCCCGGTTTCTTCTTCTTCCTCTTCCTCTGCAAGGTCTTCGATCACTGAATCAGACAGATCCTTTGTTTCAATATTTTTCCTCGTTACCTTTCTTTCTTTCTGGGCTGCCGGCTCTTTGTCTTTCTCGAGTTTCCTTTCGTTGAGACCTTCCTCGATAGCGTCGCAGAGAAGGCCGACGATAAGAGAAATTGACTTTGAGGCGTCGTCGTTGGCAGGGATCGGGAATTCGATATCCGACGGATCGGAGTTTGTATCAACCATGGCAAAAACAGGTATGCCAAGTCGTTTTGCTTCCTTTAGAGCGATACGTTCCTTGCACACATCAACTATGAAAAGTGCGGAAGGAAGGCGGGTAAGGTCGACGATGCTTCCCAGGTTCTTTTCGAGTTTGGCTCTCTGGCGGGTAACCTGGAGTTTTTCGCGTTTTGAAAGGTTGTTGAAAGTTCCGTCGGCAGCCATTTTGTCGATGTTTCCCATCTTCTTCACTGCCTTGCGGATCGTGGGGAAGTTGGTAAGCATACCGCCCGGCCAGCGTTCGGTAACGTAAGGCATGTTAACCTTTTTCACTCTTTCGGCTACTATTTCCTTGGCCTGTTTCTTTGTTGCAACAAAGAGAATCTTCTTGCCCGAACGGGCAATCTGTTTCATGGCTGCAGCAGCCTCTTCAATTTTTACGATTGTCTTCTCGAGGTCGATGATATGAATCCCGTTGCGTTCCATAAAGATATATGGAGCCATTGCAGGATTCCATTTTCTTTTCAGATGTCCGAAATGAACACCCGCGTCAAGCAGTTCCTGGAAATTTGTTCTTGCCATTTTCTTGTTTTTAAAGTTTACATTCTGTTTTATCAATCGCAGGGTAGCCCCGGTACGGGAGTCTCTGCAATTTAGATACTAAACCTGCATCTATATTTGGTTGATAAGATAAGTCCTAACGTTTGCTGAACTGGAATCTTTTGCGTGCCTTGGGCTGGCCCGACTTCTTTCTTTCGACCTCGCGGGGATCGCGTGTCACGAAGCCGTTTGCCTTGAGTACAGTTTTGTTTTCAGCATCAATCTTTATCAGAGCCCTGGTAATCCCAAGTCTGAGTGCTTCAGCCTGTCCTTTCACTCCGCCTCCGGTGAGATTGACGTTGATATCATATTTATTGGTGGCATCGAGGACAACGAGCGGCTGTGTAACCACAAACTGCAATGTTTCGGCGCCGAAATATTCTTTATAATCCCTGTCGTTAACCGTTATTTTACCCTTGCCGTCACTTAATCTTACTCTGGCAACGGCTGCTTTTCTTCT